>JAFDWQ010000001.1:144787-458229 GCA_018268395.1 Armatimonadota bacterium | reverse complement strand
CCCCCTCCTCATGTTCGGCGCACGAACCATCGCCTTCACACGAGGAGGGGGCTTACGCCAGCAGGTCTTGCACGACGTGACCGTGCACGTCGGTCAGGCGGAAGTCTCGGCCTTGGTAACGGTAGGTGAGCTTCGTGTGGTCGATGCCGAGCAAGTGCAGCATCGTCGCGTTCATGTCGTGGATGTGGACCGCGCCGGGAGTGAAAGCGTCCACCGATGGGTCGATCATGCGGCCGTCCTTGTCGACGATGTTGTACGAAAAGTCGTCGGTGTGGCCATAACTGATGCCCGGTTTGACGCCGCCACCGGCCATCCATCTGGTGAAGCAGCGCGGATGGTGGTCGCGGCCGTAGTTTTCGCGGGTGAGGGGGCCTTGACAATAGATCGTGCGCCCGAACTCGCCGCCCCAGACGACGAGGGTGTCGTCGAGCATGCCGAGCCGTTTGAGGTCTTTGACGAGCGCGGCCGAGGCCTGGTCTGTGTCCTTGCACTGGCTGGGCAAGTCCACCGTAAGGTTGCCGTGCTGGTCCCACCCGCGGTGCCAGATCTGGATGAAGCGCACGCCGCGTTGGGCCATGCGCCGGGCGAGCAGGCACGATGCGGCGAAGGTGCCGGGCTCTTTGGACTGCGGGCCATAGAGGTCGAAGACTTCCTCTGGCTCGTCCTTCATCTCCATGAGTTCGGGGACGCTGGACTGCATGCGGTACGCCATTTCGTACTGCTGGATGCGGGCCGCGATCTCGGGGTCGCCGAACTGGTCGACCTGCATCTGGTTGAGCTTGGCGAGGTCGTCCAGCATCTCGCGCCTCGTCTTGCGGTCGAGGCCGTGCGGATCGTCGAGGTAGAGGATCGGGTCGCCGCTCGAGCGGAGCGAAACGCCCTGGTGTTCGCTCGGAAGGAAGCCCGTGCCCCAAAGACGGCTGAAGAGCGCCTGGTCGACCTTTCCGCTGCTGACTTTCGCGTGGAGGACGACGTACGTGGGGAGGTCTTCGTTCATCGAGCCGAGGCCATAGCTGACCCACGCGCCGAGCGAGGGACGGCCGGGAAGTTGAGAGCCTGTTTGGATGTAGGTGACGGCAGGGTCGTGGTTGATCGCCTCCGTCCACATCGACTTGATGACGCAGAGCTCCTTCGCGATCGAAGCGGTGTGGGGGAGCAGTTCGCTGACCCACAGGCCCTCGTCGTTGTTGTCGTACTTCTGGAACTTGAACTTGCTCGGTGCGACGGGAAAGCGGGCCTGTCCGCTCGTCATCGTCGTGATGCGCTGCCCCATGCGGATCTCGTCCGGGAGGTCGACGTCGAACTTCTCGTCCATTTTCGGCTTGTAGTCGAAGAGGTCGAGCTGGCTCGGGCCGCCGTTCATGAACAGCATGATCACGCGCTTGGCTTTGGGCGCGAAATTCGGCATGCCGGGAAGGCCGGGTCGAGGTTTGCCGATCTTGGCCTGCTGTTGCGCTTGGGCGATCGCGCTCGCGACGAGCCCCCCTCCGAGTCCGCTGCCGCGCAGGAGCGTGTGCAGGGCGGCCGTGCTGACCCCCATCGCCGTCTTGCCGAAAAGCTGGCGGCGGGTCATCAGGAGTTCGTGCTCTCGTCGAGGATCCATGGCGGTGAACCTATTGTAGCGCGGCGGGGAGTGAACAAGGGAGTGAGTGAAACGACTGGAGGAGCCTTAGGTCGCTGGAACCGTGGACGGCCCGTTCCGTAAACCTGACATGCCGCTGAGCATCCTGGAAGCCGCTGCGAACGCCCTCAACCTGCTCGAAGGCGCGTCATGGCTGGCCCACAGGCCCGTCCGCATCGTCGCGGTCGTCGCTGTCTTCATCGGTGGACTCTGGTGCTTGGTCTACGGCGGGAAAGCGCTCGCCGGGTGGCTGATGGTGTCCGGTGCCGTCGCGTGGGCCCTTGGCGAGCTGTGGTTCTATCACAATTACGAAGCGGGTTGAAGTCTGGGAACCGGCGGCGGCGCCCGCATCGTTCCCTGAAAACCACCATGCTGAAAGCGTCCTTCGTCACCGTCTTGGCCGGATCAGCCCTGTTCGCTGGTGCCCATCCCGGAAACGGGATCGTCGCGCTTTCGGCGACGTCCGTCCTGACCGGCGACGCTCTCCACAACGGGATCTGGAGATTTGAAGCCGGCGTCAAGCCGAAGAAGCTCGTCGACCGGTTTCACTGTCATTGGGTCACGAAGGGACTCGACGGGAGACTCTATGCCGAGACCCTTCACGAATCCGGCGGGGCGTGGAGGAGTTCCGTCCACCGTCTCAAACCGGACGGCCGTTATGACCGTGCCGTCACAAGTTCGGTGGACGCGCTCCATGGCGTCTTCCTGGTGGACAAAGAGGGCTCACTTGTCCATCAGGAGAAGGGCGTTCTCGTGACAGACCGGGGCGGGCGGACCAGCCTTTTCCGTGGGTCAGGCTCGCCCGAAGGCAAGCTTGGCGCTTTAGGGCAGGTGCGGGCGTTGGCATGGGGCCCTGACGGCGATCTCTATGCGTCCGACGGCGCAAGGATCCTGAAGGCGGGCCGGGACGGCGTGCTTCGTCTCCATGCCCAGATCGGAGGCACGGTGAGCGACAAGCTCTATGCTGACGACCGTGGCCGACCGAACGTCTGGAGCCTCACTGTCGGGAGTGACGGTTCGCTGTACGCGGCTGTCCCTTCGATAGGGCGGGTCGTCCGTATCGCCCGAGACGGACGGCAAACGGTCGTGTCGAAGAGCGAGGGCGGATGGGCGACGACGGGGGTCGCCTGCCACGGCAAAACGGTCTTTCTCTTGGAAAGCAGAACGGTCGGCAACAGCAACGAAGGCCCACGCGTCAGGTCGGTCGGTGCGGGCGGAACGGTGACCCTGGTCGGCACCGTTGCCGAATGAGCGATGGCTCTCTATGGCCTCTTGTTACGCACGGACGAGCCGAAAGTCTGGGTCTGCTAGCACGTCGAAGCCGACCGACCTTCGGACGTTCTAGCCGAGAACGGTAAGGAACCGGCTTGAAGGCCCGCCGTCGGCCGAGAGCCCTGGACGGCCGTTGTCAGGCGTCCCCTTCTTGGACGTCCTCCAGATGGAAGCGGTGGAGGATCCTGTGGGCAATGGGGGCGACGATGACGCCGGCGATGCCGATGAACATCAGTCCTGAGAACAGCGCATAGAAAGACGCGAAGACCTTGGCCGCGTCGGAACGGGGCGGTGAAACAGGCCCCATCCCACCGAGGATCATCGACGCCTCGAGCAAGGAGTCGATCCATCCGAGGCTCCCTACGAAGTGATAGCCGAGGATCCCGATCCCGAGCGCGGCCAAAATCATGGTCGAAGCGATCAAGGCGTGGCGCGCGACCCGCCGTCTGAACTTCGACCAGGGAAGAAGCGGCATCGACCTGCGTTCGTACATTTCGTCGAGCGTTAGGACGGACGGCGGGCACGAGGAAGCGCACCGGTCACAGGACTCTCAAGATCTAGAGTTGGCGACGGACGCACAGGCCGTCCTCGTCCTCGGCCCGGATGCTCAGCGCGCCCGAAGGGCACCGGGTCACTTGCTCGACGATCTGTCGGACGTCGGCCATGTCCATGTCGATCCATGGACGGCGCTTGGGATCGAACACGTCCGGCAACCCGCGGGCGCAGAGACCCGAATGGCGGCACAACTCTGGCTTCCAGACCACCGTCACTCCGTCTCTCGTGTACTCCTTGTGCCCGTCCATCGCGAGGGTTTACCCGGTGTTCAGCGCGACGGTCTGGCGACGCCGTCGCGATGGACGCTGTTCTGAGGGACGTGTCTCACCGGCCGATGCTCGACGATGCGGACGTGGCGGTTCGAGACGAACCAGATCTCGTCACGGTCGTTCTTCAGGATCAAGAAGGCTTCGGACGATTCGGACGGCGCATGGATCCCGAGCACCTCGTAGGCGCGGCCGACGGAAAAACCGCTGCTCAACGGTAGCGGGCGCGGCGCGTTTTCGCCTTCGAGCTGCTCGATCCGGACGAACAGGTTCGGCTTAATGCTGATCGACATTGGCGTCCTTCACGCGCGAAGGCGCAAGAGACGGATCGGTGACGGAGCGTCGAACGTAAGAGCGGAGCAGGACCTCAGTGCTTTTCGCGGACGACGAGGACGCCGATGGTCGTCTCCGACTGTCCCTCCTCGCGGGTCGCCGTGTTCTGTACGTTCGAACCGTCCGGTAACTTGCCCGTCAACATTTCGTTCCCATTGGTCGACACCGAGGTCGGATCCTTTAACTTGGACTTATAGAACGCCGCGACCTTAGCCTGTTCGTCCTTGGTCGAACGGACGGACATATGGCTCGATCCGGTCGGTGACTCCGACTTAAAACTTCCCTCAGGCTTCTCCGTCGACCCCGGATAGAACGGAAGACCGAGCTCCGATTCCGGGAACGACGTCCCTGAAGTCATCGACTGCCTCCCTTCGGGCGTCGTGCTCGTCACGGTGCCTCCACCCTTTCCGTCCGATTCGAAGGTCGCCTTTTCACCCTTTGCCCCTTCGACCGTGACTTTGCCTCCGTCGCGATCGGTCGTGACTTTGTTGCCCTGGGCGTCCTGGACCGTAACGTTGTCTCCGGCCCCGGCGCCACAACCGGACAAGGCCAGCATAGCGATGACGAAGATCAGGTTCCACCCTTTCATAGCCGCAGTGTAGCTTGGCCTTTCGCGGCGACGACGGTCACTTCGTCCCTTGTCTTTCAAAAATCCGGGAATCTGCGGTGCAAGAACGGCGTCGGTCTTTGAAACGATGCCTGAACACAACGCCTCTCAAGCCTCCGTGGTCGAAGCCCTCAAACGTTACGTGAGCGTCCTTTGGGACCTCGCGGCGAAGCTGCGTTTGACGGGCTTTCTCGAGTGGGGCCTCCAGTTAGAGAGGGTCGCCGGCCTCATCGAACAGCTCCAGACCCCGAGGAGCGAGAAACGTGGCCTTTTCCGGCCCTGGCCCGGCAAGTGGCGCAAGGGATAGCGGGGCTTGGGGCCGACCGGCCACAATCAGCGTGTGACCCCGCTTCAGTCGGCCCTGGCCGGTCAGTACTTTGCCGCCCTTCAGATGTTGGGTCAGACGATCGAAGAATGCCCGGACGACGTGTGGCTCTCGGGCGTCAACCCAAGGTTGTACTGGCGTATCGTGTACCACACTCTGTACTACACCGACCTCTATCTTCACGCGTGTCCAGACGAGTTCAGCCCATGGCCGGACCACGATCCGCAGGTCCCGCCGCTTTGGAACCCGCCGCAAGACCTCCCGCCGTACTCGAAGGACCAGTTGGCCTCCTATTGTGCCGACGTCCGCAAGCGGGTTCAGCCACGGATCGAAGCGCTCGATCTCGACGAGTCCGATTGTCGCTTTCCCTACTATAAGGGCCTCTCGCGCCTGGACCACCAATTGGTCAACCTGCGTCACTTGAGCGGACACGTCGGGCAATTGTCCGAAATCCTCATGGGGCACGGGATCGATACGGCCTGGATCGGAAAGAGAGCGCGTTGATGCCGGACCTCGTGGTCCTGTGTGAACGTCCTTCGCCACCGTTTCGGTTCTGGCATTGAGGTGTGGACGTGACTCTCGCGTTGCTCGGCCAATGACGCCAGACCGCTCGTCTGCCGAGGGGCCGGCCCGGTCGCCCAGATCGCGTTCCGTATGACGTTGGTCGGTCCTCGGACGGTCCGGTCCGGAAGTCAGTGCTGGGTCAAAAACTCGTCCAGGTTGAACAATGTCGAACAGACGATCGTCCACGCTGCGAGCTTCTGCGGATCCACGGCCGGGTCGGGCGGCGTCATGCCGACGGAGACGAGTTCTTTGGCCGAAGCGGGGTCGTTCGCGTAGCGTTCTCCGTACCGCCGTAACGCCGATGTCAGCGTCACGACCTCGTCGTTGGAAGGCGCCCGTCCGAGGGACAACCGAAAGGCCTCAGCGAGCCGGTCGTCGTCCGTCTTCGACGGGCCTTTGAGGATCCGTTCGGCGAACTCTCGCGATGCTTCGAGAAAGGCCGGCTCGTTCATCGTGACCAAGGCCTGCAACGGTGTGTTCGTCCTTGCCCTCCGGACGACGCACATTTCCCGCATCGGAGCGTCGAAAGTCAACATCACCGGATGCGGCGACGTCCGTTTCCAGAAGAGGTAGAGGCTGCGGCGGTAGATCTCTTGCGTCGTGTCCTGCTGATAACGGGCGGTCGTGCTGTCTAGGAACGCGACTTCCTCCCAGAGGCCTGCCGGCTGGTACGGTTTGAACCCCTTGCCACCCGGTTTCTCATAGAGAAGACCCGAAGCGGAGAGGGCTTGGTCTCGCAAGACTTCGGCGTCCAAGCGGAACCGGGGTCCGCGTGAGACCAAGCGGTTCTCAGGGTCGACTTGGAGTTTCTTGCCCTTCACAGAAGACCGCTGGCGGAACGCCGCGCTCGTCACGATCGCCTTATGCAGCTTCTTCAGGCTGAACCCGTCCTTTGCGAACTTCGTCGCCAAATAGTCCAGGAGCTCGGGATGGCTCGGCCACTCCCCCTGGTTACCGAAATCCTCCGCTGTCTTGACGAGGCCGGTCCCGAAATGTTGCTGCCAGATCCGGTTGACGAAGACGCGGGCGAACAACGGATTGTCTTTCGCGGTCAGCCACTCGGCGAACCCGAGCCGGTTGACAGGCGCGCGCTTGGGCAACGATCCGAGAGATTCGGGAATCGCCCTTTCGACGGGGTCCGAGGGCAGGTTGTATTCACCACGACGCAGCACGAACGTGGGACGGGGTTTGGGGAGCTCCTTAGCGACGAGCGTTTGCGGGATCGACGCCAGGAAGGTGTCGTACGACTTGGCCTGCTCCCGATAGGCGGCCGCAGCGGGAGAGTCGGGCCCGGCCTGAAGATAGAGACGGCGTAAGGCCTGCTCGCCTTCAGGTTTGCCTTGGAGCTTGGCGACCTCGGTCGCGCGCTTGTCCGTGTCGTCACCGAGGCCATAGAAGACGCCACCGGGGCCACCGGCGTTGGCGACTTTCACGACGATGGCGTTGTCCCCGGCCCTTAGCTTGATGCGGATCGAATCGTAACTCTGCCCGATGCCGCGAAGGGCCTTGTTGGCATGGACGAGGTCGCCGTTGACCCAGACTTTGATCGCATCGTCGCTCGAAAGACGAAGCCCGACCTCTTGGGCTTTCGCCGAGGCGACGGTCGTGCGTAAGTAGGCGTATGCGTTCTCCTTTGTAAAGAACGTCAAAGGCGTTTCCGGCTTCAGATCGACCGGCATCCAGTTTTGAGGCTCGCTCTCCGTGTCGTACGCGGCGTCGAAACTCGGCGCCTGGACTTGGTCCGACACCTCCCATTTGCCGACCGTCGGAAACTCGACGCGCCTACCGGCGAGCCACTTTTGCGCCGCCTGGACGTCGACCTTGGCCTCGAGCTTTCCAAGGTCCGTCGCCATCGTCTTCAGCTTCTTCTCGTCCTCAGGGAACGGTGCGCGAAGGACAGGGTCTGGAGTGAACAGGTTGCCGTCGAGAGGTTCGTCCGCAGTCGAATTGAAAAAGGCGAACAGGCGGTAGTAGTCGGCCTGGGTGACGGGGTCGTACTTATGGCTGTGGCACCGGGCACAAGCTACAGTGAGGCCGAGGAAGACGGTGGACGTCGTGTCGACCCGGTCGAACGTGTTCTTCGCTTGGAACTCCTCAGCGATGGCGCCGCCCTCGTTCGTAGTCGGGTTCATCCGGATGTAGCCCGTAGCGATGAGTTGGTCGGTCGACGGAGCCGGAAGCAAGTCCCCCGCTAGCTGCCAGAGCGCGAACTTGTCGTACGGCAAGTCCTGGTTGTAGGCCCGCACGACCCAATCGCGGTAAGGATAGATCGCGCGCTCGTTGTCGAGGTGCAGGCCGTGTGTGTCGCCGTAGCGGACGGCGTCGAGCCAATACCGGGCTTGATGTTCGCCGTACCTCGGGCTTGCGAGAAGCCTGTCCACAGCCTTGTCGTAAGCGTTCTTCGAACCGTCTTTGAGGAACGCGTCCAGCTCGGCAGGTGTCGGCTGCAACCCGGTCAGGGTCAGTGTCGCACGGCGAAGCAGCGTGGCCTTGTCGGCCTCAGGCTCCGGGGTCAACCCGGCGTCTTCGAGCCGCCGCAGGACGAAGGTGTCGATGGGGTTACGGACCCATTTCGTGTCTTGGACGATGGGAAGGGCCGGGGACTTCGGCGGGATCAGCGACCAGAGTTTTTCGTACTTAGCCCCTTGGTCGATCCAGGCCTTGATCGTCGCGACGTCTTCGTCGGACAACGGCTTGACGCCGGAGTCCGGCGGAGGCATGGCAAGTTCGGGCGTCTCAGGCCTGATCCTGAGCAGGATCGACGACTCGGACGACTTGCCGGGATGGATCACGTGCCGGCCGTCCCGGTCCTTGGTCGCGCTTTCGGCAAGATCGAGGCGCAGACCGGCTTGACCCTCCTTCGCCGAAGGCCCGTGGCAGCGGAAGCAGTGTTCGCTCAAGATCGGGCGGACGTCGCGGTTATAGCTAAGAACGCGCTTAGGATCCGGCTTGGGCGCCGGGTCGCGAGGCGCCACAAACGCCGCCGCACCGACGAACGTGCAACTTGCGGCGAGGACGAGGAGGTGGAATCGCTTTCCGAACACGGGCACGTCTATGATGACACGTCAGGCTCCTGGCTGGAACCTGTCGCACGGCCAACCCGGCGACGACCGCACGTATGGCTCAGAATCGGAACCGTGTCCCACCTGACCAACGAAGAGACCATGCGGTACAGCCGGCACCTCATCATGCCGGAGGTCGGGCTCGAAGGGCAAGAGCGCCTCAAAGCCGCGAAGGTGCTGATCGTCGGAGTCGGGGGCCTTGGCTCGCCCGCAGCGCTCTACCTCGCCGCAGCCGGGATCGGCACGATCGGTCTGATCGATTTCGACGTCGTCGACACGTCGAACCTGCAACGGCAAATCCTCTATGGGACGACGTCGGTCGGTCACAGCAAGATCGCGGCGGCGACAGCCCGAATCCAAGACATCAATCCTCATATCGACGTGATCGCGCACGAGACGTTCCTGACCAGCGAAAACGCCCTTGAGACCTTAGGAGGGTACGACGTCGTCCTCGACGGGACGGACAATTTTCCGACGCGGTATCTGGTCAACGACGCGTGCGTGTTGCTCGGCAAGCCGAACGTTTACGGCTCGATCTTTCGGTTCGACGGCCAATCGACCGTGTTCGCCGCTCCTGGAGGGCCGTGTTACCGTTGCCTCTTCCCGGAACCGCCGCCTCCGGGAACCGTACAGAGCTGCGCCGAAGGAGGCGTCTTGGGAATCTTACCGGGGGTCATCGGAGTCATCCAAGCGACGGAAGCGGTCAAGCTCGTGCTGGCAAAGGGGAAGCCTCTGGTCGGCCGCCTCCTCATGTACGACGCCCTGGCGATGACGTTCACGGAGATACAAATCGCGCGCGATCCGGATTGTCCGGCGTGCGGCGACCGACCGTCGCTCACGGGACTGATCGACTATCCCGCGTTCTGCGGGGTCGGTGCGGCTGCACTCGGTCCCGACGGTCTTTCAGTGACCGAGTTCGAAGCATGGCGGTCTGCCGGTCGCGACTTCGTCCTTCTCGACGTTCGGGAACCCCACGAGTTCCAGATCAACCGCATCCCTGGCTCCCGGCTGATCCCGCTCCGAGACCTTCCCGGTAGCTTGCTCGACCTCGATCCCGAGGCCGAGACCGTGATCCACTGTCTCATGGGGTCGCGAAGCGCCGAAGCGGTCCTCCTACTTCGGGCGGCCGGGTTCCGAAAGGTCCACGACCTTCAAGGCGGGATCAGAGCCTGGATCGAGACCGTCCGTCCCGACATGCCGAACTACTGAACGGGTCCAGCGCCGACGTTCAGCCGCCCGCGATCGCGCCGACGATCATGAACGGTTGTGCTCCCTCGGTGACGTCCATCGGTAGCTCTTTGTCGGAAGGCTCGAGAGAGACGTCCCTCCCGCACACGAAGAACCGTAGGAAAGGACGCCTTTTCAAAGTGCCGTGATCGCGCACTGTTCCCCGCAAGACCGGATACCGGGCCTCCAGTGCGTCGAGGACCGTCGACACCGTTACGGGCCTGTCGACGTCCAGTTCGACTTCCGGTCCGACTCCGGCGAGGTTGCGAAGGTGGTGGGGCAGCGTGACGCGGATCACTTGAGGGTCTGGACCTCGACCGAGAGGACGGGAGGGAAGTGCTCGTTGATGGCCGTCCAATTGTCGCCACTGTTCGGTGACACGTAGACCTGGCCGCCCGTCGTACCGAAATAGACGCCGCATTCGTCCAACGTGTCCACCGCCATGGCCTCGCGAAGGACGTTGACGTAGCAGTTCTTTTGAGGCAGCCCTTGAGTGAGCGCCTCCCACTCGTTGCCGCCCGTCCGACTGCGGTAGACGCGCAGCTTTCCGTCCGGCGGAACGTGCTCGGAATCCGACTTGATCGGCACGACGTAGACCGTCTCCGGTTCGTGGGCGTGGACGTCGATCGGAAAGCCGAAGTCGCTCGGCAGATTGCCGCTGACTTCGCGCCACATGTCGCCCGAGTCGTCGCTGCGCATGATGTCCCAGTGCTTCTGCATGTAGAGGGTCTGTGGCTTCGACGGGTGGAACGCGATGCGGTGGACGCAGTGCCCGACCTCGGCGTCCGGATCGGGCATGAAGTTCGAACTCAACCCGCGGTTGACGGGCTTCCAAGTCGTCCCGCCGTCGTCAGTGCGGAACGCTCCCGCCGCCGAGATGGCGACGAACATCCGGTCGTGATCGGTGGGGTCGATCAGGATCGTGTGGAGGCACATACCGCCGGCGCCGGGTTGCCAGTCCTGCCCCGTCGTGTGGGTCCGAAGACCGCTCAGTTCCGTCCAACTCGCACCACCGTCGGACGACTTGAACATGGCGGCGTCTTCGACTCCGGCAAAGACGACGTTGGGATCGGACAGCGACGGCTCGAGGTGCCACACGCGCTTGAACTCCCAAGGGTGGGGCGTCCCGTCGTACCACTTGTGCGTGCCGGCGACACCGTCGTAGACGAACTTGTTGCTTTCGCCCTGAGGCCAACCCATTTCGTTCACGAGGTCTTCGGGCTTGCTTCCAGGCGGGTTCCAGGTCTTCCCACCGTCGTCAGACCGCTGGATGATCTGGCCGAACCAACCGCTCGTCTGCGAAGCGAAGATGCGGTCAGGATCGACGGGCGAGCCTTTGACGTGGTAGATCTCCCAACCACAGAAGAACGGGCCTTCGATGGCCCAGTCTTGACGGGCCTCGTCCGACGTGCAGACAAAGGCGCCTTTTTTCGTACCGACGAGGACTCTGACTTTGCTCATAGGGCGGTGTTTCTCCGAGGATTGGACGTCATGGTACCAGGCAACATGACCGGAACATGGAGATTGATCCATCGGCTCCTGGACCAATGTGACGGGATTCGAGAGGGCGTCCGATACACTGGAAGAAGCGTTGCTACTTCCTACCGTACAAGGAACCATCAAGCGAAGGGTCCTGCTGAACTTCAGAGCGGATCCAACGGTCGTCGCGGCCGGGCTCCCGGCCCCTTTGCGACCGAAGCTTCAGGGCGGACATGCGGTCGTCGGTGTCTGTCTCATCCGGTTGGAACAGCTTCGACCGGTAGGGTTTCCCGTGTTCCTTGGAGCGGCCAGCGAGAACGCTGCGCACCGTATCGCTGTGGAGTGGGACGATCCCGACGGCACGTTGCGCGAAGGCGTTTTCGTCGTCCGGCGGGACACGGGATCGGCCCTGAACAGGTGGGCGGGCGGGCGAGTGTTCCCCGGCGAGCAACACGCTGCGAGCTTCAGCGTCGAGGATACCGACCATAGCATCCGGTTGTCGATGGAATCGGAGGACGGCGAGGCCTCGGTCGAAGTCTGGGGGGAAGACGCTCCGTACATGCCAAAGGACTCGTGTTTTGCTTCCCTGGCTGAAGCGAGCCGGTTCTTCGAAGCCGGCAGCGTCGGGTTCTCTCCGTCCCGTGATCCGGCCAGCCTGGGGGCCGTCCGACTCTGGACCTACGAGTGGGACGTCTGGCCGATGGCCGTCTTGCGGATCCGGGCGAGCTACTTTGAGGACGGCCGCCACTATCCTCCAGGAACCGTCGTTTTCGACCACGCTCTGGTGATGCGGGACGTCGCACACCAATGGCGGGCCGAGCCCGACCTGGAGTCCCGGCCACGGTCGGCTTTCACTCTGGCCTAGTCCGAAATACCCCGAAGCCTCTCGGAACACGCCTCGCGTGCCTATGAAAAGGGTATCATCCCCTTTCGTCCGGATTAGGACGACACTCTCCCCGCGCGAGGATCCCATCGGGAAGCGCTTGCGCACAGGTTCTCCGCCCCTGCTACGGCGGACCTGGCGGATCACTCGCAGCACGCGCGCAGAGCGCGACCACTTTTTATGTCACAACGAACGAATTCGGGCTTCGCGCCCCTCTGTGTCACCCCCGACCTGTGCCAGTCGCTCAAGCGTCACGGCATCGTCGAACCTACACCCATCCAAGGAAAGGCGATCCCCGTCGCCATGTCGGGGGCCGACCTTGTCGGCATCGCCCAGACGGGTACGGGAAAGACTTTAGCCTTTGGCCTCCCGATGGTCCAGCTTCTCAAGCCGGGCCAGGTGGGACTCGTCTTGGCACCGACCCGCGAGTTGGCCCAACAGATCGCCGAAACGTTCCACAAGCTGCACGTCCCGTGTGTCCTCGTGATCGGGGGCGCCTCGATGGGCAAGCAAGTGCAACAGCTCCGACGTGAACACCGTGTCATCGTCGCGACCCCGGGCAGGCTCCAGGACCACTTGAACCAAAAGACGGTCCGACTCGACCGCGTATCCATCGTCGTGCTCGACGAAGCCGACCGGATGCTCGACATGGGCTTTGCGCCCGCCATCAAGAAGATCCTCGATACGGTGCCGAAGCGTCGTCAGACGCTCATGTTCAGCGCCACGATGCCCAAGGAGATCGCGGATCTGGCCGACGCGTATCTGTACCGGCCCGTCCGTATCGACGTCGCCCCTGCAGGTACGCCTAGCGAACTGGTCCGTCAGGAACTCTTCTATGTGCAGCACGAAGGGAAGCAGCCGCTTCTGCACAGCCTGCTCGATGAAAACCGGGGCTCGGTCCTTGTCTTCGCCAGGACCCGTCACGGCGCGAGGAAACTGGCCAAATCGATCCGGAACCAGGGACATTCGGCAGCCGAGATCCATTCCGACAGGACGCTCGCCCAACGGCGGGAAGCCCTCCAGGGGTTCAAAGACGGCGAGTACCGCATCCTGGTCGCCACGGACATTGCGGCGAGAGGGATCGACGTCAAGGACATCGGTCTGGTCATCAATTTCGACGTGCCTGAGAAGGCCGACGACTACGTCCACCGTATCGGGCGGACCGGTCGGGCCGGATCCAGAGGCAAAGCCATCACGATCGCGCTTCCCGACCAGTCGAAGGACGTCCGGGACATCGAACGTTTGACGGGTAAAGAACTGGAAGTCTCGCCGAGAAGCACCGCCGCGCCGCACGCTGCGCGCACCGGAAGGACGCGGGGCAAAGTCGCGGAGCCGCTGACGGCGAACCTTGCCGGACCCGCCGCGGAAAGGGCCTCGCGCCTCATTTTCCAGTCGGCCGTCTCCGGAGGACAAGGCGAACACCACTCTCATCCGCACTCCGCCGTGCGACCGACCCATGCCGGGCCTCGTCCGCAAGGTTCCCGGTTCTCGCGGAAAAGGAAGCGTTGACGGGAGGGTTTTCGGACGTGCCCGGGTCCCTGTACCCGGGCTGATCAGACGTTCGGGTCAAGGGCCGGCACGCGATCGGTGAATCCGACGTAAAGATTCACATGTGCGGAGAGGCCGTCGCCGGATCCGGAGTTTCGTCGGGTCTATCGGAGAGTGACCCGTTCGAAGGTCGAGGACTGCCGCCTGGACTGCGCGTCCGCTCGGAGGAACTCTGCAGGACGGCCCTATCGTGCCTGTTCCCGCACTTCCACGACGGCGGAGCGATCGGATTCAGGGATCCGGCAGGTCGAGACGCTCTTCGAGAGTTGTTCATCGAGGCCGTCCGCCCCCTCATGCCAGAAGGACATCCCTGCGGGGAGACGGAAAGCCGCTTCGAATCGGCCCTTCCAGACGTCCGACGGCTCTTGACCGTTGACGCAGAAGCGGTCTTCGCAATGGACCCGAGTGCCGAGAGCTTGGACGAAGTCGTCCTTGCCTACCCTGGCTTCTATGCGACCGCGGTCTACCGGGTGGCCCACGTGCTTGTGGACTGCGGCGTGCCTCTTATGCCGAGGTTGATGGCCGAGTACGCCCATCGTCAGACCGGAATCGACATCCATCCGGGGGCTGTCATCGGTCGGGCTTTCGCCATCGACCACGGGACGGGCGTCGTGATCGGTCAGACGGCCGTGATCGGCGACAATGTCCGGCTCTATCAGGGCGTCACGCTGGGCGCGCTCCGCGTCGACAAGGCCCTCGCCCGTTCGAAGCGGCACCCGACGCTCGAAGACGACGTGACGGTCTATGCCAACGCCACGATCTTGGGCGGCACGACCGTCGTGGGGAAGGGCTCCACCATCGGCGGAAACGTCTGGTTGACGACGAGCGTGCCGCCACGTTCACTGGTCACGAACGCCAGCCGTCTCCAGACTCCCGGCCACGCCGTCGAAGAACTTCTTGAATTCAACATTTGAGCACTTGACATGAAAGCAGAATCGATCCTAGAAACCATCGGCCGGACACCGCACGTCCGGATCCGTCGACTCTTCCCGGAATCGTCCGAAATCTGGATGAAGCTGGAACGGGCGAACCCTGGAGGGAGCATCAAAGACCGGATCGCCCTTTCGATGGTGGAGGACGCCGAACGTCGCGGGTTGTTGACCCGGGACGGCGTCATCGTCGAACCGACTTCTGGGAACACCGGAGTCGGACTGGCGATGGTCGCCGCGGTCAAGGGCTACCGATTGATCCTTGTGATGCCTGAGTCGATGTCGGTCGAGCGACGCCGGGTCATGGCAGCCTTCGGTGCCGAGTTCGTCCTGACGCCCAGAGAGTCGGGAATGAAGGGCGCGATCGCCCAGGCGGAAGAGATCGTCGCTTCGACGAAGGGTGCTTGGATGCCTCAACAGTTCGAAAATCCGGCCAACCTCGACGCCCACTTCCGGACCACGGCCGTCGAGATCCTGGAGGACTTTCCCGAAGGGTTCGATCTCCTGGTCACGGGCGTAGGGACCGGCGGCCACATCACAGCGGTCGGCGAAACCCTGAAGTCGAAGTTCCCCTCGATGAAGACGTTCGCGGTCGAGCCGGAAAAGTCGGCTGTGATCAGTGGGGGCGAACCTGGGCCCCATCGTCTCCAGGGGCTGGGTGCCGGGTTCATCCCTGAAAACCTCCACGTCTCCACCTTGGACGGGACCATCACGGTGTCGGAAGAGGAAGCCTTCTCCTATGCGGTCCGGGCGGCAAAGGAGGAAGGGATCTTTGTCGGCCCGTCCTCGGGAGCGGCACTCGCGGGCGTCGCGAAAGCGTTGGACAGGGAGGGGGCCGGAGCCCGGGTCTTGACCTTCTGTTACGACACCGGTGAGCGGTATCTGAGCGTCGAAGGCCTGTTCTGACGCTAAGAGTTCGATGTGGAGCGGAGCCTGCTCTGCAGGCACTCCCCTTGCTGGCAACTGCAACTGACGACGGTGCAGCTCTCCCTGTCCTTGAAGGCCATGCGTTCCGCGAGCAGCGTCGCAAAGACCCGAAGGGTCTCGGGCGAGAGGTCGGACATCAGCCGGACCGCTTCCTTTTGGGCCGTACAAGGTTTGACCCCGTGGATGAGGAGGAACCGCGCCAACGTCTCGTGCCGGTACCGCATGATGTCGGCGAGTTGCCGACCTTCGTCCGTCAAGCGGGCGCCTTTGTGCCGCTCGACTTGGACGAGACCGGCGGTTTCGAGGCGCTGGAGGTTGCGCGTCACGGTCGCCGCGTTCACCCCGAGACGCCGGGTCAGTTCCATCGCTTTGACAGAGCCGTGCTTGTCGGCGAGCTCGGACATCAGGAAGACGTACCTGTCGGCAAGCTCGCTCCCATGAGGGGGGATCTCATGGGAGCGGATATCGAAACAGCTTGCGGTCAGCGCGCAGTCTTTGACGCAGTCTCCACCGGTCACACCGGCGATGTTACTCGCCATTCGCTCAAGGCTTAGAGGCGGTCCACAGACTCTCGTGGTCCAACTGCGAGACCGTCATCGACCGGACGTGCCCGTCGGCCCAGACCGTGCTCGCGTACGTATCGAAGAACCGTGGCCAGACGTGGCCGAACGACCGGCCCCGCATCGGAAGTTCCCGCGTCCACTTGCTCGGCGGATAGACCCGGTAGAAACCGACTTTCGGTTTGTCGGCAGGTTCGTTGTAGACGCTGCTCGCGAACAAGAGTGTCTGAGCAGGCTCTGAAACCGCGCTCGTCGAGACGGGCCGGTAAGGCTCCAGGTCCGGCATCGAAAGGTCCTCCCCAGGCGAGAACGTCCGGGCGTTGTAACCGAAGCTCGGGGTCAAGCCGAAGGCGTATCCGAACATGTCCGAATTCGGGTCCCGGAAATCGGGCCGCTCCGCGTCGATCGGATCGATGAACACCTCAAAGGACTTCGCGTACGGCTTCAGCAACCACGGCCAGCGGAAGAACCCATAGTTGTCCGGCTGGGTCTGACCGGCCTCGCCGACGTACATCAGGGGCCAGTAGGTGTCGTCGCTGTCCGTCATGTACAGCGCCCCTCCGACGCTCATTTGTTTCGCCCGGGTCAGGCTGACGGCTTTTCGGCTGCTTTCTTTCGCCCTTGCGAAGACCGGGAACAGGATCGAAGCAAGGATCGCGATGATCGCGATGACGACCAAGAGTTCGATAAGGGTGAAGGCTCGTTTCATGGTTGTTCGTACGTTGTGGTCGTAGAGCCGGCCGACTCACCTCCGGCGACGGGAGGCCAAGGCGACGGCGGCAGCGGCCAAGGCCGCAAGGGACATCGGTTCAGGGACGGCCTGGTACGTGACCTCCAGTCGGGGCCATAGGCCGTTGTCCGTGTTCTCCTTCGTGAAGATCCGGTAGGGCAGGGCGCCGTCCATCCCCGTGACGGGCATCGTGCTGGTCAAAGCGAACGCGATCGAACCCGACCCGGAAACGGCGCCGTTGAACGCGTCCGTAAAGGCCTGCCCCGTGAGGTCGGACGCGATCCGGAAAGACTGGGTGGCGTCGTAAGCGTCGAGCGAGCCCGTACCGTAAAGCTGGGACGAGGGGCCAGGGGTGCCTGGATCCGAGAAGTCCCAGGTGGCCTCGGAGAACGCGTCGGAAAGGGCCCTTACTTCCAAAGGATGGGTTTCGCCCGCTTCTTTCGTGAACGTTCCGGTCGAAGTGACACGGTGGGTGACGGTCAGGACGGCCGAGGTGACGACGTATTCGCCCGGCGAGACCCCGGAAAGGTCGAACTTCAGATATCCATAGGAAAGCTCGTCCGGAGGAGGCCAGCCCGGCTCATAACTGCGCGTCCCATCGCCCCAGACCCGCATCAGAGTGTCGGTGCCACCGTCCGTGGCGTGTCCGTACGCCCAGATGTCGTCGCTCGGGTCGATGTTCAAGGTCTGGGCCCATGCGCCGGGCGCCACGAGGGCGGCCAAGAGGAGGGTGTTCCTGCCGAATCGGGTTCTCATAACGGTTCCTGGTGTTGCCCTCCGACAAAACCATACCGGGCCGTGTGTTTAGGCCTGGGACGGGCTGGAACAGCGCGGTGGCGAAAGTCCCAGCATCGCCGAGGTCATTTTGGATGACACACGCTTGGGCGACACGCGGATTTCTTCTTGATCATGAGGCCTGGCCATCGTGCACTTTGGAGTAAAGTCATTTGCTGTATGGCAAGATTTTTGTGCGTCTGGATGATGCTGTGGGCAATTCAATCCCAAGCCCATTTTGTTTGGGTGACCTATGACAAGGACCGGTCGATGGCCACCGTCGAACTGGCCGAATCACCCCAGGGGGACCGTGTGTCTTGGGACCCTGGACAGGCCCTCACGATCGACGGGATTGTGGTCATTAAAGGTGACAGTCGCGACGGCGCGCGGTCCTATCCGTGGCGGTCGAAACCCGGGCCGTTCTCGCTGTCCTTCCCATACGGGATCATCGACAGAGGCGAGGGGCCCTTCCTGCTCGTCTACCAGGCTCGGGCCGCGTTCGACCTTTCCGAAGCCGGATCGGTGCCCAAGAACGGTCTGCAATTGGCCGCCGACGCAGGTTCGGACGCGTGGACCGTCCGCGTCCGATGGAACGGCACGCCGGACGCCTCGGCCAAGCTCTTTTTGTCGGACGGGACGCCCCTCGTGCTAGGTCAAAACGGTACAGCCAGGGTCCCGTTCGGGCTCCGTGGCATGCCGGTCGCGCTCCGGGCTTTGCACGTGGAAAGGAAGTCCGGTACGTGGCAAGGCAGCCGGTACGGTTTGAAGAAGACGTGGTCGACCCTCACGTTGCCGGTCGTGCGACCGATGACTTTGGGGTCGGACGAGGAGGCTTACCGGTCCCTCCAAACCGCTTCCGAGGCCCGCGAAGCGGTCAGTAGTGCGCTCAGGTGGTCGGCCGACTTTGAAGCGGGCGACGGGCACCGGACCGTTTCTGGTCGTGTGGTTGCCGACCGGTCGCCCGAACCGGAAATCGTCTTCGAAGACAGGGACGTGCGCTGGCCAGACGAAGACCATGTCCGGACGCAAATCTCCAGCCTCTTTAGGCACCGTCGGTCTGTCCCGTTCGCGGATGGAGACGGTCGGAACGTCGTGACGTGGACCGGTCGGAAAGACCGGACGGGCCGTGAGATCGCGGTCGCCGACACGTTCGGCTCGACGTACCGGGTCAAGGACGGAGCCGTGACCGAAGTCGCTCGGACGATCGAGGGCCGACGCCTGGTCTTGCGGATCCTCGACGTCGAGCGGCTTCCCAATGGGAAGACCTTGTCCCGACGGTTCACGTCGACCACGACCGGGCCTGACGGTACCGTCGAATCCGAACTCACCTACGAGGACCGTTTCGTGACCGTCGGGGATGACCGGCTTCCCGCCGAACGCAAGGTCACGGGTCGGGTACGGGGAAAGTCCGTGTCGATGAAAGTCGTCTTCTCGGACTACAAAGTCCTCAAGGGCTAAGGCGCCGCCTCATAGCCCCTCCTCGGACAAGAGCCAGGCGAGGGTCGCCATTGCAATGGCCCCGAATTCGAGTTCCCTTGGATTGACCTTGTCCAGCGTATCGTTCCGGGAGTGATGGTAGTCGAAGTAGCGCTGGTTTTCAGGCTCCAACGAAAAGAGGGCCGTCCCGAGCGGCCCCAGAGGTGCGATGTCGGCGTCGCCGCCTCCCTCGGTGATGCGCGTGATGCCCAGATTTTCCAGGTGGGGTAACCATTGCCTGGCGCGCTCAAGGGCGAACGGCGAGGCCCCGAAGGCCCGCGGCATGAAGCCTCCGCTATCGGACTCGATCGCTGCCGTGTGCTGCTCCCGGGCCGTTTTGGCCCTTGCAGCGTAGGCCAATGCTCCGCGCAGCCCGTTCTCCTCGTTCATGAACGCGACGGCGCGGAGCGTTCGCTTCGGCTTGAGACCGAGCTTCTTGATCAGCCTCAAAGCTTCAAGGGCTTGCGCGATGCCCGATCCGTCGTCGTGGGCCCCCACGCCCAAGTCCCAACTGTCCAAGTGGCCGCCCAGGACGATCACCGACTCCGGATTCACGGATCCGCGGATCTCACCCGCCACGCTCGCCGAAGGGACGTCGGGCAGCGTCTTGCACGAGAGTTCGAGCCGCACTTTGACCCGGCCTTTCTTTAAAGCGGCGGACAGGCGATCGGCGCTTTGGATCCCTAAGGCTGCGGCGGGGATCTTCCGGCCTTCTCCGTACCGCATCGCGCCGGTATGCGGCTCGTCGTCCTTGGCGAGGGTCATCGATCGGACGAGGACGGCGACAGCCCCGGACTGAGTTGCGGCCATCGCTCCACCGACGCGCTGGTCGACCGCACCGCCATAGGCCTCGAAGGTGTTCGACAGCTTCGGGTCGAAGCCACGGTTGAAGAACACGATCTTTCCTTTGCCCCTAACTCCCAGCTTTTCGGCTTCCGCCAGGCTCCTGACTTCGACCACCTCGGCCGTAACTCCTCCCTTCGGAGTGGCGACGCTGCCCCCCAGGGCGCAGAGATTGAGCTTCGATCGCCGACCGAGGTGCGACAACCATCCGGACTCCTTGTCGCCACGGACCCAACGGGGGACGGTACAGGGCACCTGGTGCACGTCCGTCAAGCCGAGAGTCTTCATCTTGGTCTCGGTCCAAAGGACAGCTTTCGCAGCCCCTGGGGAGCCGCTGAGCCGAGGACCGACTTGAGCCGTCAACTCGGACAAGAGCGAAAAGGCGCCGAGGTCGGTCAAGCCCTGCGATCGGAGCTTCTCCAGCGTCGGCCCCTGGTCGGAACCTGCAGACACGGACAAAGAAACGAGAGCGACGAGGCCGGGGAGCAAGCCCATAGGACGAGGTTACACCTCGAGCGGCCCCGTCCGCCCTTCGGACTTCAGTCGTCGTCCCGATTCGGCCGGCGGCCGTTTCCAAGCGGTTTCTTGTTCAGGACGCGCCGGCACTCCCCTATCGAGGGGCTCATGTACACCCAGACGTTCGTCCTTGTGCCGTCGGGCTGTTCGAGGCCCTCGATCTGCCGCAGCGCCTCTGACAAGATCGCCTGGGCTTTTTCAGCGTTCGAGGCGTCCAACCGGACGACGGACTTGATAAAACGGGCGAACGGTCGGAGTTCCGGGCCGTCGTTGAGAACGGCGCCTGCCAGCGCCCGCTCCTTGGACACCGCGCGCATCATCGAGTCGAACCCTCGGTTCATCTGCTCCTGATACTCGGGCGGGACAGGGCGAGGCAACGTCAAGTTCGATATTCCGGCTTGGACATAGGCTTCCTCGAGCCGCGAGCGACGCTTTCTGTGTTCGACGGGCAACAACAAGCCGACTCGGACGAGTTCGTTGATATGGTAGCGGACGGTTTGGGCGGACTTGCCGACGGCCGACGCGATGTCGCGGGCCGACATCGGCTCGTCCCAGGTGAACGTCCAGAAGATTTCGGACCGTACGGCCGAAGCGATGGCCGTGATCTGATCTTGGTCGAAGTAGAGGACGTCGACCTGCCCCTCCCATTGCGGTGTGTCGGGCTTCTTAAGGGTCAACAGTCTCTTTGACGCCGTTCGGCGCGATCCTGCTTAACAGTCCCGCCCGCAAGAAAGGCCAGGGGCGCGACGACGCCCCCGGCCCGATCTCACTCGGCCCAATCGGCTACGAAGATGTTGGTCTCGTGGGGGACGGACCCGAACCTGTTGCTGGCGAAGACGACCTTCTTGCCGTCTCGGGAGAACATCGGGAACCCGTCGAAGTCAGGCGTCCACGTCACCCGGCTCAAGTTCGAGCCGTCCTTGCGGACGAGGTAGAGGTCGAACTCACGACCTTTCGGGTCTTCGAAATTGCTGCAGAAGATGATCCGCCGGTTGTCCGGCGCGATGAAGGGGGCGAAGGAGGCCCCGCTCAGGTTGGTCACTTGCCGGTTGTGCCGCCCCATCGCGTCCATGATCCAGATGTCCATCCTCTTCGGTCGGACGAGGTGCTGGGCGTGAAGGGTCTCGTAGTCCCGCTCGTCCTGTGCGTTCTCGAACGGTCCGCGGCGGTAGACGATCGATTTGCCGTTCCAACTGACGAACGGGCCACCGTCGTAACCCTTCGCGTCCGTCAATCGGCGGATGCCGGTGCCATCGGCGTTCGCGCGATAGATGTCGATGTCGCCGTCGAAATCTCCGGTGAAGGTGATGAAGCCCCCCTTCGGAGACACCGTCGTCTCAGCTACGTAGCCGTCCTTCTTGATCACGGTCCTCAACGCCATCCGCGCCTTGGTGTTCGGCGAGGGGCCAAGCCGCTGACGGTACAGAGCGAAGTCGGGATTGACCCTCCAAACGTACCCCTGGCTCATGTCGACAGGCGCCTGGGCACCTTTGTTCCGTTCGTGCGTGCTACTGAAGTACAGCCACTGCATGTCGGGAGAAAAGTAGCTGCACGTGCACCGACCGAGTCCGGTGCTCATCAGGGTCTTGCCGCTTCCGTCGGCGCGCATTACGACGACCTGCTCGTCCGGCCACTGGGGCTGCCGGGTCTGGAACGTGATCCACTTTCCGTCCGGACTCCAGTAGGCTTCGGCGTTCTGGCCCCCGAACGTGAGCTGCCGGATGTTCTTCAGATGGATCTCGCGAGGGTCGGACGGCCTCGCCTTACGGGCGGGCCAAGACTCGAACGGGTCGGCCTTCTGTGGCACAGGCCCGAGGACGAGGTCCGCAAAGTCTTCGCTGACTGTGCCTCCGGGGACGAGGCTGAACGTGAGAAGGGCGGCGAACATGGAGTCAGGTTACCGGTGCAGTCCGGCCAGATTTGGGTCAGGACGCCCAATCTTGCCGTCCGTGTCCCCATTAATTGGGACACCGGCGTCCGGTCTGAGAGGGTCCGTCCGTCAGGTTCGCGTCCCGGTATCCTCCCCGCCGTCCCATGAGCGAGCGGCTTTTCTCACAGTCCACCGGCATGTTCATCGCCGAAACCCATACCGACGGCATGACGTGGTTCTTCTCGGTCGACCGGTTCCTGGTGGAAGGGAAATCCCAGTACCAGCAATACCAGATCGTCGAAATCCCGGTCTTCGGGAAGACGCTCTTCCTGGACTACAAGATCCAGAGCAGCTTGCTCGACGAGTACGTCTATCACGAGAGCATGGTCCAGCCGGCCATGGTCACGCACCCCGGTCCCAAGAAGGTGCTCGTGTGCGGTGGAGGCGAAGGGGCCACGTTGTGGCAAGCGCTCCAGCACTCGACCGTCGAGGAAGCCCATATGATCGACTTGGACGAGGAACTGATCCGATGGGTCAAGGTCCATATGACCGAATGGCACAAAGGCTGTTTCGACGACCCGCGCGTGACCTTGAAGCACCAGGACGCGAGGGCATGGGTCGAAGACCACAAGGGATACGGTTACGACGTCGTCCTCAGCGACCTGCCTGGCCCGCACGAAGGTTCGCCCGCGAGGATGCTCTACACCAAGGAGTACTTCAGCCACATCGCCGACGCGCTCTCGGACGACGGCCTCTTCGTGCTCCAAAGCGGGGCGTGCAACGAGACCTATCCGTACCTCTACGCTCAGATCCACGCGACCCTCGATGCGATGAAGGACGTCTTCCCGGTCGTCAGAGGCTACTACGGGCTGGTGACGACGTTCCAGATGCCGTGGGGCTTCATCTTGGCCAGTAAGAAGCACGACCCGTTGGCTCTGTCCCAAGACGAGATCGCCGCACGGTTACAGTCCCGAGGCGTCACGAACCGTTACGCGACGCCGAGGTTCCTGCCCTCGATGTTCGTGTTGCCCGAGTACATGCTTCGGGCGATCGAGCGGCACGGAAAGGTGTTGACGGACTCTGAACCGTTCCTTTGGACGGCTTGACGAGCGCGTCGGACGGACAGGGGCCGGCACGCGGTCGGTCGTGGTAACCTCGGGCCTGGACAATGAAGTTCCGCAAGATCTACTGGGTCACCGAACAACTTGGGTCTGACCATTCGTCGAAGGTGTGCGGCGTTTTCACCTCGATCCACGACCTCACGGCAAAGGGAGTCCAGTGGATGGACGGCTGCGACCTTCGCGACGGGTTTCGGCTCAACCTGGTGCAACTGGATTCGGACAAGACGCCCCTCGGTTGTTGGCGTTCGCCCGACTTCTCCGGCCTGGAGTCCGACCTCCAAGACTACGTGAAGACCGACGAGATGAACGCTCAAGACGTCGAGCAGATGTGTTCGGAGCTCCGAGCGTTCTTCCGGTAGCGCAAAACCGCTGACCAAGCACAAAGACGAGCGGCGCTTCCTTTGGGGAGGCGCCGCTCGTTCGTCGTCGCCGGGGATCAGTTCCCAGGTGCGCCGGGGACCATGTTGGTACCGCCGCCGCTCGTCGACGTCGTCGGCGCGGCCTGCTTGCCGCTCTGCTCGGCCTGCTTCTTCAGCATTTCGGTGAAGTTCTTCCAGGCGTCCTTGAGGGATTCTCGCCGGATGACGATCTCGCTGGTCCGGACGCGGTCGACCAAGCGGCTGCGAAGGTCGTTGGCCTTGTTCCCGCGCTGGAGGGCGAGGTTGCGTCGGACGTTTTCTTTTCGCGCGCTCGTGATCTCCATCTGCTTCTCGGCGTACTTCTTATCGACGTGGAACTTGGCGATGCCTTCGGTGAACCGGATCCAGTCCGTCGCGGCGCCTTCCTTGGTGGCTTCGATCGCCGTCTTCAACTGTGGAGCCATGCCCGTGATCGGCAACGGGCCGCGCTCGGGCATGTATTTGCCCTTCAGCATCGGGGCGCTGGACGCCTGGCTCAGTTCGATCGCGACGTCTTCGAACTTCTTACCGGACTTCAAGGCGGCGTCGATCTGAGCTTTGCGCGCGTCGGTGGTCGCGAGGACCCAGCTCAGTTCGACCGTCGCCGGCATGACGAAGGCCTTCGGGTTCCGCTTCAGCCAGGAATCGACTTCTTCGTCGGTGACTTTGATGCCTTTCGTGACGAGCCCTTCTTGAAGGAGCGAGAACCGGATCTCGTCCTTGATCTGGGCGATGGTCATGCCTTTCTTTTGATAAGCGGCCAGGAAGTTCTGGTCCAAATCGGTCTGGAACTTGAGTTCGTCCTCCACCTGTTTGTCGGTCGGATAGACGTTCTCGTCCTTCGCCATCTGGGTCAGGATCGTGCGGGACACGAGGTCTTGGATCGCCTGGAAGGCGAGGGTGTCCGCCACCGGGAGTTCGACGACCTGGCCTTGGATCATGACGCGGGCGGTCGGTTTGACGGCCAGGTACGTGTTGAACTGGTCGACTGTGATCGAATCGCCTTCGACGGTGGCGAGAATATCGTTGCTGGCGCCGGAGCCGCCGCCGCATCCCACGGCACCTGTAAGGATTGCCAGGGCCAGCGTGGTCAAAATCGTTCGTCTCTTCATGGTCGTTGTCTGGTCGCTCACGTCAGGATGAAGGGCCATGCTACCCGTTTGAGCCTAGGTCGGCTTGGCCAAGAGGATCAACAGCGGAACGGCAAGATGCGTGCCTGAACGTCAGGCTTGTAGGTCGATTCCGTGCCCGTCGTCGTCCGCGACGTCCTCGTCGCCCTGGGTTTCCAACTGATCTTCCGCATCGTCGAGGCCGGTCTCGTCCTCGTCCTGGTGCCTAGCCGGCTTGGCCGGCTTCTTGTTCCGGTCGCTGGTCGGGCGGACCGCGTTCCTGTAGAGACCGCCAGGATCCGGGCCCCGGACTGGGGTGAGACCGTCCATCGTCTTATGCCACTTGTGCGGCCCCTTGGTCCTTCATGAAGCCGCGAAGGCGGCCCATGGCTTGCGTGTGAAGCTGGTAGACGCGGCTCTCGCTGACGCCCAAGACTTTGCCGATCTCCTTGAAAGTCAGGCCTTCGAAATAGTACAGGGCGACCACGAGGCGCTCGCGCTCGGGAAGGTTGTCGACGCCTGCCGCCAGGATCCGGCGCAGGTCTTTACCTTCGACCTCGCCACCCGGGTTGGCATCCTCGTCCACGATCATCTCGATGAAGTGGATGTGGTCGTCGCCGTCGCTCGAGCCTCCGATGACGTCGTCGAGGCTGTACACGTTCGTCCGTCCGGCGCGGACGTGAAGGTCGTCGACCTCTTCGTCGGAGATCCCGAGAAAGTCTGCAAGTTCTCGGTTCGTCGGCGGACGGCCGAACGACGTCTCGAGCTTTTGCTGGGCGCGCTCTAAAGCCTTCAGCTTCTCGCGGATCGAACGCGGAACCCAATCCTCGTCCCGCAGCATCTCCAAGATCGCGCCGCGGATCAAGGCGATCGCATAGGTTTCGAACTTGACGTCGCGCGCCGGGTCGTACTGGTCGACGCTTTTGATCAGACCGACGACGCCCGCGCTTACGAGGTCTTCACGGTCGAGACCGCCCGGGATGTTGGTCACGAGCCGTCCGGCCGTGATCTTGACGAGATAGGAATAGTGGTTGATCAACCCGACGCGAGCGTTGGGGTCTTTGTAGACCTTATATTCGATCCAGCTGCGTTGAAGTTGTTCTTGGGACAATGGCATGTGATGTATGTTCTCCGTTCACGCCGCGAGAGGTTCCTCGTCGGTTTCTGCGGCGTCCGCTAGGCCAGGCTCCAGACCGCCTTCCATCCCGACGTTTTCGGACGGTAGAAGGGCGCACCAGACACTTGCGAGGATCCGTCCGATGAGGAACGCTGCGCCCCCCCGAAGGGTGCAGGTCGCTGGATCGACTCCGTTGACCAGTGACGTTGCCAGCGCGGCCAAAGCCATGGTCGCCGCTACGAACGTGGCGAGGACCGGCGTCGGCTTCTTCTTCACTCAAAGACCCTCTCTTGTCCTTATCGGTACTTTCCACAGGCCCCTTTAGGGAGACCTTGCGAAATCGGTCGAAGTTTTCGAACCTGGATCCTTACTGAGGAACCTTACGTTCGAAACGGTGTCGAACATTATACGACACCGGTCTCCGGAACCGAAGAAAACAACAGAATCGCGCGCTTTGGCCCACGAAGCGACGGCCGGAGACCGGCTCATAGGGGGATGCGCAATCCGTCATAAGCCAGCTCGATACCGGGCGGAAGAGCCCTGTTCGTCTCGTCGTGGTCGTAGTCGTCGCTCAAGTGCGTGAAGTACGTCCGGGTGGCACCCAAGGCCAACGCGACTTCGACCGCCTTCTCATAGTGGAAGTGGTTCGGATGGGGCCGGTAGCGTACAGCGTCGAGCACCAGCGTGTCCAAGCCGGTCAAATGGGGCCAGACGTCTTCTGGGATGCGGCTGACGTCGGTCACGTAGGCGAACCCGCCGACCTTGACCGCCATGACGGGCATCGGTCCGTGCTCGACCCAGTACACCTGGATGACCATGCCGCCGAGTTCGAGGATCGGACCCGGTTCGCGCATGTCGAACCTCGGTACCCAGATCCCCTCCGGAAAGTCCTCGAAGGCGTAGGGAAAGATGCGCCGTACGTCCTCTTGGTACCTCGCCGATGTATAGACAGGCATGGCGCGGCCGTACTTCAGGCACAGGGTCCGGAGGTCGTCCATACCCATGACGTGGTCCGCATGGGAGTGGGTGATCAAGACGGCTTCCAGGTCGAAGACCTGCTCCCGAAGCAACTGCAACCTCAGTTCGGGGGGACAGTCGACGAGGACGTTTCCTGTCGGTCCTTGAAGCAACAGGGCTGGGCGGGTGCGATGGTTCTTGGGATGAGCGAGGAACTCGGGCGGATAGACCTTGCCAAGGGTGGGGACGCCGTTGCTCGTGCCCGAACCCAGAACCACGGCTTCAGCCATGGCGTTCAGGCTACCTTCGGACACAAGAAGGGCGTGGTCCGGGGCATTCGCCCGAAACCACGCCCGTTAGAGGGCCTTCAGCCCTCGACTTCGCTTTGGATGCCGCGTCGGACGACGAGGAACTTGATCTTCGAGGGACGGAACCGTTCCCGCAGGACGTCGACGGCGCGGTCGACATGGACGGTGCCGCCACAGTAGAACAGGTCGACGGCGGCATAGCCGTGCTCGGGCCAAGTGTGGACGGTGTAGTGCGACTCTTGGATGATCACGGCCCCGGAGACGCCCCACGGCTTGAACTCGTGGAATGATTCCGCCACGACCGTCGCCTTGCTCTCGACGGCGGCGGTGCGCATGGCCGTCCCGACGGACGACTCCTGTTCGAGGCTCCGCTTGTCACATCCGAACAATTCGATGAGGACGTGCGACCCGAGCGAAGGCATCTGACCGGGCTCGAAGGGAAGCCCTTCGGAGTCTTTGCCGAGCCACGCGCGGAAGGACTCGGCGTCCTCGCTGTGGATGAGCTGCCATCCGGCGTCGTTGACGATCGTCGGAGGGTCCGCGACGATTTTCGCGGGTTCGGTCCGTCTGAACAATCGCGTCAACCAAGACTTGGAGCCTTGGGCGAGGGGGACGACAGCGGCGGCCAGTGCCGCGCTAACCATAGTTGCCATTGAAGTTGCCAATCAAGTTTTCCTCCCAGGAATTTCCTTTCTCCGGCCTTTGAGGGCCGGGAGAGACCCGACCGAACGACTCAACGGGACGCCTGCAGGCCGTTCGTTAACCCGACAAGCTGTGGCACCGCCGTACGTTACGCACCTGTACCCCAGCCTGTTCCGACCGCGATTCCGGTCGGATGGCGTTCCGGTTGTTGGCGCCGGCTACCGGTCACCCGATGGCTGATGGCGCAAGGGCGTAGGATACCGTCGGACGTTTCCACTGTCAAGGTGGAAAACTTCGAATGGACCCTTTTGACCCCTCTCCATCGACGATGGGACAAGGCAGGGGGTTCCGTGCCCGGGCCGAACGCCTCCTGCAGACGGTCGGGGGCCAAGCCCTCTCGGGCTTGGCCCCCGACCTGGCGCGCCGCGTCTACTCGGCAGGCCGTCGTTCCAACTTTGCCTCGGTCAGGGGCTCGAGGAGCCTGCCCGACGAGTCAGGGGTCGGTTTCGAGAGCTTGACCGGCTTCGACGTCGCGTTATAACGCTCCATCAGGTAGTCCAAAGACTGAGCGGCGCCGGACGTGTTCCGGAAGCACAGGTAGTAGTTGCCTGCGGGCAAGCGATACTCGGCTCCACCCGGCTGGTCTTCGGTCGGAGACGGGAAAGAGTAGTCCGTGTAGTACTGGAAGCTCCCGCCGTTCTGAAAGGCCGACAACTGGGATTCGTTGACGACGTAGATCTCGAGGCCCGTGTTGCACCCGTCGATGAAGTACCGGACTCCGTCCTGGACGGTGAAGCCCTGCCAAAGCTTGCCTCCCGATGCCAGGGACTTCACGCCGCTGACGTAGTAGTCGATGAAGTTCAGGTTCGTCGTGTGCTTTTGGAGGTCGAGCTCGATCCTCATCGTATTGCTGGAGTTCGAAGTGTTCCGCATGCCCAGGTAGTACGTTCCTGGCCCGAGCGTGACGGACTGGTGGCCGGACGAGTCTCGGTGGATCGCATAACCGGAATAGGCGCCGAAGTTGACGAACGATTGGACGGTGTCCGGAGTGACGATCGCCATCGATCCCGAGTACTGACCGACGCACCGGAAGATGAACGTGGTCGTACCCGAGACGGTGAACGGCTCGGCCAGCGACTGTCGGGAAGACAGGTTCCGTTGCAGGAACGTGAAGAAGTTCGAGTCGATCGTCCCGTTCGAGCCACCGGTCCCGCCCGTCGTCCCGCCTGTGCTGCCGCCGGTCGTTCCTCCGGTCGTCCCGCCTGTGACGCCTCCGGTCGTCCCTCCGGTCGTCCCTCCGGACGTCCCGCCCGTCGTCCCGCCGGACGTCCCTCCGGACGTCCCGCCCGTCGTCCCGCCGCCAGAGGAGCCGCCCGTCAGCCCTCCGGACGAACCGATGTCCTCTCCGCCGCATCCGCTCGCCGTGATCAGAAACAAGGACGCTGCGAAGACGAGCACGGTCAGCAGCGTATGTCGTGAATGTTCCATTTTGGATTCCTCGATTGACGGAAACCCACGAGCAGGGGCGGACCTAACACGAGACCCTTGAAATGACCGGGAGGATCGTCCGGACGCCCGTCGGAAAGGCGACTTGTGGCCTCGGTAGAATCCGACCATGCTCTGGACCGTGACCCTGTTGGCTTCGACCCTGACGATCGCGCCGCGCGAACCTGCGCTGGTCCCGCGCCCGGTCGAGTCCCGGTTCACGGGCGGAACTCCGTTCGTCGTCACGGACCAGACGCGCCTGATCTCCGATTGTGCGGCCACGAAGCACTTGAAGGCGATGTTCCAGAAGGCGGCCGGGTTCAACCTCGAGGGCTCGGGGCGAAAAGGCACGATCGTGTTCCGCCACAAGAAGGATACGGCGCGCCTCCGTCCGGACTGGTACTGGCTCGACGTGCGGCCGGGCCAAGTCTTGGTCGAGTACTCGAGCGAGAGCGGAGCGTTCTATGCAGTCCAGACCCTCCGTCAGCTCCTTCCCGAACAGATCGAGTCGCCGAAACCGGTCAAAGGCGTCACGTGGTCGCTGCCCGCCTGTTCGGTCAGCGACGGCCCGAGGTTCGGTTGGCGCGGCATGATGCTCGATGTTTCCCGGCATTTCTTTCCGGTCTCGTTCATCAAGCGGCAGTTGGACACGATGGCCCTCCTCAAACTGAACGTCTTCCACTGGCACTTGGTCGACGACGGCGGTTGGCGGATCGAGATCAAGAAGTATCCGAAGCTGACGTCGACGGGGGCTTGGCGTGTCGACACGGGCGAAGTCTGGCCCGGCGGGGAATGGAACTTCGGCAACATTCAGATCTGCGGCGACCAGGCGCCCAAGAAATACGGTGGCTTCTATACGCAAGAAGACATCAAGGAGATCGTCCGGTACGCGGCCGACAGGCACATCACGGTCGTTCCGGAAATCGAACTGCCGGGCCACTCCCTCGGAGCGGTCGTCAGCTATCCCGAACTGAAGTGCCTCAATGTCGGGCCACCGGCCAAACCGGGGCAGTCCTTGAGCAACGTGTACTGCGCGGGCAACGACGCGGCCATCACGTTCTTGGAGGACGTGTTGACCGAGACATTGGCCTTGTTCCCCTCGAAGTTCGTCCATATCGGAGCCGACGAGGTCGAGAAGAAGCACTGGCGGGCGTGCCCGAGGTGCCAAGCCCGGATGAAAGCGAACGGGCTAAAGGACGAAAACGAGCTTCAGAGTTGGGTCGTTCGCCATTTCGACACGTTCCTCTCCGACCGCGGCCGCAGGCTCGTCGGTTGGGACGAAATCCTGGAGGGCGGGTTGGCGCCTGGAGCGACGGTCATGTCGTGGCGGGGTGTGCAAGGCGGCATCGACGCGGCGAAACAAGGGCGGGACGTCGTGATGTCGCCGACGAGCCATTGCTACTTCGACTACAGCTACCAGGCGATCCCGACCCAACACGTTTATGCGTACGACCCTGTCCCGGCCGGACTCACGCCGGAGCAAGCCGCGAGGGTTTTGGGAGGACAGTACAACGTCTGGGCCGAGTGGATCGCCACGGAAGCGCGCAACGAGGAACTGCAATACCCGCGCGCCCTGGCCATGGCGGAAGTCCTTTGGTCGCCGAAGGAGGGTCGGAAGTGGTCCGAGTTCAGTCCAAGGATGACTTCGTTCCTTCCCCGGCTCGACGCGCTCGGTCTGAACGTCCACGTCTCCGAGCCTGAGGTCGACGCCACCGCCGTGTTCTTCTCAGGGCGCACGACGGTCAAAGCCAAAGGGGGAGGCCCCGGCAGGACGTTGCGGTACACCATGGACGGTTCGGTCCCGAACGGGAAGTCGCCCGTCTACCGGAACGGCGTGACCGTTACAAGGCCGACGACCGTCACGTTCGCGTTCGTGAACAAAAGGGGCATCGCAGGCCCGGTCTCGCGCGTCGAGTGCCGGAACCCCCGGAACAAAGACCTCGGCCCTCTGACTCCGGGCCTTCGGGCGGACACATACCTCTTGAACGGGGAGCCGTCCCGGCTGCCCGACCTCAAGACGATGAAGGCGTCAGGCACGTCGGTGACGTCGGTCTTCGATCAGGCCGTCCGGCCGAGGCCGGCCCAGTTCGCCGTGCGCTGGAGCGGGATACTTCGGGTGCCGGAGACAGGCGCCTACAACTTCTATCTGACGAGCGACGATGGTTCGAGGCTGTGGCTCGACGACGCCCTGGTCGTCGACAACGACGGCCCCCATGGCGCGGTCGAAAAGTCCGGCAGGGCGTGGTTGGAAAAGGGCGACTACCGGGTCGACGTCCGGTGGTACGACCAGGGCGGGGCCAACAGCTTTAAGTTCGAGATGGCCGCTCCCTCAAGGCCGAAAGCTCCCGTTCCGGAGACCTGGTTGTTCCGGACGGCGGGTGCCTGACGTCCCAGGCCGGCGTGCACGGCCCTTTCGGCGGCGTCCTAGCAGGTGTCCGGTCTTCGGGCCGGAAAGGAACCAAGATGGCCGTCGCCCAAGAACTCGACCGATGTATCGATCTTTGCACCCGGTGCGCCCAGGAGTGCCACGAGTGTGCCGACGAATGCAGGGACATGGAGGGCATGGAAGACTGCGTCCGAGCCTGCGACCTCTGCGCTTCGACCTGCGAAACGTGCGTATCGACGATGCGCTCCGGCTCCAATGCCATGTGCGCGGATTGTGCCCGCGAGTGCGACGCCTGCGCCGCCGAGTGCCGTCGCCATGGGCACGAGGCTTGCCAAAGGTGCGCGGACATGTGCGGAGAATGTGCGGACCAGTGCCGCAGGTCAATGGCCGCCTAGGGACATACTGATCGCAATAAGCATAAATCTGGCCTATTCAAACATTAATATGGCCAGATTTATGCTATCATTGCATTCGTCATGGTCTCCGATCCGTTGCGCCGCTCGATCGATTCTCTCGGTGCGTCTCTCACCGACGGCCCCTACAAGCCGACAAAACCCCTCCGTCATTTTCTTGAGATCCCGTACGAGGAGCTTGAGGAGCTCAATCTGGAGGCCAAGGCCAAACAGTTGGCGCGCACGCCGGCGGAGACGCTCCAGAACCACTACTTGAAGTATTTGGGGGACACGAAGGAGATCAAGGCCGTCACGGTCTGCTTTACGGACATCGAGGGCCGGTTCCACACGCTCGACTACGACAAAAAGTTCCTCCTCAAGAGCCACGACAACCTGACCTTCGACGGCTCGTCCATCCGCGGTTTCAGCGTCGTCAACGAGTCCGACCTTCGTCTCGGGATCGATTGGGGCAGCTTCCGCTGGCTCCCGAGCGACATTTTCGGCCCGGGCAAGGTCGTGGTCTTCGGTTTGATCCTCGATAAGGACGGCTCACCCTATCCGAGCGACATGCGCGGCCGTCTCAAGGAGTTGGGAGACGAGTTGGCGAAGAAGAAGATGACGGCCAACGTCGCGGTCGAATGCGAGGGATTCCTCTTCGCCGGCCTCAACGCCGAACAAGAGTACAACAGTCGCGACGGCTTCGCACCCGTCCACAGCGGCGGGTATTTCAACAGCCTTCCCAACGACCCGCTCAAGCTCTTCATCGACCGTCTCGCGGAGTGTCAGCGCGCCCTAGGGTTCGAGAACGAAAAAGACCACCCCGAAGTCGCCCCGTCTCAGTTCGAACTGAACTACTCCTATACCGAAGCGCTGATCGCGGCCGACCAGCTCCAACTTTACAAGCTGACCGCGCGCCAAGTCGCGGCGAACATGGGGTGCACGGCGAGTTTCTTGCCCAAGCCGATCGCGGGGATCAACGGGAGCGGGATGCACACGAACATCTCGATCAGCAAGGACGGCGACAACCTGATGTACGACTCCAAGGGCGAGGACAACCTTTCCAAGTTCGGTTGGGACTTCATCGACCGCCTCCTGAACAGCGCGAACGACATCTGTCTGGTGCTGAACCCTTCCGTCAACGCGTACCGAAGATTGGACCCGCACTTCGAGGCTCCCAACCAGATCAAGTCCTCGGCCGTCGACCGCACGTCGATGGTCCGCATCCCGCTCGGGAACAAGAAGTCGGCGCGTATCGAAGTCCGGACCGTCGCTCCGGACGCGAACCCGTACATGGCGTTCTATACGCTCGTCAAGACAGGGCTGGAAGGGCCGATGACGGAGAAGATCTCGAGCGAAGAGCGCAGGACGCGCACGCGCTACCTTCCTGGCAACATCTACGATGCGATCCGGCACTACAAGGGGTCGGGTTTCGTGGCCCAGATCTTGGGCGAAGAGACCAAAGAGAAGTTCATGGAGCGAAAGGAACTCGTCGCCGAGCGGTCTCCGAAGGAACTCGGCTCGCTGATCAAGACGACGGAGATCCTGTTCCACCACGAAGTGACGAACCAGTACCTTTGGTCGCGGTTCTAACGAGCGCTCAGTGGCGAGCTGAATCCTGGCCCCTTCGACTCGACGGTCGAAGGGGCCGACGTCTTCCGGAGCGAGTCCGGGGACGCGAGACCTGGAACCGGCAGCGTCGGTGCGCACCGCTCGGCACGTTCCGAGCGTCATAATCGCCGCATGTTGAAAGCCCTCGTCCTTGCTTTAGGGGCCCTGCCCTTCGTCGCCGCGTTCCAAGACGGGGCCAAGCCCGCTCAAGAGCAGACCGCCGAGCAGGTCTACAAGAACATCGTCGTGTTCAAGGGTGTCCCCGCCAAAGACCTGATCCCTGCCATGGAGTTCATGTCCGCTTCGATGAAGATGGAGTGTACGGGCTGCCACGAAGCCGACTTTTCGACCGAGACCCGGATGAAAGAAAAGGCGCGGGAGATGGTGCTTCTCCAGCGCGACATCAACGACAAGCATTTCCGGGGAAGACTCGAGGTCACGTGTATGACCTGCCACAACGGCCACGAGCATCCGGCCACGGTGCCGGTCCCTGAGGGCGTCTCCCTGCGTCACGTGGGTGGAGGGACGGGCGACAAGGCCGAAGACCTCTTCAAAAAGCACAGCGATGCGGTCGGAAAGGTGCCGAAGCAGTTGACGTTCAAAGGGACGATGACGGCCCCGCTCGGCGAACGCCATGCCGAGACGAAGACGCCGATCGAGCTTGTGCAAGCTGAAGGCGGGAAATTCGCTTTGACGATGTCGATCGGTAAGTCCGGGTCGGACGGAAAGCAAGTGTGGAAGGACGGCGCCGTTCTCACCGATGAGCCGGCTGCGATCTTCGGCAGGCTGGGCCGCTCGTGGCGCGGGGCCGGAGCGTTCGACGGCTACACCCGCACGACCGTCGTCGGCTATGAGACGGTCGGCGACGTCGAGACCGTGGTCGTCCGTGGGACGCGCCCAGGAATGCCTTCGACCGAGGAGCTCTACTTCGATACGAAGTCGGGTCTCTTGGTGCGGATGGTGAACATCACGCGAAGCTCGATCGGAGCCGTGATTTCGGTCTACGACTACTCGGGTTATAAGGCGGTCGACGGAGTGCAAGTCCCGATGAAAATCACGGCCACGTGGGCCGCGGGCGACAAGTGGGTCATGGAGTACGAATCGGCGAAGACGTCGGAGAAAGTCGACGACAAACTCTTCGCTCCAGGGAAGTGAGGCGCGGATCCGGCCGGACGCGTGTCCGGCCGGATCCTGCGAAAGGAGCCGTTCAGAGCGAACAGCCTGACTGCTTCTTCTCAGGAAAGAGCTTCAGGTCGGGCTTGACGGTCGGGCCGCCATGGCCCGGGAGATCGGCGAAGATCTCTCCGATCGTGGCTCGGGAATAGCCTTCCCACTGCTTGGCCACGCGCTTGTCCTTACCGCAGATCAGCACGCTATCGAGCGAGTGCTTGGCGCCGAAGGCTTCGATGGCCTTCGAGTCCTTGTCGGAAAGGAGCGGGAACGTCAGTCCCAACGTCTTGGCGTAGGTCTTGGCCGTCACGGGGTCGGTGTTGATGACGCCAAGGACGCGCGCTTTCGTCCCCATCAACTTGGAGACGCGGTTCCAGTCCGGAGCGGCCTTCTTGTTGTGGGGGCATCCGTGGGCGATGAACACGATCACGGTCGCTTTGTCGGCGATGTTGCCCTGAGTGTACTGTTGACCGTCAGTCCCGCGGAGCGAAAACGACGGTAAGTCCTTGCAGGCGCACTCCTTTTCCTGATCGAAAGCCAGGGACGGAGCGACACAAGCCAGGGCGGTGGCGATGACGAGTAGGGTTTTGGTTCTCATGGTCTTAGTCGAGTGGGAAGCTGCAGCCGGAAGTCAGTTTTTCCGGTGCCGGTCGGGTGTCGAGTTCGCGCTCCGGCACGCCGCCCAGTTTTGCGACGAGGGAGCCGAGTTCGATCAACATGGATTTGGAATAGCCGGGATAGGCGGCCGCGATCCGGCCGTCTTTGTCGACGAGCGTGGAGTAGACGCCCCGTTCGGCCGAGTAATCCCGTATGACCGTCATCGTCGGGTCACAGAGGACGCGCATGTCGCCACCGACGGTCTTGGACCAAAGGGAGGCGGTCTCCCGGTCGGCGTTGATCACTGCGACGGCCGAAAGCACGTCACGGTAGCGCCGGTAGACCCTGTCCAAGAACGGCTTGGCGCCGAGGCAGCACGGACACTCCTTCTCCACGAAGAAGATCAGGAGTGGCTTGCCGGCGGACGCTTGGGACAGCGTCCACGGCTTGCCGTCCAAGCCTTCGAGACGAAAGTCAGGGGCGACCGTTTTCGAGAGCGCGTCGGCGGCCTCGGTCATGGCAGGCGTGACCGGATGTTCCTTCTGGGCGCGGAAGGTCATGGACCGTTCGTGCCGCCGGTCTGGGACAAGGAATAACGCTCCGGTCGCGATCACGGCGGCGGTCAAGGCGGCGAAGAGGATTTTGGGCGTGCCCATGGCCGCCTTCAGAACCTCCCCGAAACAGAAACGAAGAACACGGCCCGTTCGGTCTGGTCTCCATAGAGGCCCTTCATGAAGGGCACCTGGACGGACGCGGTCAATGCCGTCTTGTCCGAGAGCTTATGGTTGTAGCTCAAGGCAGCGTAGTTCAAGTGTCCGCCCGAGTCCTCGTCGTCGAGGCCGTTTTCCCGGTCCTTTCCGGCGAACCGACCGACGAGTTCGGCCGAAAGCGTTCCCTTCCCCGTGACCTGCATGGCGTAGCCCAGGTTGTAGAACAGGACGTTCCCGTACTTGAATCCGAACTTGTTCTCCTGGTTCGCACGGTATTTCACGCCGCCGAACCAAATGTTGCCGGGCCGGGTCTCGTCTTCCATCGAGAAGAGGAGTCCGAACGCGACGTCGGTCGTGCCGGACCCTGGCTGGAGATGGTCTTCGAGCCGTGCGCCTTCGGAATCCCTCTTGTCGTTCTGGCCCGACGGGAGTTTTAGGTCGAATTCGAACGCGGTGACGACCTTGTTCTTCTCGACGACTGGGAGCTGGATCGTCAGTCCGAGGACGATGTCGCCCATCCCGGACGCCTTCTCCGTCGGCCCGTCGTCCATGCGGATCGACTTATGGACAAAAGGCACACTGACCGTCGCCATGACCGAACTGTTCAGGCCGTAAGACGCCTCGATGCTCGTCTGCTGGAACGTCTCGAATTCGCGGGCCTCATGAGCGGGGCCCTCCTCCTCTTCGTCGTGATGGGCGGCGTTCGACTTCGAGAACGTGAGATAGGTGATACCGACGACACCGTGCCGTCCGTGAAGGGTCTGGGCGCCGAAACCGTGGATCGCGGCTCCGAGCGAATGGGCGATGCACACCGAACAGGCGTGGGCGGACAGGGGTGCTGCCAGCGCTGAAACGAGGACAAGTTTTCTGATCATGTGACGGTCGAAGTCCCGTAACGGACAGTCAGGCCGCCCGGACAGGGCGACTGGAGGAAAGGCGGACGGCGCCTTGGGATCCGGGGGTCACACGACCGGTGGGGGGATAAGGACGTCCCGGGGCCGTGACACGAGCGGACGTCCGTCTCGGGACACGCCTTGGTCGACGGCACGGAGCCACGGGAACACGAGCGGGGTCTCGGCGGTCCATTCTATGGCGACGACGGTGACGGCTGCGTCCTGTGCGGACTTCGTCTTTTCCGCGCACCGGCACTGGACCATTCCGCTGTCCTTCTTCGAATAGACCGGGCAACGCTTCCCGTCAGGCGTGACGGGCGAGGTGCGCAAGATTCCCGCGGTCCCGATCAGGAACGCGAGCATCCAACTCAGCCAAGGCCAGGCCTTTCGCATTGCCGCACGTCTACTTTACACCGTCCGCCGGAAACGGCCCGTCAGTGGGCCTCGACGGCGGCCGCTGGCCCCGGTGCGTCTTTTCGGTTCCTGAGCACGAGAATCGCGGGTGACGCCACGACGGAGACGATCAGGATGAGCAGGAACGCGGAGTTGTAGGCCTTGGTCGCGGCCTCGGTCATCAAGGTCCGGTCGATGAGAGCGTAAGCGGCTTGAGTGGCCTTCTCCGGAGGGACGCCCCGTTGGGCCAAGGCATGGGTGGCGGCCCCGATCCGCTGGACTGCGGCCGGGCTCGAAAGATTGACGTGCTCGACAAGTCCGGCCCGGGCGGTGTGGAGCTGCTGGGTGACGAAGCTCCCGATGGCCGCGATCCCGAAGGAGCCTCCCAGTTGGCGCGCCAGATTGAGCAGGCCCGATCCTTGGGCGATCTCGGCTCCGCGCAACGACGAGAACGCGGCCAGGTTGATCGGCACGAACAGCATTCCCAAGCCCAATCCCCGGAGCAACAAGGGGCCGAGGACGTTGTCGTACCCCGCCATCGACGGCATCGTCGACATGGCCGACATCGCGACACAGTAGACGCCGAGCCCCGCGACGATCGAGACCTTCGGGTCGAAGACCGGTTTCGCCCCACCGAGGAGCCGACCCGAGAGCACGGCCGCGAACCCCGTCATGATCCCCCCTGGAAGCAGCGTCAAACCTGTTTGGGTCGGTGTGAGACGCATGACGTTCTGAGCGAACATCGGATAGATGAAGACTCCGCCGTACAGGCCAAAACCGAGGACTATGAAGAGGACGAGGGCCGCAGAAAGGTCGCGGTTCTTGAGGACTTTCAGCCCCACGACCGGAGTCGCGTTCTTCGGGGACAACTGCCACCACACGAACGTCGGAAGGACGGACACGGCCACGACGGTAAGCCAGCCGATGACCGGACTTTCGAACCAGGCCTTGGCGTTGCCCTCTTCAAGGACGTACTGGAGGCACCCGAGCCCGACGGCTAGCATTGCGATCCCGACCCAGTCCACTTTGTCGACGCGCATCCCGTAGCGCGAGTCCTTGAGGAACGAGAAGACGAGAAGGAACGAGACGATGCCGATCGGCAGGTTGATCAGAAAGATCCAGTGCCATCCGAAGTTGTCGGTGATCGAGCCGCCGACGGTCGGTCCGATCGTGGGGGCCACGATGATCCCGAGCATATAGACGGACTGGACCAGACCCTGCTGTTCGCGAGGAAAGATCTCTCGGATGGTCGCCTGGGCCGTCGAGAGGAGGGCCGCTCCTCCGGCGCCTTGTACGATGCGCCAGAGCACAAGGGCTTCGAGCGATCGCGACGTCCCGCAAAGGACGGACGCCCCGATGAACACGAGGATGGAAGCGCTGAGGTACAGCCTCCTTCCGAACCTTGAGGCCAACCACGCCGTCAACGGAAGGACGATGACGTTGCTCAAAATGTAGCCCGTCGAAATCCAACCGACTTCCTCGGTCGTGGCGCCGAGGTTTCCCGCGATCTGAGGCATCGAAACGTTGACGATCGTCGTGTCGAGGACCTCCATGACGGCTGCCGTGATCAGGCCGACGAGGATCCACCACCGGTAAGGGTTCAGCGGTTCTTCCGCCAGGGCCTCGGCGGCCTGGCTCATCGGACTTCGACCGTGGCGACGACCGACATTCCGACCCTGAGCCTGCCCTCGGCGCCCGTACTGGGCGACAGCTCGATGCGCACCGGGATGCGCTGCACGACTTTGACGAAGTTCCCCGTCGAATTGTCGGGAGGAAGGAGCGCGAACGTCGCGCCCGTCGCCGGGGACAGGCTGGCGACCCGTCCTTCGAACTTGGCGCCCGGCAGGGCGTCGACTTCGATCTCGACCTTGTCCCCTTCCTTCATCCGACCGACTTGCGACTCCTTGAAGTTCGCGACGACGAACGGCGCTTCGGACGGGACGATGTAGAGTAAGGGCGTCCCGACCTGGACGCTCGATCCGACTTCAATGGAGCGCCGGCTCACCCGCCCGTCGGCCGGCGCATAGACCGTGGCGTGCTCCAGATCGATCTCGGCCGCGCGAAGTGCGGCACGGGCCTGTTCGACCTTGGCAGCCGCCTGTCGCTGGTCGGCCCGCATCTTGTCGACGTTGAGGTCCAGGGCTTGAGACGCTTGCGCTTGGCCCTTGGCCGTTTCGGCATGGGCCATGGCGGTCTGCAACCGTGAGCCGGTCGCCGACGCCTGAAAACGCGCGACGTTGACGTCTTCGAGGACCGAATCGGCCTTCTGTCGGGCCGTCCCGATCCGGATTTGAGCCTGGTCGACACCCGACCGGGCTGCGGCGATGGCCGCTTGTGCCGACTTTAGTGCAGCGTCTTTGGAACCGACCGTGGCCGTGGCCATCGACCGGTTGCTTCTCATGGACACGACGTGCTGCTCGGCCGTCGTCGCGAACGCCTCGGCGTTGTCCAGGGCCTGCCTGCTCTCTGCGCCTTGTTCGAACAACGCACGGACGCGCTTCAGTTGCCGTTGCGCCAGTTGTCCCTCGGCAAGGGCGGTGTTCAAAGCGGCCTCGGCCTGGCTCACGGCGGAGACGGCCCATCGGCTTTCGGCTTTCGCGGATTCCAGGGCGGCTTCGGCTCGGGCCAAGGCCTCGACGGCGACCTTGCGGTCGATTTCGGCAGCCTGGACGTCGGACTGCGCGGCCGCCGAGCGGGCTTGAAGCCCCTTGACCGTGGCCTCGGCGGCCCGGGCCGCGGAACGGGCCGCCCCGATATCGGCTCCTGCTTCCCCTAACCCGCCGGACGCGGTGGCCTGGCTCGCCTGGGACGAAGCGGCGGCATAGGCGACGCCGGCACCTGCGGCCACGGCGTCGGCCTCGGCCGCCTTCACGTTGGCTCGGGCCAGTTCGACCGCGGCTTGGAGTTTGTCCTTGTCCAAACGGATCAGGGGCTGCCCCCTTTTCACGGCCTCGTTTTCCTGGACGAGCAACTCTGCGACGGTGCCGCTCACCAGGGGGGACACGAGTACGACGTCGCTCGCGATCTGGGCGTTGTCGGTGCTCTCGTGGTTCCTCGACCACAAAGCGTTTCTGACGAAGAACCCTCCGGCGATCAGGACGATGACGGCGACGACGACCGGCCCGACCTTCCGTCTTGAAGACGCGGGCCCGCTCCCGGTCACGGCAGGAGCCGTGTCTTCAGCCATGGCGGACCTCCACGGCCCGGGTCAACATTTCCGCGAGCCCCTCAGCCTGTCGAAGGACGGCCGGCCGGTCGCCGATCTGGTCGGGCCGGATGCTGTACGGGAGGAGGGAGTTCGTCGCGAGGACCATAGTGCGCGCGTCTTCGATCGGGTCGTCGCTGGCCAGCGTCCCCTCGACGGCTCCTTCCCGGACCAGATCGGCGACGTATTCGGCCTCGCGCTCGTGGAACGCCCTCTTCTTCTCTTCAAGTTGCGGCTTGAGGCTGGAGAGGGCCTCGTCGAGGCTCCGCCGGTGCCGGGAAAAGACGTCGAACCGCAACATCACGCGGCGGACCAAGAACTGCCGGAGCGCGACCCTTGGCGTCTCGCCCGGCTTCCGAGCGGTCGCGTCCGTGAAGAGATGTTCGTGCAGAGACCGGAGCCAAGCCAGACCGATCTCCTCTTTGCTCTCGAAGCGAAGGTAGACGGAGCCTTTGCCGATCCCGGCCTCCTGGGCGATGTCTTCGATGGTCGTCTTCTTGTAGCCGTACCTTTCGAAGAGGGCGGCCGCCGTGTCCAAGATGCGGGCCCTTTCGGCGTCCCCGTCCGGCGTCGTGACTGCTTGACTGAGTTTCACTTTTGGTCATTATTATTGACGATCGGGTCAAGATCGTGAAGGGCCGTCCGGGACTTTGCGCTTCGTCTGGGGCCTCAGGGGGTGGGCCATACTGGACGGGATGCGGGCGCGCACGCCGATGATGCAGCAGTATTTCGCGGCGAAAGCGGCGCACCCCGGCGCGATCGTGGCGATGCGTGTCGGCGACTTTTACGAGTTCTACGGGGAGGACGCGGAGGTCGCGGCCCGCGAGCTCGAGATCACGCTGACGGGCCGTGAGGACGGTGAGAACGGCCGGATCCCCATGGCGGGAGTGCCCTTCCACTCGGTCGAAAAATACTTGGCGCGCCTTGTCGCGAACGGGGTCAAGGTCGCCCTGTGCGACCAATTGGAAGACCCCAAGAAGGCGAAGGGGCTCGTCCGGCGCGGGGTCACACGGGTCCTCACGGCCGGCACGGTGCTGGAGGACTCGATGCTCTCGTCCGGTTCGAACAACTTCCTGGCCGCCGTTTGCGTCCAGGACGGCCGGGCGGGCCTTGCGACGCTGGACCCGTCGACGGGCGAGTTCCTGGCCACTGAGATCGAGGGGGAGCAGCTCGGAGAGCGGCTGCTTCAGGAACTGGCCCGGATCCGTCCCGCGGAGCTTCTGACCGGGCCCGAAGAAGAGCGGATCGGAGGCCTCGCGAAGGAAGGCTTGTCCGTATCCGTCACGTCGGGGCAGAAACCCGGTACGGACCGCGCCGAACGCACGCTCCTCAAGCACTTCGCCGTCGCGAACCTCGCCGGGTTCGGCGTCGGCGACAAGCCCAGCGCGGTCGTCGCAGCCTCGATGATCCTGGACTATGCGACGGCGAACGGGCTCTCGCTGGTGCACGTGGACGGGCTCGGCACGTATTCGGTCGACGCGTTCGTCCGGCTCGACCCGGCTACGCGACGTTCGCTCGAGCTGACCCAGGCCATGACAGACGGGAGCAAGCGCAATACGCTGCTCGGAGTCCTGGACACGACCATGACGTCGATGGGGTGTCGGAACCTCCGGCGCTGGATCGAGCAACCGTTGCTCGACGCGGGCGAGATCGAGCGCCGACACGACGCCGTCGCGAGGTTGGCCCAAAACGTGATGTGCCGGGGAGACATCCGGGACGCGCTGAAAAGGATCCAAGACATCGAACGGCTCGTGTCCCGCTGCGCGACGGGCCTGGCTTCGCCGAGAGACCTGGTGGCGTTGAAACAGTCCCTCCTCGCCATACCCGTCCTGGACGAACCGCTCCGAAAGGTCGCGCTCGGGGCCTTGTTCGACGTCCGTCAAAGGATCGACGACCACGAAGACCTGGCCAGGGCACTCTCCCAGGCGCTGGTCGACGAGCCGCCCCTCAGCGCCCGGGACGGAGGAGTGTTCCGGCCTGGACACGACCTGGAGCTGGACAAGCTGCGCGAATTGAGCCGCGACGGCAAATCGTACATCGCCCGGCTCGAAGCCGCCGAGAAAACGGCGACAGGGATCGAGCGGCTCAAAGTCGGCTACAACAGCGTCTTCGGCTACTACCTGGAGGTGCCGAAGAACCTCGCCGACAACGTGCCGGACCACTACATCCGGAAGCAGACCACGGCTAATGCCGAGCGCTATATCACGGCCGAACTCAAGGACCATGAGAGCGCGGTCCTCGGAGCGGACGAAAAGGCGACGGCCCTTGAAGAGGACCTCTTCGTCCGGCTTCGGCAAGTGGTCGCGTCCCGCTCTCCCACGCTTCTCGCGACGGCCCGCGCCCTTGCCGAACTCGACGTCCTGGCCGCGTTCGCTGAAGTGGCCGTCCAGCGGCGCTACGTCCGGCCTGAAATCGTCGGGGCCGACGTGCTCGACATCCGGCAAGGCCGTCATCCCGTCGTCGAGTCGTCCGGCCTTTTCGTACCGAACGACGTGGAACTGGACGAGGGCACGCGCGTCGTCGTCCTGACCGGCCCGAACATGAGCGGGAAGTCGACCTACCTCCGCCAGACCGCCTTGATCGTCTTGATGGCCCAGATCGGCTCGTTCGTCCCAGCCGCGTCGTGCCGAATGGGGCTTTGCGACCGCATCTTCACCCGGGTCGGGGCGAAGGACGAACTGGCACTCGGCCAGTCCACGTTCATGGTCGAAATGGTGGAGAGCGCGAACATCCTGAACAACGCCGGCGAGCGATCCCTTGTCGTGCTCGATGAGGTCGGTCGCGGGACGTCGACGTTCGACGGGCTCGCGATCGCGTGGGCGATGGCCGAGCACTTGGCTTCGGGCCGGGTCAAGACGTTGTTCGCGACCCACTACCATCAATTGAACGAACTGGCGACACAGGCCGAGGTCGTGACGAACATGCGGGTCGCTGTAGAAGAGGTCGGGGACCAAGTCGTTTGGACGCACCGGGTCCTTCCGGGAGGGACGGACCGCTCATACGGGATCCAGGTCGCCAAGATGGCCGGAGTTCCGCCGTCGGTCCTCCGTCGGGCCCAGGAAGTGCTCTCGCGGCTCGAAAAGACCGAAGCCCCGTTAGAAGCCATCGGCCCGTCGTTGCAGACCGTCCAGCTCCGCTTGTTCGAAGCCGAGGAACCGGAAGTCGTCAAAGAGCTCCAGGGCCTCGAAGTCGACAAACTGACGCCGATCGAGGCCCTGATGAAGCTCGACGAGTGGAAACGCCGGTTCGGCTTGAAATAGGTACGGAATGGCCGGACCTCCCGGTATGTAAGCGGAGCCCAACGGGTTAAGCGGGACTTTCGGTGTCTAAGCCCGAATCACGACGTGGGAAGGAAGCATCTCACCCAAGTTCCGGACGAGTTCATCGGCATGCTGGACCTGGGGACACGATCAGCTCTGCATATGCCTTAGTTCCTGACGATCCAATTGAAGTGATCGTGGGTCGTCGTCCAAACGAACTTCGATACGACCCCTGTCCTCGTGAGTGTGAGGCGCGCCCGTGTGCGGTGCGTCGTTGGGTCGACGAACCGCGATAGATCTCCCGCAGCAACAAAGTTGAACGTCTTATACGAGGTCGTCAACGTGTCTTCGATTCTGTCGACCGGATCCCAAGAACCGATCTGATAGTTCCAGAGTTCGATGGTGTGCTTAAACGAACCGCTCGTGTCGATTTTCGCCTTGCAGGTCATCGAGATGCTTTGAGGTGCCAGGAACGGGCTGATTCCTTGGACCTCGAACTGGATCGATGGACCGTTGGAATTGGGCACGATGAACTTCTGAATCACAAGACCTGCCCCGTCAGCTCTGTCGAGGTCGGAAACCGACCCGGAAATGGTTTTTCCGAGCTTTACGGCCAAAGTATCAGGCACGATCCTCCGGTAGTTTTCCTGTGGAGTATGGAAGCATGACAGCATCTGCAAGTAGCTGCCGTGTAACAGCCTACTGCCATCCGGCGAGTAGTCTACACGCATGGTCTTTGAAAGGTCTTCGTCGATGAGGGCAAGGGTTTCACCGGTCCAGGTCGAAACGACGAAGAGTGAAGCCGAGTTTTGATCGGCGCCGGTTGTTGAGACGGTGACCATCGTTTGCAGATCGGGACTGACGGACGCCGGGGCGCCTGAGACAGTGCGCAAGACCGCTCCAGTCGTGGAGTCCAAGAAGCGGACCAAGTTGCCTCCTTGACTGACAAGGATCGCACCGTCCGTGCTTTCGCGAACGATAGGATTCTCACCCGTATCGAAGAGATGGGGGAAATAGTTGGCAACAACTTACTTGACGCACGACGATCATGGTAGCCCTACGCCTGACCGAGCCTGACCCAGCGGACCGCCCAGCGGTCGCGCCGTGGGTGGATAATCCGAGTGGGCTACTCAACCTTTGGGACATGGTCACAATCGGCGCGTCAAGGTTCATCCAGATTACGGCTTCGCTCGCGAAGGTCGAGCAACTGAGCCGCATGCCCACTCCGTTGCAGGCCAATCAGATCGACCCGGCAGTACGGGAAATGATGGTCAAGCAGATCGGGGACTCGGTAGAGGCCCTTGATGGTCTAGGCCTGCCGATGACGGCGATGCAGTTCAAGCGCTTGCTGGACCTGGTGCAGGGGAACTGCTCTTATGCTGAACTTGGCGCGTGTTGCGGGGCGACCCATGAGAGGCTCAGGGACGAGTGCCGACTGTCCACTTGGCTAAAGCTGGACGACGAACGGGCCGGGCACTACACGAACCCGACGGCGAAACTGGATCTTGAGCCGTTGCTCACCACGTTTCCATCAGCCGTGCCCGACTTGTTCGAGTCGTCAATCTGTTACGCCCTGGACAGGGGCACTGCGAGCGTCCTGCACTCCGTTCGGTCGCTAGAGATTGCGGTCAGGGCACTGTGGTCGTCTCTTGGACAGCCGAATCCTAGAGAACCGAAGGGCTGGGGCGACTACGCGTCCTGGGCCCGGGAGTACATCCAGAACCCGAAGAGGGAGCCACGTCCGCCGGACTGGCCGCTAATGCGTCCTTTTTATGAGTCTTGCGACGGTGGCCTCCAGGCCGTGTACAAGGCTTGGAGGTGTCCTGTCGTTCACGAACCAGAGCGGACGTACACTGCAGGCCAGGCCAAGGAGATTCTGGAAGCGGCCAGGGGACTGCTCGGCTACCTGTCCGTACACCTGGACGAGAGCGGCACTTATTCGCCCTGAGGCTTCTTTCGGCTCTTGCGCTTCGGCCTAGTCGCCTCTACTTCGTCCAGTTCCTTCTTGGGGACTTGGACGATCTTCTCAATGAACCCGTCAAGGTTTCCTAGGTCGGGCTTTCGGACGCGGCCCGCGCCTTTTTGCTCTTTTTCTGAACTCAAACTGTCGTCCATCCAGCGGCACCCGGCTTGCCTGTCAGTCTGGCATAGGTGAGACGCCGCCCGACCGAACCGGACAGGACTTCGGAGAACCTTTCGCCGTCCGTCAGGCCCTTGTTGTTGTAGCGCCATTCCTGTTCCGAGCAGTAGCGGTGCAACTGCCACGGCGAAGGGCAGATATAGGTTCCCTTGATGGAGCGCTTCAGAAGGCTCCAGAAGTTCTCCATGCCGTTCGTGTGGACGACGCCACGGACGTACTCGACCATGTGATCCACCGAGTAGTGGTGGTACCGCGAACGGAGCATGACGTACCCGTTGTGGGAGTCGGTGTAGAGGTTCGAGAAAGGCTCGACGCGCGATGTGATGAACGCCTGGATGCTCTTGCCCCGCGAGTCCCGTGCGACTTCGAGTGTGACGCGCCCGTCGCGCTGTAGCGCGCCTAGGACGGTCGTCTTACCGACCATGCCACGCCCGGTCACCTTGCGGCCCTTTTTGTGCTTGTTGGACAATCGCCCACCGATGTAGCACTCGTCCGCTTCGACGTGGCCCGACAGTTTCTCAAAGGTGCCCGTCTCCATCGCCATGCGGATGCGGTGCATCATGAACCAAGCCGTCTTCTGCGTCACCTTCAAGTCACGGGCGATCTCGTAAGAACTGACGCCGTTCTTGCAGTTGGCGATGAGCCACATCGCCGGGAGCCACTTGGACAGAGGGACCGGGCTGTCCTCGAAGATCGTCCCGACCTTGGCGGAGAACTGGCGCGTACAGCCGTTGCAACGCCAGACCAAGCGGGTTTCGATGAGCTTGACGTTCACACAGCCGCAACGCGGGCAGGCCACCCCATTAGGGAATCTGTGCGCGATGAAGTGGTCGAACGCACGTCGCTCGTCCGCGAAGTACGTCACCACGTCCAAGAGGGTCGTCGGCTGTCGCTTCATGGCTCTAGTATAGCATCATTTTCGTGAGTCAAGTGCCTAATGAGAAAAAAGACCCTGACCGTTGGTGGAAGCTTGGACTATTGCCGGATCAAACGCCGGATGGCTGAACTGTGGGCGATGGAGCCGCCGCCGCTGGACGAACTCATGGCTTTGGCCAAAGAATCCTTCGCTCTTCCGCTCCCACGCTTTCCGGATCAAGCGACCATTCCTGCCCGGCACGTTCGGTCTCGAAGATGACAGCCTCGGCGTCGTACTTCTCTGCTTGCTGTAGGCACCCGTTGATGATGTTCACGAGCAGTGGGGTCTTTGGGTCGAGCGGGTCGAGGAAGCGAGAGAATCCCTTGGCTTGTTCTCGTTCCTCGTCAGCACGGTGGCGGAACATTTTCGCTATTCGGTCGGCTGTAGTCTTCTTGAGTGTCATTTAGGCCCTTGGCCCCGGCCCGAGACCTGGCAGTCCGCCGGGGCCACCCGACGTTACCTGGATTTGAACCTACCGTGCGTCAAGTACGTTGATGCCAAATAGTTGCCGTTAAATCTATCGTAGATCTTGTAGATATTCTCGTATCCGTTTTGGAGCACAAGTTTTCCAGATGGCAAGAATTCTGCCCGGGAGTAGTACCCGTTTCCCCCCGTGTCTGCCAGAACGAGGCTCCAGTCCATTGTCTCGAAAATCCACGTTTGTGTATTGAGAGATCCGTGTTCACCCACGAGGACCCCTGTGACCACCAGAAGACTTCCATCAGGGGACAGGGCCACGTCGTACGGGCCATAAGGCTGCGCGAAGCCTTGTGTGAAGAGAAGTGTGCCGTCCGACACGCGCCAGACATTGACGGCGCGGTCGGTGAGCGTGGCGACCATGTCCCCTTGTTCGGACCAATCCCATCGGTCTGGGACTTCCATGGGCAAGGATCGAAGGAGACTACCGTCGGATGTCCTGCGGATCCTAACGTAGGAGCCCGAGAACACGGCGAACGATTCGCCCGTCTTCGACCAAATGAACTCGCTGGAAACATAGTCTCCGTAAGGGAATGTGACCGTCTCCACGCCGGAGTACACGTTATGAGCCGTCAGCTTGATGTCCTTTGCGCCGTACGATACATAAACGATCGATCCATCAGGCGACAGGTCGATGTCCACTGGTTTCTCGGGAAGCGAAAAACTCGAGACGAAGGAAAGGTCAGGCATCGAGTAAACGGTACAAGTGGCGCTTGTCGAGTCGGCTATGACCACTTGCGACTCGTCCGGAGTGAGATCGGCAAACGAACTGCCTGACATGGGTACAAAAGCGAAGAGTAGTTGGGTCGCAGCCGACCAGACCCGCACACCGTCGTTGTTGCAGGTCACGACGTACGCCCCGTTGGACGTTACGGCGATGTCCTTACCGTTCACTCCTGTCGGAAAGCTGGCCAGCAGAGATCCAGAAGGATACTCGTAGAGCTTGGCGCTCGAACCGTTGAAGAACGCGAAGCGTGTCCCAGTCGCGTTTCGGGCTAAGACTGCCGGGTTGGAGCAAGGGAAAGTCTTCACGATATTGCCCGTTGCCAGGTCGACTTCTCCGATCGTGTTCGATGTACTCCCATAAAGAAACCGCTGATCGCCGGCCATTAAGGCCAAATTGCAGCCCACAGGGTCAGGTTTCAAGAATTCCAGTAACTTCGACGAACCGTCGGAAACCCACATCTGGGCTACCCGGTTCCTTCCTGACGCCTTTCCGAACAGCCCCAAGAGGCGGGTGCTATCCGACGTGAATTCAGCGCTGCCCCCGCCAGCTCCGGATATCGGGATCGAACCGATGAAAGGACCAGAAGAGTCGAAGACGTACGCCCTTGAATCCGATACCAGGGACACCATCCGCCCGTCGGGAGAGACTCGGACCTTGGACGCCAGATGAGGGGCTGGAAGTTGCCAAAGATAGTCTGGCCCCGTCGCGTCTGCGGCCGAACCTAGGCACACCGCCATCAAGAATGAGACAATAATCTTGTGGCCTTTATGGCAGCTCCGCATGTTTCATTGTACATTGAAACCGTGCCAATGAAGCCAACAAAATGACTCTTTGAAGGCCATCCGCTCCGCTACCTGGCAGACTTCACCAACGGTACCGGAACGGACGAGCGCAACCTGACCGGGCCGATCAAGCCCGACTCGAGCAGCTTCGAGTCCTTACGGAAGAAGTGCCACGTCGTCCAGGCGACCCGGTCCGACTTCGGGCGCGGCTTCATGTCCAAAGCCCAGTCGGGCAGTTTGGCGATCGCCGATCCCCGCCATTCGTTTTCGTCCGGAAGCTGCTCGTCGCCGATCAGCCGGTTCGGCCAGAGGTTCGTGACCTTGACTTCGAGGCGGTTCGCTCCGCTTTGGACGGCTTTCGTGACGTCGAGGCGGAAGGGCGCCTTCCAAAGTGTCGGGAAGCGCCGACCGTTCAACGTGACATCGGCGAAGTTCTTCACCTTTCCAAGGTCCAACCAAACGGTTTGACCACCGGCCCTTACGGACGGTGCGACGTCGAAGGTCGTCGTGTACGTGGCCGTGCCGGAGAAGAACTTGACACCGGAATCCGTGTTCTCGGTCCATGAGGCGAGGGTATCGAAGCGGGCTTGTGCCGGTGCGCCCCGGCCCTTCTGGAACCCGACGGTCCATGGCCCCTTCACGGGCGTCTCTTTGGGCGCCGGAACGCGCCATGTGCGGGATCCGCCTTTCGAGTCCGTTACAGCGTAGAAGCCGGGGTTCCAGACGAACATCTTGCCGTCGACGAACTCGAAGTCCGGTGGTACGTCGTCGGGCTTGACCGGGACGAACGCCAGGACGCCGTTCTCAGCGACGGTCGTTTCGATCCGTTTGCCGTCCACCGTGTACACGATCTTCAGGTGCTTGACATGGTTGTACGTCGGATCGCCGAAATTGCTGTTGTTCGCCGAGATCTCGGTCGACCCCTCGGCCACCATTTGGGCGACCTTCTGCGTGACGTCGACGCCACCGGTCCCGTCGACGGCTTCGTACCGCGCCGACACGACCCCGATCTTCGGCGTGACCGGGACGCTCCCGCTCGGGTCCAACCTTTGGGCCGTAGCGGTGTGCGCGCCCTTGGCGGGCTTGCGGAAGACGACGAAGACGGACTGAGCCGGACCGAACGGCAGAGTCACGTTCGTCCGTCCTCCGGACCGCTGCCACAAAGGGGCCGGAGACACGGACCCTGTCTCTGGATCCCAAAGTTCAGGCTCCAGGTCGGCGACCCTGAACCCGATGGTCCGGGTCACGCTCGCGTATTTCGGATTGGCCACGAAATATACGTCTGACTGATCGACCAAACGGTGGATCCAGTTCAGTGACGTCGCGGGGGCTCCGTTCACAGTGACGTCCGGTCCGACCATCGACTTCAAGACGTCGGCGAGTGGTGACGTTCCGTACGTCTTTCCGCTCCCGTACCGGAATCCGCCGCTTGGACCGCCGTCCGGCCCCCAGACTTTGTCGGCCAGTGCCCGAACCGCCTTGTCCGCGTCCGGGCCTTCGCTTAAGCTCGGCGAGAACTGAGGCTTTGGCCCGACGACCGTCGCCCCGGCGCGGACGAGAGCCTCGACGGTCTTCAGGGTCCTCAGGGTCATGTAGCGGCTGTCCGGCAGAACAAGGAGGCGATAGCGCATGCCGGACGGAAGCACGGTCTCGCCCTTGTCCACGCGGGCCTTTTGCAGAACGGTGAGGTCGCACCCGTCGTAGTCGTAGCCGTTAGGGACGACCGTTCCCTTCATCATGGGCAGGTCGTTCGGGCCCTCCTCTCCCGTGAAGACGAGGACGTCCGCAACGAAGCGGCCAGATTGAAGAAGGTACTGGCACCGAGCGATGTACTTCATCCAGGCCGAGCCTTGGTCCCACCACGTCTCGGTCCGGTCAAGGTGCATGCCCCACGGGCCCATCGTCATCCCCGGCTCGACGCCGGTCCACGGCTGGTGCGCATAGCGGTGGAAGATGTAGCGGTTGATGCCGTAAGAAAAGATCCTGTCTCCGAGCGCCTTGATCGAATAGGGGTCGATCTGGAAGCGGCCCTGGTTCTCGTCGGCCGTGAACGCCTCGGCACCCACGAACTTTCGCCCGTTCGTATGGGCCGCGGACGCGGCCAACTTCGTCGTCTCCTGAGCCATGCCGTCGAACGACCAGAACTCCCCCATCGGGACGTCGGCCATTCCGCTGACCTGCAGGTTGTCGAAGGACCCGTTCCCATAACCTTCCGTCGAGAACAGGAGCCCGTTCTTCCGGCACAGTTCGCCAAAGTAGGCGAAGTAATTGTCGGCGAAGAGGTCGCTCACCGTCCTCCTGAGGTCCCAAAGGAAGCGCTCGCTGGTCTCTCCGCTTCCGATGAGCCGGCCCGTCACGACGGGCAGGAACGGCAGCGGGTCGTACCCCCTCCTTTTGGTGAATTCTTCTCTGAACTTCGGGGTCCAGTTTTGTGACCCGACCTCGTAACTGTCGATGAGGGCGTTGTTCAGCCCCTTGCCAGAGACCGGTCCGTTCGCCTTAAGGACGGTGTCCATCATTCCCGCCCAGTGTTGGTCCATAGCCTCCCGGCTCATCTTGTCGATTTCCGGTCCATAACCAGACGGTGGAGACGGGTGGTTCCCCTTACCCGTCGGCGTATGTCCGAGACGGATCAACGTCCACTCGCCTGCCGGGGCGTCGAAGACGACCTTTCCGTCGGGGTCGGCTTTCAACATACGGACGTCACCGATCGGAACGGCCAAGTGCTCCGGGTAGTCCGTCGTGTCCGGAGCGATACGGTCGCCACGGTCGAACGCGGCCTTAGCCCTGATGTTCGGGATCCTGAACGTGTCGTCCTGAGGTTTCCGGACGGCGTAGACGGCGATGTCGCGGTAGAAACCGAGCTTTGATTCAGGTTGAGGCAGACGGCCTTCGAACCGCGAGGGGCCTGTGACCGGAGTTTCGCTCCACGTCAGGATCTGCATCGCGTGTTCGGGCGTGACCCACGGCCCGCCACTGCTCGACCAGCCGGCGCAGTTGTGCACGCAGATCTCGATCCCGAGGCGCTTCGCTTCCCGGAACGCGTGGGCGACGGCCTCCTTCCACTGTGCCGACATGAACGGCGTACGCCCTTCCGGGATGTCGCAGTCGACGTTGAAGATCTGGGCTCCGCCGAGACCGATCCGCTTCATCGCCTCGAGGTCGGCGGTGATGCCGGCTTTCGAGACGTTGCCGTTCATCCAGTGCCACCAGGTATGGGGCTTCGCCGAGTCCGGCGGGTTTTTGAAACCGGCTTCGAGCGACGTCTGCGCGAACGCGACACCGGGAACGACGGCCAAGGCAAAGGCCAATGCAAGGAAGGACCGCATCGCGTCGGAGACTACCCGGCAGACCTGCGAGCAGGACGCGATCTCCGAGAGGGGCCGTCTCCCTCCCCCCTGAACCCGAAGTCTATGAAGAGTAGCCTGAGCCGGAGAGAGGGGGACTGCCCGACAGTGTGTTCAATCATTAGGACGGAGGATTCGTGCCCGATGCTCCATCGTTCCTGGGCCGTCCGGCAAGTTCCGAACGATCGAAGGGCACAGTAGGGTCGGACGACGCTGCCAGGATCAGTCCCGGACGGCGACGATTTCCACGACCATAGGGGACACCATGACGGCGCCGGGAGCCTTCTGGGCCTCGGCGAAATCGTCGATCGCCTCCTCGGCTTCCTCGCGGCTCAAATGGCCCTGCTCTGCGAGCCGTAGGGCACTCCCGTTGATAAAGGCCGCCGGCCACTGCCACGTCAGTGTGCCCGGCTTCATCGAGAACACGACGGGCTCCACCCGGGTCAAGGAAAAACCCGCTTCACTTAAGAGGGACGGCAGCACGCGTCCGATGTCCGGCTCTCCGCCCGTCTCTCGCCAACTCGTCTCGGGCGCCTCGACGAACCGTGTGTGCGGGGGGCGTGGCGGGAGGAACGTCCAGGTCCCGTAGTCGAGGTACTCGTGGACGACGAACCGTCCGCCGGGACGCAAGGCGCCCGCGACTTTTGCGACGACGGTCCGCGGATCGCTGACGAACGAGAGCACCCATCGGCACCAGGCCGCGTCGTAGCCGGTGGCCCCGAAATCGTCCGTGACGAGGTCGGTCGGGCGGAACCGGGCGTGCCCAAGGCCGAGCGACGCCAGTCGGTCACGGCCGTAAGCGATGAACCGCTGCGACCGCTCAAGGGCCACGACCTCGCCTGACGACCCTACGACTTCAGCAAGGTCGGACGTCGCAAACCCTGGTCCGGCCCCTACGTCGAGCACGCGCGACCCCCGGTCGATCCCGGCACGCTCCCATACCGCGGCCGTCCGCGACCTCCAAACGAGGTGCTGAAGCCCTAAGCGCGAGATCTCCTCGTCATGGGTGCCGAGGACATAGTCCTTGTCCGCCATTCCGTCGAATCTACTCGATGGCGTCTTTCTCGTAGTCGTCAAGGTCGATACTGAGAAAGGCGTCCACGATATCGGGATCGAACTGCTTTCCACTTTGATAGCGGATCTCGGCGACGGCCTGGGCCACGGGCCATGCTTCCTTGTACGGCCGTTCGTGCGTCAAGGCGTCGTAGACGTCGGCGACCGCGACGATCCGCGCCGCTAGGGGGATGTCTAGGCCGGGAAGCCCCGCGGGATATCCTGAACCGTCCCAACGCTCGTGATGGGACAAGGCGATGTCGCGCGCCATCTCGAGAACGGGTGATCGGGCGTCGCCGATGATCTGGGCGCCGATGACCGTATGCTTCTTCATCGCTTCGAACTCGGCGTGCGTGAGCTTGCCTGGCTTGAGTAGGATCTTGTCGGTCACTCCGATCTTCCCGACGTCGTGCAAGGGCGCAGCCATGCGGATCACGTTCTGTGAAGCCGCGTCCAGGCCGAGCGACACCGAGATCGCCGAACTCATGTGTCCGACGCGCTGCGTGTGATCGCCCGTGATGTCGTCCCGGTATTCGGCGGCCCTGGCGAGAGTGTGGATCGCTTCCGACCGGGCGTCGTGGAGTTCGAACGTCCTTTGAACGATCATCGCCTCAAGGTCGACGTTCTGTTCGCGCAAGGCGACCTGGATGTGCCTCATGTGGAGGAAGTTCCGGATGCGGAGGACGAGTTCGGTCGCATCGAACGGTTTCGTGATGAAGTCGGAGGCACCAAGGTCAAGCGCTTTCTGTCGGGCCTCGGTGGACTCGTCGGCCGTACAGACGAGGACCGGGACGAACTCTCGGACAGCTCCCGCCGATTTAAGAAGGGCGAGGACTTCATAGCCGTCAAGGACGGGCATGTGCAGATCGAGGAGGATGACGTCCGGCCTGTACCTTCGGTACGCCTCGACTGCCTTGGTGGGGTCCGTAACGCCTTCGACCGCGCAACATCCGGTCCCCTCCAGCAACCGCCGGACGACCTTGACGTTCTCCAGATTGTCGTCGATGACCAAGGATCTTGCGTTGTCGAATGTCCAACTGAGCTGCATCGTCACCCCACTTGGGTCAGCCGGGACTTGACGATTTTCGCAAGCGATTCGAGGTTCACCGGCTTGGTCAGATAATCGAGCGCCCCTGCCTTGAGGATGCGCCGCATTTCGGACGGCGTCGCATCGGCACTGATGACGACGACGGGGATGTCATGGGTCCTCTCGTCGGATTTCAAGTGGACGAGGACGTCATAGCCGGACATGTCCGGAAGATGGAGGTCGAGGAGGATCAGGTCCGGGAGTCGTTCGAGCGCGAGGACGAGTCCGATCTCTCCTTGCATCGCGGGCAGCAGTTCGATCCCGCCCCACATCCCGAAGGCGAGCTCGAGCAGACGGTAGTTCGATAGGTTGTCCTCGATGTACAGGACCGTCTTCGGGCCTTCGAAACGAGGGCCTTCGCCAAGTCGGCGCGACAGTTCGCGTTCTTCCAACGGCAGGGCCGCGACCGTCGGCACGAGACCGATGCTGAACGTCGATCCGGACCGATCGGAGCGGGCCAACGTGATCGATCCGCCCATCAGTTCGAGAAAGCTCTTGGAGACGGCCAGACCAAGCCCGGTCCCTTCCTTGCTCCTATCGCCGAACCGTCGGAACGGTTCGAAGAGGTGTCGGGCGTCCGCCTCGTCGATCCCCTGGCCCGTGTCGGTCACGTTGATCGAGAACCGCTCGACTTCACGGTCGGACGTGACGTGGATCCGACCGCCGGGACAGTTGTACTTGACCGCGTTCGAGAGAACGTTGATCAAGACCTGGAGGATCCGGCGCCTGTCGGCCAAGACCATGGCCCCTTCCATGGATTCCTCGTCCACGAGGACGGTCAGACCGGACCGCTGGGCATCGGGACCGATGAGGTCGAGGGCTTGCCGGACGACTTCGGTGACCGAGACCGGCTCGACCGAGAGTTGCAGTTTGCCCGCTTCGATCCGGGCCAGGTCGAGCACTTCGTTGATCAAGTTGAGCAGGTGTTGCCCCGCTTTCAGGATCGCGCCCGTCGCTTCTCTCGTCTCCGGGTCCGTCCGTTTCATCTCGATGAGCTGTGCGAACCCGAGGACCGCGTTCAAGGGGGTCCGAAGTTCGTGGCTCATCCTCGAGAGGAACTCGCTTTTGGCCGCACTCGATTGTTCGGCCATTTCTTTGGCCGCTTTCATTTCACGCGCGCGCTTGGCGTCTGTGACGTCGCGGACGACACAGGTGTAAAGCCTCGCGTCTTCTGTGACCGTCTCCGTCACTGCGATCTCCATCGGGAACCTCGCGCCGGACTTTCGGACTCCCGACGTCTCCCGGACGACTCCGGCTCCAGAGGGGACCTCGTCCCGTCCGACGGACACGTACGTCTCCACGGGATCGTCCGCCATTGTCAGCGACGTCAGCGGACGGCCTTCCATTTCGCCTGGGTCGTATCCGAAGTAACGGTGGACGGCCGGGTTGGCCGTCATGATCCGCCCGTTCCCGTCGACGGTCAAGATCCCGTCGGCAGCAGTGTCGAAGACGGCCTTCAACAGGGACCGTTCCCGACTGAGCGCATCCTCCGCGGCCTTGCGCTCGGAGATGTCGCGCAAGGTGCCCGTAAAGACGACGCCGTCCTCGGTCGGCGTTTCCGCCACCGCAAGTTCCAAGGGGAATTCGGTGCCGTCGCGCCTCCGGCCGCGGACTTCACGACCGATCCCGATGATCTTTCGGACGCCGGTTTCGAAATAGTTCCTCAGATATCCGTCGTGGGCCTCGTGATAAGGGGACGGCATCAGGACGCGGACGTTTTGGCCACGAAGTTCGTCTTCGCTGAAGCCGAACATCCGTTCCACGGCCGCGTTCGCCGTGATCACGGTACCGTGACGGTCGATCGTCAAGATCCCGTCGACGGCCGTTTCCACCACCGCTCTCAAAAGGTCGGCGTACCGAGTCGCCGAACCTTGGTCTTCTTTTCCCGAACCCGTTGCTCCTGCCATGGAGTCCCTGATCGCCCTCTTGCGGCCCAGAATTATTGATAGATGATACCGAACTAATGTGCAGGAGAATCAAGCCGCGTCCTGACATCGTGCGACGACGAGGGTCTGGGGCCGCAGGATCGTCGAACGTTGGTACGTGGCGAGGAGAGCAGTGAACCCACGGACGAGTCCGACGTCCAATCCGGATTGGAGGTCTTTACACCCATGAAGAAAGTCTTCGTTTTCACTCTCCTCGCCCTTGCCGTGGCGGGCTACGCCCAGGGCGGCGCAGCCGGCGGCGGCCGACAGGCACGACAAGGCTTCGGGCGCAACAACAACAGCATGACCGGCCTGCTCCAAAGAGCCGACGTCCAGAAAGAGATCAAGCTCACCGACGATCAAAAGGCGAAGCTCGGCGAATTGAACCCGCGCGGCGGTCGGGGGGCCGGCGGAGGTAACGCAGCCGGTGCCGGAGGCGGTCGGGGAGCGGGCGGAGGCGGAAACGCCGGCGGTGCCGGCGGCGGCCGCGGAGCCGGTGGCAACGTCGATCCGGCCGAGCGCCAGAAACAGATGGCCGAGAGGGAAAAGGCCGTCCTGGACGTTCTGAACGCCGACCAGCAGAAGCGGCTGAAAGAGCTTTTCCTCCAGCGCTCGGGCTACCGTGCGCTCGGTCGCGAAGACGTCCAAAAGGACCTTGGACTTTCGGCGGATCAGACCGCCAAGATCAAGGGACTACAAGACAAGCAGCGCGAAGCCAACCAGTCGATCATGGAGAAGGTCCGCAACCAGGAACTCGACCGACAAGAGGCCCGCGACATGCAGACCAAGAACGATAAGACCTTGAACGACGAACTGGGCAAAGTCCTGACCGCCGATCAAGCGGCGAAGTTCAAGACGATGCAAGGTGCGGCGTTCACGTTCGAGGACGAGAACGGCGGCTGACGCCCCTTCGTCTGTGCCGTCGAGCGGCCCGGTCGGATCCGACCGGGCCGCTCGCGACTTATTTCGCCAACGCGACCGTCCGCCGCTTCTTCGCCCACTTCCGCCAGGAAGCGACGGCGACGACGGCCAGGACGACGGTGACGACTCCGTCGTCGAACCAGCCGAGTAACGGGATCAGGTCCGGGATCAGGTCGACCGGAGAGACATCGTAGAACAGGGCGACCAAGACCGACAGGAGCGCGCTCCAAGGCGCCCGAGGGGCCGCGGGCAGGACTTTGTCCACAAACGCTTTGACGACACGTGCGCTGCCGAAGATGCAGCGGACTAGGCCTTCGCTCCGATCGGAACCCTCAAGCCCTCCTGGTACGATCGCGGTGTGAAAGCACGAACGTGGACCCGGGTGGCCGCTCTGATCGGAGCGTTCGCCGTCTTGCTGCCCGGCGCCGTCGCCTTGGCCCAAGAAGTCCGGTCGGTCGCCGACGTGATCTTCGGCAAAGCCTATCCCCTCTCGATGAAACCGGCCGACATTCCCGCCGACTTCAAACCTGTCAAACTCAAAGTCGCCGGCTCGGGCGGTGGCGGCTTCCTCGACATGATGGGCTCGATGATGATGCCGTTCATGATGATGGGAGGCGCGTCGGCGCAGAACTCCGAGGGTTCCGAAATTTTGTCCTTGATGGACATGAGCTGGACGAAGGGCGACGTCGTCCGGATGCAAGGCAAGGACTTCATCGTCACCTACAAGTGGAACCTTGACCTGATGCAAGCCATGGCGAAGCCCGCCGCCGAAGGCGGAGGGGAGACCAAGCCGGGCGACGTCGTCAAAGCGATGGAACTGACTTTGACGTTGGTCGCGGTCGACGGGCTTACGTCGATCAGTCCGGTCGGCAACTTCACCAAAGACGACCTCCTCAAAGCCATCGAAAAGGCCGCGCAGGCACCGAAGGAGCAACCCGGAGCAGCACCTGACGAGCCTGAAGGGGCCGCTACGTTCGGCGCCGAACCCGCCGACGACGCGACCAGGGGACTCAGTAACGTCAAGCAGATCGCGGTCGGACTCATGATGTACGTCACGGACTACGACGACGTCTTCCCGTACGCGCAGTCCACGAAAGCCGTCCAATACGTGACCTACCCTTACATCAAGAACTTTGACGTCTGGAAGACGCACAACCCCAAAGGAAGCCAGTTCAACTTCAACATGGCGATCGCCGGAGTGTCGGCCACCGCCATACCGGACCCGGCCGAAACCGTGATGGTCTATGAGTCAGCCCCGCGTCCCGACGGTCGGCGGGCGGTGGCCTTTGCGGACAGTCACGCAAAACTCGTTTCGAGCGCAGACTGGGACAAGCTCAAGCCGACCCTGAGCCTAAAGCTGAAAAAGTCCGCCAAACCGTTGCCCCTGGATTACGCCAAGGACTGGAAACCTGGCGGCACGGGAACTCGCTAACGGAGCGACCACTCCGCAAGGGCGCCTCGTTCGCCCTTGCGGAACTTGGCCTCCAGTCTGAACGTCTTCGATGCGACGTTCGCGAAGGACGCCTGGGTGACTGGGCCACCGTCTGGGGCCGGGCTTCCAGACGCGACCGTTTGCCAGCCTGCGTCTGACCACGCTTTCATCGTCCAATTCTCCGGCAGGCCGACGGGCGTGCGCGCCGAAAGGTCTTTGACCCACGTCACCGACGTCCCAACGGCCGAAAGCGGCCTGGGAAACCGGTACTCGATCCACACCGACGAGCCTGTCCGGCCGTCCCACCCGAACGCGGGCGGAGACTCGTCCAGGTTCGCCGACGCTTGGCCGTCAGCGATCCATCGCGAACGTCCCCTTCCGACGTCGCTCGCCCGGATCTGCACCATCGGCCTGTCCGCCGCGTAGGGCCACGAAGCAAGCGCGAGGTTCTTTGGCTTTGCTTTGGGATCGGCGAGGAGGGCCTTCCTGTTTTCCGCGTTCGTCCGCATCGTCAGACATTGACCCGGCGTGAACCCGCCCGACACCGTCTTCGTGACCGGATGCTCGATCCGGCAATCGAAGTAGTACGACATGGTGTTGAACACGTCCGGCGCAAAGGTGTACGTCCTCTTCGTGCCGTCGTCGAACGACACGCCGAGCTTGCGGCCCTGAAACGGGACGAACAGCTCGTATCCCATGGCCTCTAGCGCTTGAGTTCCGGGATCGGGCGGAGTGTCGGGAATACCGTCGCCGTCGAACACCCGGTCGGCGTCGTCGATCGGAGTGCCGCGCCGGACAGTGTCCTTCATAAGGTCGAACACGTCGTCGATCGTCTTCGGGCGCAGGCCGAACGTGTGCGCGAGACCGAAGTAATGCCCGAGTTCGTGGGCGAACATGCCCGGGTCTTCGCTCAAGGCCGGCGAAACGATCCGTCCGTCAGAGTAGTTCTCGGAACTCGGCCGGTCGACCCAACGGGATTCCTTCGCGTCCCATTCCCACATGGATCCTCGTCTCATGACGATGACGATCTTGTCGGGCCACTGCTTTGCCAAGGCGGACCGCGCGGCGGTGTGTTCCCGCTTGCCCGTCTCGGCCGGTGGCTTGTTCCGGTCGTCGAGTGTCTGTCCGCCCGCGTCGAAGTCGCGGTTCAACGTCGTGTCGTTCCGGACCTCGACGTCGTCAGGGTCGAAGGTGAACGAGACGGCCAAAGGCCGGAACGCGCCGTTCAAAAACCGGACGACGTCCGGAATCCGCTCCTTGTCGAACACCCTGGCGTTCGTTCCGTCGGAGTCGGCGCACATCACGAACTTGAGGGGGAAGCTGAGGGGCTTGGTCGCGACGGGAGGGAACGTCCGTTCGGGAGGGAACGCATAGGCGCTTTCGGCGACGGCTTCGTCGGTCGACTCGCGCATTTCGACCTGTGCCGATGCCCAGGCTACGGCCGCCGCCTTGGCGGCTCCCGGTGCTCGCTGGACTTCGAGTTTGATCCGGGAGACCCCTTCGAGCGGGATCCGGATCTGGGTGGCCGGCTCTCCGGTCTTCTTCGCACCGCTCACGAACACGGGCTCTTCGTCGGCGAGGACTTTGAAGACGACGGCCGCGTCTGCGGGCTCGCCGTCCTGGACTCCGACTTCGGCGAAGAACTGCCGGGCGTTCTTTCCCGTGTTCACGATCCATAGCGAGTTGGCGTGCGTCCCGATGCCGCGCTCATAAGTCTTTCCGCCGAGCTTGATCGGTCCTCCGTAGACCGAGGCGTTCCGGCGGGGCCGTCCCCGCGACTGGCGGAGCTTCGTCAAGTCGGCCATGTCGAGGTACGACCAGTGGCCGTCCGTCGGTGACGTCAACGTGGAGAGGAGCAAGGGGAGCATGTCGAGTGCCGCTCAGGCGGGCCTGTTCCGTTCGGACGCGCCGAGGGCCCGACCGTGACGGAGAAATACCGCTCAGCCTCCGCCCGTGGTTCCGCCCGGGGGTTGACCTTGGTCGCCGCCTGTCGAGGTGTGAGGGCTCCAAACGTCGGACAGCATGACTTGGGCCTGGCTTTCGATCGTGTCGCCGGCGGCCAAAGCGGCTTCCGCAGTCTTCGCGGCCTCTCCCGACATGTCTGCGACGAGGACGATCGTGTTCTCCTGTAGGACGCGGACCGTCAGTTTCGTGAAGGCCGGGAGGCTTCGGAACACGTCCAGGGCCGCCCTAGTTGCAGTCACGGCAAAGCTCTCGCCCGTGACCGTTCGGACGGTGACCGAGGCGCTCTGTGTCCTTGGGTCGCTGACAAGTCCGAGGAACGTGGTCTTGTCCGTGGCCTTCGCCTGCAAGGTCGCCAACCATGCCGCGTCCGGCCCGACGCCCGGATCGTGCCGCTCAGGTTCTGGCTTCTTCGGTTCGTCTTTGACTGCGGGGACGTCCGTCGGGCGGCTTTCGGGCGGGTCTTCCGGCCGGGGCGAACCGACCGTCACCTGACCTGTGATCGTGTCGTCGGCTTTGGTAGGGCGCAGGCTCTTGCCGATGAAGAACGCGCCCGTTCCGACCGCGAGGACCGTCACGACGACGAGGGCGATGTAAGGGCCGATCGCAGGGCCCTTCTCAGGGATCCCGATCTGCTTGGCCGTTTCCGCCGATTCCATCAAGCTGATGCGTTGACGGACAGAATCCAGTTTCTGCTTGTCGACCGTCGAATCCGGAACCAGGTCGAGCGCCATTTCATACCACGTCACCGCTTGCGCTAAATCGCCCGAATCGGCCGAGATGTCGCCGAGCAGCGAGTGGGCGGTCGGGTTGTGGGGGAACCTCTTTAGGATGCCGAGGCAGACGTCGGTCGCGGCTTTGGAGTCGCCGCGCATCCGGAACAGGTTCGCCCTCGCGAGGTCCTGATAGACCTCCTGGTCGCTCCCTTCAGCGTCCTTGAGCGGCGCGCCGCATTCCCGGCAGAACGCGGCCCCGGCGTCGTTCGATTGAAAGCAGTGCGGACAGACCATAAGCTATGCGCGACCCGTGCTTCCGAACCCGCCCTCGCCCCTCGTCGTCTCGCTCAAGGCGTCCGTTTCGACCACCTCGACCCGCTCGACCGGAGCGACGACCAATTGGGCCACACGCTCGCCTCTGGACAATTGGACGACGTCGGAACCTAAATTGATCATCACGACCCCGATTTCCCCGCGATAGTCCGAGTCGACCGTCCCAGGCGAGTTCACCAAGGCCAGACCGTGCTTGATCGCCAGTCCGGAGCGAGGACGCACCTGGACCTCGAAGCCCGACGGGACTTCGACCCTTACGCCGGTCCGCACCAGTCGGCGCTCCATCGGGGCCAGAGTGACGTCTTCGTAGCTTCGGACGTCGAGCCCGGCGGCTCCGTCGGAGGCATAGTCGGGCGCGGCCGCCCCGGGCTCAAGGACGACGCGTAAGAGGGTCGGCATGGCAGAATGTTTACCTGGTGGCCACGGGTCCAAGTGTCCGGTTCGAACCTCTCGGCGAAGCCGCCGTCTGCTTCGAGTGCGGAGAGGGGGCCGGAGCCTTCGCCCGCCGGTTGCGCGACGGTGGGCCGACTTGGATCGTGGACGTCGTGCCCGCTTTCGGTCGGGTCATGGTCGCCTTCGATCCACTTCGGTGTTCGGTCGACGACGTGACCGCCCGTTGCGCGACGGTCTTGGCACAGCCCATTGAGGGTTCCTTTCCGGCAAGGACGCACATCGTGCCGGTCTGCTACGAACTGGGTGAAGACTTTGAAGACGTGTGCAAGCAGCTCGGCGTAGGGCACGACGCGTTCCGCTCGCTCCATGCGCAAAAAGACTATGACTGTCACGCGGTCGGATTTTGTCCGGGGTTTCCGTACTTGGGCTGGTTGGACGATCGGATCGCAGGCCTCCCAAGACGCCCCTCGCCGCGACTAGCCGTCCCCGTCGGCAGCGTCGCCGTCACGATGGGCATGACGGGCGTGTACACGCAACCTCGGCCCGGAGGATGGTGGTTGATCGGCCGGACGCCTTTGAGGCTTTGCGATCCGGAATCCGGTCACTATCCGATCAGCGTCGGCGACCGCGTGCGGTTCGAGCCCATCGGACGCGACGAGTTTGCAGGCAGGGACGGGGAACGACTGTGAAAACCATCGATCTGAACGTCGATGTCGGCGAGGGCGTACCCTTCGACGTCGAACTTCTCGACCTTGCCACGAGCGCGAACGTGTGCTGCGGCGCACACGCAGGCGACGAAGGCCTGACGCGGATCACCGTACGTGAATGCCGCGCGACGCACACCGCGATAGGAGCCCATCCCGGTGTCCCCGACCGCGCCTCGATGGGACGTGCGCCGCTGCCAGAGGACTTCGACAGAGCGGCCCTACTTCAGAGCGTCCTCGGACAGGTCGACTTCCTCGTCGGCCTGGGAGCGGTCTATGTCAAACCGCACGGCGAGCTGTACAACGCCTCCGCGCGCCGCGAAGACGTCGCCGACCTGATGTCCGACGTCCTGCGTGCGTGCGGGTTGCCGCTTCTCGGGTTGCCGGGAACGCTGCACGAGGACATCGCTCGGTCCGGAGGCGTGCCGTTTTTCTCCGAAGGGTTCGCCGACCGTGCCTATACGTCCGACGGCCATCTTGTCCCCCGCTCCCAGCCAGGTTCTTTGTTGTGCGAACCGACCCTCGCCGCCGCGCAAGCGCTTGAACTTGCCGACCGGGTCGATTCTCTCTGTGTCCATGGGGACACGCCAGGAGCCTATGAGCTGTTGCGGGCCGTCAAGACGGCGCTGGAAACGGACGAGTACCGGGTGGCCCCGTGCGTCTGAAGGTCCGGACGACCACTGGCGCGGTCTCGCTTCAAAGCGCGCCCGCCTTGGGCGTGCGGCATTTCGGCGTCCCGACGGGAGGCCCGTTCGACACGGGTGCGAGCCGCTTGGCCAACGCCATGCTGGACAACGCCCCGTTCGATCCCGTCTGCGAGCTGGCCCTTGCCTCGATCGAGGCTGACGTTCTGGAGGCCGGTTGGCTGGCTTGGACAGGACTCGGACACCGCTTGTCTTTGGACGGTCTCGACGTGGCTCCCGACTCCCGGCTCTACGTCAGAGCCGGTCAGCAGCTGGCGGTTCGGCCGACGACGGAGGGGCTGCGCGCCTACATGGCCGCCCATGGAGGGTTTCGCCTGGCCGAGCCTGAGACATGGTCGTCTCAGACGTCTCGCGAGCACCCGGCGGCGGTCCGCGCCAAGCCCCTCTGGAAACACGCTACACCCTCGGTCCTTCGCGTCATCACCGAGGTCCCCGGGTCGCTGACCAAGGCGCGAGTGACGAACCGCATCGACCGGGTCGGACTGCGCCTCGAGCCTGAGCACCGGATCGAGACGGCAGGCGACGGGCTGAGCCGGCCGACCGTCGTCGGGTGCGTCCAAGCCACTCCCGACGGCCAACTCCTCGTGCACGGCCCCGACGGCCCGACCATCGGCGGCTACGACACGGTCGGGGTCGTCTGCCAGGCGGACGTTCCGATCCTCGCCCAACTCCGCCCGGGCGAAGACGTCGTCTTTCAGCCTGTCAGCCCGGACGAAGCCATAGCGGCACTAAGGACAAAGGAGCAAGCGGTCGCAGAGCTCTCTGCGACCCTTGGATAATCGGCACCCAGAACCTAAGCCGGTCAGAACCGGAAGAACGTGCCCGCCTGGAACGTGTTCGTCGTACCGAAGGTGAGGCTCACGTTGAACAGAGTCACGCCCGCGGTGAACCCCCCTCGTCCTGAGTAGCCCGCCCGCGCGCCGAACTGCTGCGACAACGGCACGTCGACCCCCATACGCACGTCCGCGTAGTGCGTCCCGACGTTGATCACGTCCAGCGCCGCGACCTGGCCCTTCTCGCCCGTGAAGCCGATCCCGAAATTGATCGAGCGCTCGAACGGGTCGATCGTCGTCGGCGTCAGCGACCCTGGCTCCGTGCCTTCGAAGCCGACGTTCGGCTTGATCAGGTTCGTCAGGACGACCGCGTACTCGACCCGCTTGTCGCCCTTGGACTCCATGTGCCAGCCCAGGTCCACGCCCACGCCCGTCTTGCTGAGCACGTCGTCCCCGCCCATCTCGCTCGCGGCCGTCGACCCTCCGTTCAAGATCTGGTTCTGGTCGACGAAATGGTGCGTGTAATAGCTCCGCAGGAAACGCATCTGCGCGCCGACCGCCATCGCCGTCCCGTCTTTCGTGGTCACGGGCCGGCCATAACCGACGTTGAAGCTCGTGTACCCGTAGCCGTGCCCGTCGAGCCGCATGCCCGGAACCGGGTTGTTGACGTCCGCGCCCGCGTCCGCCCACTGCTTCAATTGCGCGTTCGGCGTGGTGCGGGCCAGGGCTTTGCCTTCGAAGCCGACGTTGATGCCGCTCGACCCCGCACCGATCCGCGCGTTAAGACCGAAGCTCGCGTCGTGGCCGCCGAAATCCTTCGCGATCTGCGAGAGGTCGTCTGGGCTGATGCCGCCCTTGCTCGAGTTCTTGATCAGGTCGTTCGCTTCGCGGAAGTTGACCCCGTCGAGGACGTAGCCGACGTCGAGGTTGGTCAGGCGGAACTTCTGCATGTAGGCCAGACCCGCGGGGTTGGTCGGATAGGCGCCCGTGCCCTCGTAACGGAGGGCGAGGCCCGCGCCCGCCATGCCCGAGGTCTTGCTGTAGCCGAGCGTGAAGTCCGGGCCGGCGCACGCGGCGGCGGCGAGGGCGGCGAAGCCGGCAAGAAGAAGGGGTCTCATGTGTCCTCTCTTCGCACTATACGGTCTGGCGCGGCCGTTCGGCTCACCCCTCTTGCGCCAAAATGCGCGCATGCGTCTGACGCACATGGTCGCCTGCGCCGGTTGAGCGAGCAAGCTGGGGCAAGCCCAGCTGGCCGAGGTCCTCGGCCGTTTGCCGCGAAGCGCCGACCCTGGCCTGATCGTCGGTTTCGAAACGTCCGACGACGCCGGGGTCTTCGTGCTGCCCGGCGGCCAGGCCCTCGTCCAGACCATCGACTTCTTCACGCCCGTCGTCGACGACCCTTCCGATTACGGCCGCATCGCCGCCACGAACTCGCTCTCCGACGTCTACGCGATGGGCGGGCGGCCGCTGACGGCGATGAACGTCTGCTGCTTCGACCCCGACCTCGCCCCGCCCGACGTCTGGGCGGCGGTGGTGCAGGGGATGCACGAGAAGACGGTCGAAGCGGGGGCCGTCCTCGTCGGCGGTCACACGGTCAAGGACAGCGAGCCGAAGTTCGGAATGTCGGTGACGGGGCTCGTCGACCCTGAGCGCGCCCTCCGCAACGACCAAGCCCGTCCGGGCGACGACGTCTGGCTCTCGAAGCCTTTAGGGACAGGCATCGTCACGACCGCGGCGAAGAACGACGCCTGTCCGCCCGAGATCCTCGCCGAGGCGGTCCGCCACATGACGACCCTCAACGCGGCCGCGCGGGACGCGGCCCTCGCCGCCGGTGCGAGGTGCGCGACCGACGTGACGGGCTTCGGCCTTATCGGCCATCTGTCCAACATCGCCCGCGCCTCCCGGGTCGCGGTCGAGATCGAGGCGTCCGCCTTGCCGCTGCTGCCCGAGGTCGCGCGGCTTGCGGCCGAAGGGTGGACGACCGCAGGGGGAGACGCCAACCGCCGCTTCGTGGGCGAGCGTCTGGCGTTCAGTGCGGACGTGCCGGCCTGGGTTCCGGACGTCATCTGCGACCCTCAAACGAGCGGCGGCCTCGCCGTCTGCAGCCGCGGGCCGGTCGAGGGTTCGGTCCGGATCGGCCGGATCGTCGCAGGCGATCCGGGGATCGCAGTTCGCTGAGGTCGGACCGAGCCCTGGAGGGTCGAGCTCCTGCGGGATCCGTGGTGACGTCGTTGACCCGGTCTGCAACAGGACATTCGCGCACGGAAGGCTCGACATGGCGCATTGCCAGACCGGGCCACCCGTCCGCTGAAGTCGGATCCGAGTCTGGTAGCGGCAACTCGGCAAGGTGCGGTCGAGGAACGGTCTGTCCATCCCGAGGAAGCGGGCCCCCATGGAAACCAAGTGCCCGATGAGGGAGAGGAATGGCCGAGCGAAGGAGGGGAATGGCCCGATGAAGGAAAGGAACAGTCCGGTGAAGGAGTGGAATAGCCGACTGAAGGAGAGGAATAGCCGAGTGAAGGAGAGGAATAGCCGAGTGAAGGAGTGGAATGGCCGACTGAAGGAGTGGAATAGCCGACTGAAGGAGAGGAATGAGCGGTCATTCCGAGGAATGAGGGGCTATTCCCGGCACGCAGCCCTCTTCGTCGCCGCCTCCAGACTCGGTTCCGTCGGATCCGGACGGGTAACCCGGTCTGGCAACGGTGTCCACGCTTCATCCCGCCGGACCGGAGACCGTTGCAGGCCGGGGCAAGGGCGCCGCATCAGACCGGCCCGTGAAACCGCGCGTTGTGAGCCGGTGCGGACGAAGCCTCCAGACTAAGTCCGGCGGCGCTCGGTGTGAGGTGGTGTCCGGAGTCTGGAGGCAGCAACACACCTGGAATGGGACGGCCGGTGCACCAAGCGGGGCAGAACCGACCCGTGGCCGCGAGATCCTTACTTGCAGAACGGGCGACGAAGGCAAGTTCCTTCGGAACCGGGCTGCAAACGGGCACGGACCATCCCGTTTCAGCCCGGCCACCCATCGGGAGGTCACCCAAGGTCAGGCCACCCGCCGCTGGATCTGCATGAAGACGATCGACACGGCGAAGGGGTAAGTCAGCCGCCGAACGGCGAGACGAGTCTTGCCGGGGGCGTCGCCCCCGGCAAGATCGTCGCGTGCAGCCTCGTCACCGAGTAGGTCGTCGGGTTGGGCCACTGGAAAAAATCCTGCCTGAACCGAAAGTACACGACGTGCCTCCAATCAGCCGTGCCGGAAAACTCGGACTTGCGGAACAGAATTCCTTTCGGGTTCCCCCCGTGGAATGAACCGTTGCTCGCTCCCTGCCCGTTTTTGTCCATGACGTACAGGATCCAGGTGTCGGCGATCTTGTTCGCCGGGACGGTGTAGTAGTCCACCAAGAACCTGTCGACTGTCGACAGGTCCATCTCGAAACTGCCGTCCCCCCCATATTCGATGTTGAAGTTCCAGACTGTGGGCGCAGGTGATGAAAGCTTCTGCTCGCCGTTTCCAACGTTGAGGGTCAGCGGGACGCCGTCGTTGCCGTTGACCTGCATTTTCGTCCTTCGCTGGCCAAAGATGCAGTGCCGCTTGTCCAGGCCGAAGATGGCCTTGTAGTCTGACCCCATGGTCAACGTTTTGGTATACGCACCGACCGTGAAGTCGTCCAGTGTCCAATACTTGACGCCAGGTGCGCCCTGCGGCGCGAGGACGATCGCGGCGGCGAGGACAGCGGACATCGTGCTTTCATTCTATCGCAGCCTTTCCAGAATCGCGGTCGCTTGCGTTGGCCGGCAGACGAGGTCCGGCGGCGCGCGGCGTGAGACGGTTGTCCGGAGTCTGGAGGCAGCCAACCAGGACACAGGAGCACCCCTCGTCCCTCGACACGGCTCGGAGCGATGCGCTCGGGGCAGGCTTCCTTCCGACCATCACCTTGTCCTGACCACCTGACAAATGGTCACCCTTGGTCGTCCCACCGACCGCTTTCGCAGGAGCTCGACCCCCCAAGTCCGTTAGCGCCAAGAGCGACCCTGCCCCTAGGACTCCGACCTCCACCCTTCACTTCCGCCCGTCAAACTGGGGAAGCTCCATGAAACGCCTTCTCCCGCTCGTCCTGACCCTCGCCGCCGCCCCTGCGCACGCCTGGCTCGGCCGGGGGCACGAACAGATCGCCGACATCGCCTGGACGCAGCTTTCGGACGGCGCGAAGAAGGAGATCGCGGCGATCCTCAAGGCCGGCGACGCACCCTTTCAGCCCGCGGGCGACAGCGAGAAGGACGTGCGGGCCGCGTTCCGCTCGGCCGCGACCTGGGCGGACTGGATCAAGGAGCACAAGGACGGGATCTACGAGCCCGAGATCAAGGTCTGGAACGCCCGGTTCCAACCCGGCCATCAGGAAGACGACACCGACCGCGAGTCGCACCGCTGCAAGCGGTGGCACTACTTCGACGTCCCCATCGACTTCCAGGGCGCGACGCCCGGAGTCGAGGGCAGCAACGCCCTCATCGCTTTGACCTCCGCGCGCTACGAGTTCGCGATCCTCGGACGGCAAGACCCCAAAGACCGCAAGACACAGTGCTGGTGGCTCTACTGGATCACCCACGTCGTCGGCGACCTCCATCAGCCGCTTCATTGCGTGAGCAGCTACAAGTTCGACCCGCGCGGAGACGCGGGCGGCAACTTCTTCAAGCTCGGCATCGGCTATCCCGACAATCCCGACCGCATGGCGAACCTGCACTTCTTCTGGGACCAAGGGATCGAGAACGCGATCGCCGCGGACAAGGCGAAGGGCGAGTCGGACTCGATCGAGGACGTCTCCCAGCGCTGGTCGAAGACGGCGGGGCCCGTCTCGACCGACGTGGAGAACATGGAGTTCGCGACCTGGATCGCCGCGGGCGCCAAGAACGCCCAAGGCCTGGTCTACACAGGGGTCGACAAGGACGGCAAACCGAGCGACGCCTACCGCGCGAAGCAGGCGGACTTCTGCCGCAAGGCGGCAACGCTGGCCGGATACCGTCTCGCCCGCGAGATCGAGCTCGGCCTCGGCACCAAGTCCTGAACGCCGGGCGGCGTCAGTCTTTGGTCAGGATCAGGAAGCTGTACGGCGCGAGGTTGACGCGGCCGCTGACGGGCATGCCGTCATACGCTTGGGCGTCGGCCTGGAAGTCCGGGCTGAAGAGGTCGCCGAAGAGGCTTGAGTAACCGTTCCAGTCGGAGTTGAGCGCGACCGACCAGCCTCCTCCCCTCGGGAGGCCGATGCGGTAGTCGTTGTAGGTCGTGTTCTTGAAATTGAACACACAGACGACGTCGTCGCCTGAGCCTCCTTGGTCGTATCGGTGGAACGCGATCACCTTGCCCGCCACGTTCCGGTGGTGGAGGTTCATCCCTTGGCCCGAGAGGCCGGCCGATGCGCCGCCCGCGTTCTTGCGCAGGGCGATCATGTCTTTATACATCTGGCGGATGCCGGCGAAGGTCGTCGTCTTGGTCCAGTCGAGCGGGCGGTCATCGTCGAACCAGCCGCTCTCGAGGAACTCCTGCCCTTGGAAGATCATGGGGATCCCAGGAGCGGTGAAGACGAGCCCGGCGGCGAGGGTCGAGCGCTTTTGCGCCCAGTAGCTCGCGGGGTTGCCGATGTCGATCTCGTTCGGCAGGCGCTGGTGGCCGTTGGCGTCCTCGTCGTGGTTCTCGCTATAGACGACGCGCTGGAAGGCGTCGCCGTTGAACCGCTCGTTGAGGACGTTGGCGACGGCGTTCATGTCGCGGGCGTTGTCGTCCGGGGTGGTCATGGTCGACCGGACGGTGTGGACGAAGTTGCTCCATTGACTGTCGAAACCGGCGCCGCCCGCTCCGGTGGTCTTCGTCAGCCAAGCGTTGTTCTGGAGGTCTTCGGCGATGTTGATCTTCCACGGCTGACTCTGGTCGAGCGAGTCGTTGAGCCATTGGAGCAGGCTCCAGCCGTCGGGGTTGTCGCCCCAGTCGGTGACGCGCATGTTGAGCGTCGAGTCCCACCTGAAGCCGGACACGCGGAAGTCCTGCGCCCACATCGCCTGGTTGTCGCGGATGTAGCTCCGGACTTCGCCGCGGCCGTAGTCGGGCCGGGTCCAACCCCAGGGCGTGTTGCCGCGCTGGTCGTTGTAGAAGAACAGTCCGCCCCATTGGCCCTGGCTCCAACCGTCGAACCGCCAGACGTCCATGTCGTTCGGGCCCCAATGGTTGTGCACGACGTCGAGGAGGACGCCGATGCCGCGCGCGTTGGCCTGGTCGACGAAGCGCTTGAGGGCGTCAGGGCCGCCATAGGCCGATTCGACCGACCACGGGTAGCTCGGGTTGTAGCCCCACGAAAAGTCGCCAGGGAACTCGTTGACGGGCATCAGCTCGATGAGGTTGACGCCGAGGTCTTGGAGGTAGGCGAGCTTCTGTTCGGCCATGGCGAGCGTGCCGACCTTCCCGCTCTGGGTCGGGTTGAACGCCCCGACGTGCATCTCATAGATGACGGCGCTGTTCCACGCGGGGGTTTGAAAGTTCTGGGTCTGCCAGGCGTACTTGGCCTGGTCGTAGACGACGGAGTTGCCCGTCGAGTTGGTCAATTGCTTGGCCCAAGGGTCGTTCTTCCAGAGTTGCTGGCCGTTGTAGGTGACGACGAACTTGTACTGCTGGCCGTGCTTGACGTTGCGGACGTCGAGCGAATACCAGCCGTTGCCTTCGGCTTGGAGCTTCGCGGCGGACGTGCTCCAGTTGTTGAACGTCCCCGCGACGTTGACCTGCTGGGCGTTCGGCGCGAAGACCCGGAAGGTCGTCCCGTTCGGCCACACCGTCGCACCGTTGCCGGAGAATTCGCCCGGGATCGTGCTGACCGAGTGCGATTCGGTGAACACCGCTCCGCCCGGACTGGTGACGCCGATGTACCAGTTGTCGCTGCTCAGAGGGGGAGTCGACGTGTTCGTAACGGTGATCGTCTCGACCTTGGCCGATCCGTCGACTTTATAGTCGTAGCTCGTGAGCGTCGGTTGACTACCGCGTTTGAGATAGACGTCGGCGTCGCCCTTCAGGCTGGTGAAAGAGACGACCAATTTTCCTTGGACGTCGGTCGGTTTGACCGTCTTGGACACCCATTGGCCGGCCGCGACGGTCGTGCCGATGCCCAACGCCGGGCCGACGCCCGTCTGGGCCGTCGCCATGACGGCGCCTGAGAGAAGGACAGAGAGGAGGGAAGTGCGACGGTTCAAGCGGCCACCGATCCCCTATTTTAGTCCAAGAATACGAATTCTGAGACGTGCGGGCCGAATTGAGGCCGGAGGTTCAGCCGATAACGGCGCGGACTTCCTCTTTGCCCTTCCTGTTCACCCGCCAAATGAACGCGTCAAGGACATAGTGCGTCGCCTGTGGCATCGTGAGCAACGGGACGAGGACCATCAGCACTGTGGCGCTCGGCAAGGCCCATGTTGCCTGACCGAACACGAGCGGGTGCTCGTGCCAGACGAACCAGTCCCAGATCCCCTCTTCGAAATAGGCGAGCAAGAACAGCGCCCCGAGATAAAAGGGGACGAACTTGAGTTGGAAGAACTTGAGATAGCGCCGCTTTTCGGCTTCCGGCCTTGAGCGCTTCTTGTGCTGGTACGCCCAGACGAGGGCGATGTACGGCACGCCGTGGGACACGATGTTGATCATCGCGAACGTGAGGTCGCCGTTGTAGAGCACGATGCCGACCGACCAACTGAGGGCGGTCGTGGCGAGGAGGAGGACTTTGCCCGCGTTGACTTCGTGTCTCTGGACTGAGCGGAGAATCTCCTTGACGGCGAACGCGGCGAGGACGGCGAGGTAGAGCGCAAGGGTGGCGCGTTCGATCCACGGGAAGGGGTTGCGAAGCATTTCGCTCTCGTCGAACCAGCGAAAGTTCCTCGTGTATGTATGCCAGTAGACGAGAGGATAAAGCGTGGCCAAGTAAATAGCCGATTGATCGATACGGTAACTCCATCCTCCAACGGGTTCGCCTCTCCTGTAGAGCATGAGAAAACCGTACTGTTGTCGTACGAAATGATAGATCGCGGCATAAGCGAGGACGATCCAAAACAGTTTTGCACTGATCGCATAAAGTGCGATCCCGATCGTCCAACACAAGGCCGGCACGACGATGTAGAGAGTGCGCCGTTTCTGGAACTCTTCTTTGTCCAAGTAAGTCCGAAAGAGCGAACTGTACACATGGGCCACGTCGATGCCGAGGACGAGGAGCATCCAAAGCCACACGGGCGGAGCGTCGAGCGACATGATCTGTCGTCCGAAGACCAGGACGATGGCCGTCACGACGACCGAGGGCCCGATGATCGTGGCGAGGTCGAACTTCGGCGACGTGATCCAGGGCGTCGCGACTTTCACCGTCACTCGAGAGGCAAGTAGAGTTCGGTGATCAGACGGTCGGCAGGCGTCTCCTCGGGATCGTTGACATAGACCTCATAGGCCGGGTTCTGGCTGACGTTGCGTTTCAGTTTGCGCTCTGCATAGTCCACGAGTTGCGCCCAGATCGGGGAGAGCCCCTCGTAAGGGCCGACGAACGTCGTCATGGCGTAGTCGCCGCCCGTGACCGTTTCGATCGTGATCGGCAGCCCGGCCGTATCGGTCAAAACGTAGTTCAGCGGCACTTCGACCGCGGCCGCGGACCGCAACTGGTTCGCTGGAACCTCCTCCGTGTTGTCGTAGTACAAACCCAACGTCCGGACGACTTGAACGTTGCGGCTCTCGACCCAGCCCCACAGCCTGTCGAAGACAGGGCCGATCGACTCGTAGGGCCCGGTGTGCCGGATCATCGCGACCCGGAAGGGAGGTACGGAGACCTGTTTGAATTCCATCGTTCCGACTAGCTTACATTGCGGAGGACGACGGGGTTGCCCCGTTCAGGGCCGCACACCTCGGCAAGCCGTCGGTCCAGGCCCGTCGTCAAAGGGGCCCCTGTCCCGGTCACTCCCAAAAAGGTCTTGTTTTCGTTCCTCCGTATCGGATAGGTGTCCTCTAAAAGGATTGCAAGAACAGTATTGACAATAGTCCTTTGAAACGGGTGAGCGAAGTGTAAGAAAGACAAAATATTAGTGGAGGCCCGTACAGGGCACGGAAGGTTCTGGCGGGCTGCTCCGATCGGAGCGACACATGCGAACTTACAGACCCGCGCTCGAAGCGTTGGCCCTTTCTGTGGTCTTGTCCACCTTGCCCGCTACGGCCATCGCCGGAACAGACGGTTACTTCTCAGGAGGTTGGGGCGTGAAAGCCAAAGGCATGGGCGGAGCGACCTTGGCCTATGCGCAAGACTCCTTGGCCGCAGTCCACAATCCTGCAGGAATCGCCTGGCTGGACAAGAGGTTCGACCTGAGCCTCGAACTGTTCAACCCCGTCCGTCATTACGACACGGCCGGCAACCCGTCGGGAATGGGAGGGTTCGTTCCCGGCACCGTCAAGTCGGGACGGGAGGCCTTCCTGATCCCGAGCATCGGAGCGGTCTTCCCGACCGCCGAAGGCGTGTTCTCCTTGACGCTCCACGGGAACGGCGGGATGAACACGTCCTGGCCGGCCGAAGCGAACATGGGCCATGGTACGTTCGGCGGAGGCGCTGCAGGCGTGAACCTGGAGCAAATGTTCGTCTCGGGTTCTTACGCCAGGAAACTGAACGATACGACGTCGCTCGGAGCGTCCGTGATCTATGTCCTTCAGAAATTCTCGGCTTCGGGTCTACGTCCGTTCAACCCCGGTTCCTCGCATCTGAGCGACAACGGCGACGACGAATCGACCGGCTGGGGCACGAAGTTCGGCGTGACGTCGAAAGTCAACGACAAGCTCACCTTGGCCGCGGTCTACCAGCCTCGGATCACCATGACGAAGTTCCAGAAGTACAGCGGGCTGTTCGCCGACCATGGTGGCTTCGATATTCCCGAGAATTACGGGGTCGGGCTGGCCTACAGACCGACGGACCGGTCCACGCTCGCCTTCGACGTCAAACACATCAAGTATAGCGACGTGGCGTCGGTCGGAAACCCGTTCAGCAACATCAGCCACGGGCTCGGTGAGCCGGACGGCCCCGGATTCGGATGGAAGGACATGACGGTCTACAAGCTCGGATACGAGTGGAGACCGGACGACAAGACGGCGTACCGTGCGGGCATGAGCTATGCCAGGCAGCCGATCGAGTCGAGCGAGATCCTGTTCAACATCCTGGCGCCGGGTGTCCAAGAGTGGCACTTCACGCTCGGTATGACACGGAAGACCGGGGATCGTGGCGAGTGGAGCTTCGCTCTCAGCTACAGTCCGGAGAAATCAGTCAGCGGGATCAACCCTCTCGACCAGAACCAGACGGTCACGCTGCGGATGCGTCAACTCGAGATCGAATTCGGATACGGCTGGAAGTTCTGAACGCTTGAGAACGTGAAGGGCCCCGGCTCAAGAGCCGGGGCCCTTCTTCTGCGCTTCGCTCCTCAGCAACCGCCGCCTTTCGCCTTACCGGGCGCAGGCTTCGCCGGCTCGGAAGGAGGGGCCGTGGGTGGAGCGGCCGGCGGGGTGGCGGGTGACGAAGTGTCGGGTACGACCGGGGTCCCGCTCGAAGCGGTGCCGCCCTGGAAGTGTTCTCGAACGGCCTTCATCGCTTTGTACTCGGCAGTCGCCGTCCCTTCGTCCGTCGACCGCAGGCAGGTCGGCGTCATGATGTCGCGCCACCACCCTTGTACGCCGTCGAGCAACGTCTTCGTCCGGTATCCCTTTTGAAGGAGGACGACCCAGGCCTGAGCCGCGTGCGTCCCGCCGGACGAGCAAAGGACGATCGTCTTCTCTCGCTGGAGTACGGCGGTCCCTTCGGGAGCGAGGAGTTTGTCCATCGGGACGTTGACGGCTCCTGGAACGTGGTAATCGTCGTACTCCCAGGGCTGACGGACGTCCACAAGGACATAGTCCTTGCGCCCCTCGATGATCCACTTCGCAAGCGTGTTCGCGTCGATATGGTCGTCTTTCGCCTGGACTTGTTTCAAGACGGCGGCCCCTTCGACGGCCACGGAAGCGTCTGGCGCCCCCCGTGCGATCAAGAGTCCGAACCCTAGGAGCAAGGCAAGGAAGACCCCGCCTCTTTGTACTGTGATGTTCCGCATGTCAACTTCCTGCCTGACTGGTCCGGTCTTCTTCGGGGCCGAACCGTCGTTCCACTTTCGTCGCGATCCAGAAGGCTCCGAGCGCCATGAGGATCACCAAGAACGCCACGGTTCCGGCAGGTAGGCCGAGCCATTGGGGAAGAGTGAACTCTCCCATGCTGCCAGACTTGGCGAACGCTTCGTACGCCGGATAGCCCCACGCCCAGAGGGCGATGCCGAGTAAGGCTCCCCCGATGAACCAGAGCGCGTCTTTGCGGCCCGATCCGAGGGCGACGAACGCCGTTCCCGGACAGTAGCCACCGATCACGAACCCGACACCGAACAGGAGTCCGCCCACGATCTGAGGTGCCAAGAACGTCGGGGGGACGGTGACCTGCGCCATGTCCAACCGGCCGAACACGACCAGGTACTGCACGCCGATCATCGCCGTCACGATCGCCGTGAACATGACTTTGAGCACGGCCATGTCGCGTCCGTAGAAGACGGCGGCGAGTTTCTTCGCGCTACCGAAGCCGGCCCGTTCCAAGACGAACCCGAAAAGCCCACCGATGACGAACGCGACGATCAGACCGGCTTCTTCGCCGAAAACGCCGAGCGGTGCCAAAGGGCCGTTCATCGCCATTGCCTCCGGACGAACCAGGCGGTGGCATATCCGCCCGCGAAAACCGACAGCATGAACGCCCAACTCCCGACCGAGAGGAGGGAACCGCCCGTTAGAGCCTGTCCACTGGTGCAACCCCGAGCGAACCGGGTCGCAAACCCGACGATGAGGCCGCCCCCGAATGCGAGCAAAGCACGTTGACGGACGGTGACGCCCTCACCCTTTTCGGTCGTAGCCCGGAAGCGACCGGCGGTCAGGCTCGCGACGATGCCGCCCACGAACACCCCGATCACTTCGAAGACCAGCCAGTCTTTGAGGATCGGCTTGTCGCCGAGATAGGTCGACCAGTACGGGTGGGCGGCGACCGATTCATGCGAGACGGCATCTTCGGCCGTCGCGACGACACGGGTGAGCGCACCGCTTGCGCCCAGGCCGCTCCCCATCAGATAGAAGGTCAAGACGAGCACCAGGCCGAGCGCGATGCCCGCGACATAGGGGTTCCAATAGGGCCGTGGGGCCGCGTCGACGGTTTCGGCGTGCCCGACGGTTTGTGAAGGACTCAGAGTGACACTCATCGACTGTTCACGTGTTGGGGACGGAGCTCGCCTGTCCGGCGAACACGATGACGGCCCTCAAGGCGAGGCCCCCGATCAGGACCATGAGGGAGGGAACGGGCGTGTCCAAGATCCGTCGCCGGACCTGGAGCTGTTCCAAAACGAGGGGGACGGCGAGGCCGAAGCCGACGACCAACACCCAGAACGCGGACCCGTAAGGCCCGTCGGTCAGGAGGCCAAGGGCTTCGTGCTGGGACCGTGTGGTCGTCGCGAACCCGAGGAGCATCAGGAGGATGACAGAGAGCTCGATGGCGATCAGGCCGATGTCGAGTTTCGTCAGGCGGTCCCGTTCGTGCTCGTCCCGCGAAAACAAAGTGAGTGCGGCCGCACCCGTCGAGAGCCCGGAGACCAAGAACAGCAACGGAAGGAGCGGCGTGTTCCACAACGGGCGACCGAAGTTCGCACTCAAGAGCACGCCCGTATAAGTCCCCAAAAAGAGGCCGCTGGCCAAGGTGAGCCGACCGAGCAAGACCTTGGCCTTCTCAAGCCGCTTCACCCAGGGTGCGAGGAAGGCCCATCGACCGGTCAAACGGTCTTGGACCAAGACGAGCCCGAACAGGAGCGCGACGGGAGGAATGACCAGCAGCGCGCGCGCACCGACCGCCATCGTGGACGTCAGGTTCCAATACTTGTAAAAAGCCAGAATGTTGGCCTTGTTGGCCAGGTCGTGCAGGAGGCCGAGCATCGCCAGAGGAACGGTCACGGCCGCAGCGATCACGGCGAGGCGCATCATCGGCGACGTCTTCGGTTCGCCGAACGCCAAGAACTGGACTGCGGCGATAACGAGGACGCCCGCCGCCATTCCGCTGAACAGCAAGTAAAGGGCGACGTCCCACCCCCAGACTTCGAGAAGCGGGGCCACGTTCGGATTGAACCGGGTGCTGGTGATCTCCATGGAATGTCCCTAAATCAGGTAGTACACGTTCGGCCCCGTGCCGGCATCTGGGCGCAAGACCTTCCAGTTACGGGTCCTCAAGAGGTGACTGACCTCGCTTTCGGGGTCGTCCTTATCGCCGAACGCCATGCACTTGGTCGGGCAGACCGAGACACAGGCCGGCAAGAGCCCTTCTTTGACGCGGTGCGCACAGAACGTGCACTTATCGGAGCAGTTCGTCCGCGGATTGATGAAGCCGACCCCGTAGGGGCAAGCGACCATACAGTTCTTACACCCGGTGCACTTCACGTCGTCGACCAGGACGATGCCGCCTTCGTCGATGTGGATGGCGCCCGTAGGGCAGTTGATCGCGCAAGGGGGCCGGTCGCAGTGGTTGCACCGCTCCGATCGGATCTCCATCTTGAGGTCCGGGAACTTTCCGGTCGTTTCCGTCACGATCCAGTCGCGGCAGTAACCGTCGGGGACGTTGTTCTCCGCTTTGCACGCGAGGACGCAGTCCATACAACCGACGCACTTGCGGGTATCGATGACCATCGCGTACCGCATGTCAAGCCTCCTGCCTCTCGATCCGGACAAAGTTGCCGCGCATCGCAGTACCCCCCATGAGCGGATCGACCTTATAGCGGGTGATGAGGCCCGTGTCGTCGGCGCCCTTGCCTGCCGATTGTCTCAAGCGTCGGTCGGTATGGCCGAAGCCATGCACCATGTAGACGCACTCAGGACGGATGCGCTCGGTGACCTTGGCTTTGATCGGATTGCTCCTGGCACCGTCTTGGTTGACCAGGACGACCCGTTCGCCGTCTTTCACGCCGAGGTCGAGGGCCGTGTCCGTGTTGACCCAGACTTCGTTCTCCGGTTCGAGCTCGGCCAACCGCCGATTGTTGGTCGTCCGTCCAAAGGTGTGGACGGGGGACCGTCCGTACAGCAATCTGAAGTGTCCTTCAGGGGCCGGATCGGGCGGCGTGTACTTCGGCACCGGATCGTGGCCCGCTTTCTTGAGTTCCTCGGAGTAAAGCTCGACCTTGCCGGACTTCGTGCCAAAGGCCATCGGCCGGCCCTCTTCTGCGTAAAGCCCATGGCCGGGTTTGCGTAAAGTGCCGACAGCCTTCAGTTCGGCGAGCGTCGTCCCGGCCGTCCGAAGACGGGTGTCGAGATAGTCCTCGATGTCGTTCCATGGAAAGTACGTCTCCAATCCGAGACGCAGGCCGAGCTCTCGGGCGATCCACCATCCGGGCTTACTGTCGAACAAGGGGTCGACCACGGGTTGCCGGAGCGAGATCATCGGTGTCCGGAAGGACGGCGTCCAAAGCTCGTCGAACCGCTCCAAGTAGGTGCATTCGGGAAGGACGACGTCGGCCCAGCCCGTGATTTCGGCCGGCATCGTATCGATCGCGACCATGAAGTCCAAGGCTTTGAGAGCCTCTTCCGTCTCGCTCACGTTGGGCAGCGCTTGGATGAGGTTCGTACCGTAGACCATCCATGCTTTGACCGGATAAGGCCGTCCGGTCCTCGTCGCGTCACGCAGTCCGTTGGCCACGCCTTCGTTCGCATAGGGAAACCGGGAGCCGCCCCCGTCCGCCCGCCCGCGGGCCGGTTCGGGATAGGGAGGCACCGGGTACTTCCCGACTTTGGCCTTGGTCGGGAAATAGAACCCGCCAGGACGACCCCAACTGCCGAGTAACGCGGACAGCAGCGCGATGGCCCGGCTTCGTTGGGTGTCGTCGCCGTACCACGTCACGTGGCGGCCGGGATAGACAAGGACCGAGGGGCTGTGGGCGCCCATTTCGCGGGCGATCAGGCGGATCGTTTCCGCCGGAATGCCCGTGTGGGGGTACGCCCATTCCGGCGTGTACCCGGCGACCTCCCTCTTCAATTCGGAGAATCCGACGGTGTTGGCTTCGACGAACGGCCGGTCGTAGAGCCCTTCCTCCACGATCACGTGGATCCACGCCAAGAGGAGGGCCAGGTCGGTGCCCGGCTTGACCGGTAACCAGTGTTCGGCTTTGCTCGCCGCGACCGAGAAGCGGGGATCGGCCACGACCAAGTGCAGGCCCTTTCCGATCGCGTCGGCGAACTCTTGCACCTGCGTGTTGTGCATGTTCTCGCCCAGGTGCGAACCGATCAGGACCGCCATCTTGGCGTTGGCCAGGTCGTAACGTTCAGGAGAACCGATACCTTCGCCGAAGGTCAGTTCGAACCCGACGTCGCGCGGGCCCCGGCACTGGGCAAAGGAGGGTTGGGCAATGTTCGGTGATCCGAAAGAACTGACGAGGTGGCCGAAGAACGCGCCGCCCGTCCCGTGCGAGAACAGGGCGAGGGACTCTGGGCCGTACTTCTCTTTAACGGCTTGGAGACGGGAGGCGACCTCGTCGAGGGCGCGGTCCCAACCGACGGCTTCCCACTTCTCGGATCCGTTCGTCCTGACGCGGACCAAGGGGCTGGCCAACCGGTCCGGGTCGTAGACCGCACCGAGACCGCCCGTACCCCGGGGGCACAATCGGCCCTCGCACAGGGGGTCGGCGGGATTGCCTAAGAGCTTGACGATTTCGCCGTCGCGGACGTGGGCGAGAGTGCCGCACTTCCAGAAGCACATCTCGCAAAACGTGGGGACGACCGTCGTGCTCCCGCCATGCCCCGATGCCCGCCTTTGCGGAATCCGGCCCAGCGCCCAGCTACCGGCCCCAAGCGCGAGACTCCCTGCCGTCCCGATTCCAGCAACCTTGAGGAAATCTCTGCGACTGACGTTGCCGAACATTTCGTGCGCTGCCTCAAATCCGCCTCCACATGGCGTTGGGCCGATTTCGGTCTGGTCACCCGTGGAGGTGGACCAATCAGTGAGAGGCGGGCCCGCTCCGGAACGATTCAGCACGGTCCCGATCGGCCTGGGACCTGTCCGAACCAAGGTCGCGTCTGGGTGAAAAGGCCTAATGGTCGAGCAAGCCGGCACCGAGAGGCGTCCGCCGGACGTTCTATCACGAGAACCCCTGAAGGGGAGTAGCGCCCGGAAGAACGGGTGGTCGGATCCGTCAATACGCCTGAAAGGGCCGGGCCGACCGTAAGAGCGAGACCTTCACCGCCGGACGGTGAAGGTCTTTGTCGTTTGGTGCGGGTTCGGGAACCGTTATGGACCGACCGAACAAGAAGCCGAACGTCGTCGCACTTCGACCTGGACCGTCAAGCGGGATGGAAGGCTGCCCGTGCTGACCGAAATCGCCAATGTGCCTCTATGGATCTGGCTGTCGTTCCTCGCCTTCGTCCTGGGGATGTTGGCCCTCGACCTCGGTGTGTTCCACCGGACGGCCCATAAGGTCGAAGTCAAAGAAGCCCTGGTCTGGAGCGGCGTTTGGATCGGTCTGGCCTTGGTGTTCAACATCGTCCTTTTTGTTTTTTGGGACCAGATCCAGCCGGGCAGCCGACTTTCGAACGAGGAAGCAGGGTTCGCCTTCTTGGCGGGCTATCTGGTCGAGAAGGCGCTCAGCGTCGACAACATCTTCGTCTTCCTCGTCGTGTTCGGGACGTTCGCCGTTCCCGAGGTCTACCGGCACCGCGTCCTGTTCTGGGGCATCATCGGCGCCCTATTGGCCCGCGCCTGCTTCATCGCCCTTGGCTCGGCACTCTTGGAGCGGTTCTTCTGGACGATGGTGGTCTTCGGGCTGTTCCTCATCGGGACCGGCATCAAGATGGCCCTGACCAAGGACAAGCACCTCGAACCGGAGAAGAACCCGCTTCTCAAGCTCTTCCGGAAGTTCGTGCCCGTCACTCCCGATTACGTCGGCAAGAAGTTTTTCGCCCGCATCGACGGCAAGCTTTGGGCGACCCCGCTCTTCGTCGTCCTCCTCGTCGTCGAGTTCACCGACCTGATCTTCGCCGTCGACTCGATCCCTGCGATCTTCGCGATCACGACCGACCCGTTCCTCGTGTTCACGTCGAACGTCTTTGCGATCCTCGGCCTTCGGGCACTGTTCTTCGCCTTGGCCGGGCTCGTCCAAATGTTCCGGTACCTCAGTTACGGTCTGGCCGCCGTCCTCGTGTTCGTCGGAGGAAAGATGCTGTACGGCTACGCGGAGAAGGCGCTCGTTCCGGACTGGCCCAAGTTCCCGGTGCCTCTGTCGCTGACCGTGATCGTAGCGATCCTGGGCGTCGCGATCGTGGCCTCGGTCGTCAAGTCGAAGTCGGAGCGTGCTTTGGAACCGGTCTAAGAGGGGTCGGCCGGATGGGGCGACCGGGCGGCATCGTGCAGGGCGACGAGCGCCCTTTCGTCAGGCGGACCGACGACCTGGACGGTCAGCTCGTCGCCATACTGGATCTCCGTCTGGCCTCGAGGCTCGACGAACCGTTCTTGTCTTCTCACGGTCGTGACGAGCATCCCAGGCGGAAAGGGAGCGTCGCGGATGAGCACGCCGTCGAGCGGGGAGTCCGGCTGGACGGTCAACGCGAACGAAAACGTATCTTGAGGGAGGTCACCGAGTTGTCCGGTGCGGTGCAGGTCCCGCTCGAGGAGCGACTCGTAGATCGGTTGGTTCCTGGCAAGGTTGGCCAAGACGTAACTGACGAACGCTGCGATCAAGAGCGCGTACAACAACGAGTATTGCTGGGTCATTTCGACGATCAGGACGACTCCTGTCAACGGCGCGCGGACAGAAGCGGACAGAACGGCCGCCATCCCCAGAGTCGCGAAGACATCGGGCTGGACGCCCAGCCCCGGGAACAGCCTGGCGGCGACCACGCCAACGATGAAGCCCGTCAGCGACCCCATGACGAGGACAGGCGCGAACAGTCCGCCAGGCACGCCCGTCGCGAAACTAGACGACGTCAGAATGAGCTTGCCGACCAGTAACAACGCTAGGAAGCCGAGGGACGTATGCAGGTAAGCGCCGCGCAGAATGGCGCCCGCAAGTGGATGACCCCCGCCCGTCACCTCGGGCAGGACGGCGAGGAAAGCACAGGAAACGGCTCCGACGACGGCGCCAGCGACGCTACGGCCCATATGCCGTTCCCGCCATAGGACGAGCCGGACGGTCAGGACGTTGAACGCCACACCGACCAGCGCGCTGAACACGCCGACGATGACGACGATCCCAAGGGCTTGAAGCGGCACCGGCCTCGGTTCGATCAGGACGAACGATGGAACTTGGCCGAATGTGAAACGGGCCACCGCGACCGAGCAGACCGACGCGGCAAGGGCGAGCCCGTAGGTCAGTGGCGACATTTCACGGCGAAGTTCCTCCATGACGAAGAGGAAGCCCGCCAACGGGGCGTTGAACGCTGCGGCCAGTCCAGCCCCGGCGCCGCTCGCGATCATCGATTGGCGCAACCGCATCGGAGCTTTCGAGACGTCGGCCATCGCCGCACCGAGTGCCCCGCCGATCTGAATCGTCGGCCCCTCCCGGCCAAGGGACATGCCCGCGAGCAAGGCGGACAGGCCCGCAACGACCTTGACCGTGATCAAACCGAAGGGCCTGACGGTCCGAAGGTTCATGAGGACGGCCTTGATGTGAGGGATCCCGCTTCCTCCCGCTTCTGGGCAGAACTTTTCTGTCAGCGCACCAGCGAGGTACCCAAGGACGCCGCCGCAGGCGACGATCCCGAGAAAGGCCGGCGGTCCCTGGCGGGTCAGAGGAGCGAGAACGTTCTGGCTGACCAGGGCAAAGATCTCGACGGCCCTTTGGAAACCCACGGACACGGTGCCGACGAGGACACCCGTCACGGCGCAGACGACAAGGCCTGTTCGCTCAAGGGACCGATGGTCGTGACCCTTGTCCTGTCTAGGTGGACGTGTACGCTCCATACCTCCGCATTCGGTGAACGGACGAGGCTCAGGGCGCGGGTCTGCCGCAGGTCTTCGAGCGAAGAAAACAGATTTAAGAACCGAAAAGGCAATGGTGCGCGGGAAAGGCACCGTCTACCTGATTGTATCCGATTATAGGTAGAAACCCGGACCTGAGCGGGGTTTTCGGTTGAGTTAGTAGCTGCTTCTGGGCTACAGTTTGGGCTACGAGCCCGCAGGGCCAATGGATCCAGTCAGAACTGCAAGCGTGCCGTGGGAGTTATGACCGGTGCAACCGGCTGAAACCGCCGCTGGCCCCGGCAAAGCCGCCCACTCTCGCGTGTTCGGTTCCACAGCCTCCCGGGATCTGACCGGTGACCGTGGAGCAGGGGTGAGAGAGTTCGCGGTGGACATGCCCGGTCTGGGGATCGCCTTCTGAGGGGATGGCTGGGCCATGGGTGCGAAATGACCGCTATACTCGTCGTAAGAGTGGTGGGCATCATCGGCAAGCTCTTTCTGGCCGTTGCGGTGCTCGTTTCACAGACGGGCACTGGGTTACTGACCTGCGTCTGCCCCGAAGCACCCCAGAAGTTGCCGGCCGCGCCAACGAAGGTTTGCCCCGTGACCATGGCTCCAGGCTGTGCCTGTTGCGCCGAGGCTCCGGCGAACAACCCGGCCGCGAAAGACACGGGCGCCAAGCTGTCCATGAAGGCACCCGAGTGCAAGGTGGCTGCAAACGACAACCACCAGGCGCTCAAGGCAGTTCAATCTACGGCTGAGGTCGAGGCGCCCGCGGCCCTCAGCCCGGCCGCTAGCCCTCTCCCGAGCGTGCCGTTAGCCGCTCCCGTACCTTCGATCCATCTGATCGTTCCCCGCATTCGTCCGCCGGACGAGCGCGCTCACGGCCTTCGTGCGCCTCCTGCTTCCTAGTTCTCGCCCTGGCCTCCCTCTGCGTCGCGGAGGGGCGGCACCGACCAGAACTCGAGGAAGACTATTTCAAACTTTCAGAAAAGAGGCGCGTGCGGCGCAGCGTCCTGTGCGTGCCACCGAAAAACCAGGCTGTTCGGGCCGGGAACAATCGTAGCGGCCTTCGCGGCGCTGGCGATCGTGGGCTTCGGATCTTGGCAGTCACAGCCGGCCCGCGGCGTCCACGCTGGCGCACTGCCAAGCCCGGCCAAAGCGCTTTGGAAGCCAGAGCCATCGAGCTTATTGAGCGATCCGAGGATCACTTTGTCGGCTTCGCAGCGGCGCGCCATCAACGACATCGGGACGAAATGGCAACTCGAGAAGAGCCGGTTGCTCGCGGCCATGGACGGTTTCGCGCCCAGCCGAGGACGGCTCGACCAAGTCCAAGCGTCCATGATGGACTACAGCAGGCTGTCCAACGAATACGATTCGATGCGATCACGAAGTTGGGCTCAGGCGACCGCGCTGCTGACTGAAGCCCAGCGGAAGGTGGTGGCTCCGTGAGGTCGACTACGATCCTCATTCTCGCCTTGGCGACCTGCGCGGCACTTGGCCAGACCCGTCTGACTCTCGACGACGCCATAGCCCGAGCTCGCACGCACAGTCCGGTGCTCAAGGCATCCGTCGCCGAAGCCGAAGCAACCCTCCAAGCATCAAGGTCGGTTTCTGCCAGGAGCCTGCCCCAGGTGTCGGCGAACGGCTTTGGAACGACGGGCAACGAGGCGAGCATCCTTGGCTCCTCTCCGATGGTTGATCCCCAGGCGCTGATGGCGACCGCCCCCGGCACCTTCTTCGACGGCAACCTCATGCTCATGGTCCCCTTGTTCGCGAGCCGTCAATGGTCGATGGCCCAAGCGGCGAATTGGCTGGCAAAGGCGGCACTTGGAGAACTGTCAGAGGCGAGGGCCGACCTAGATCTCCGGGTGACAGAGGCGTTCTACAAGGTCGTCTTGGCAGACCAGATGGTCGGCGTGGCCGACTCCAAAGTGGTCGCGGCCAAGGAGTTGGTCAAGAACACCCGCGCGCAGCTCGAAGCCGGCAAAGGGATCGAGGCGGCCGTCAACCGCGCGACTGCGGAAATGGCTGCGGCAGAGCGGGAAGTCACCCTTGCCAAGGCTGAGCGGACAAAAGCCGACCTCGATTTGAAGGAGGCAATGGGGGCCGACCTGAGTGAGGACATTGTGGTCGGCGTGCAAGGGGGACCAAGCGTCGTGCTGACTTTGGACGAAGCCCTTCGCATAGGTAAGCAGTCTCGAGGAACAATCGTCGCAGCCCGTGCCCGGACAGCCTCAGCCGAGGCAGAAGTGCGAGCCGCGCGGAGCCAAAGCCTCCCACAGGTCTACGGGGTCGCGATGGCTGACGCTACCAACCAGACCGGCATGGGCGGGCTCAATGCCGGACTCACTGTCAGTCTGCCCGTCTTCGACGGCGGCCGTATTGCGGCAGAAACGAGACAGGCGAAAGCCATGAAGTCCAAAGCTGAAGCCCAGCTAAGGAGCGCGGAGCTAGCGGTCGAGAAGGAGGTGCGGCAGGCATTCGTCGATGTCCAAGCCGCAGACTCAAACGTTGCGTCGGCTGAAGCTTCGACCAAGGCGGCCGAAAGCGCGTACGAAGTCGTATCCGAACGCGTCGCAGTGGGCAAAAGCATTTTGGTGGAACAGCTTGACGCGCTGCAGGCGCTGACGCAGGCGCGGTCCGACCTATCGCGCGCGAACTTTGAACTGGCACTGGCCAGAGCCCGACTCATGAGAGCCGCTGGGGGCAAGCAATGAAAACCATCTGCGGCTTCCTAGCATGCGCGTTGGCATGCTTCGCCTCGGCAGTCCAAGGCGTCGCTGGACCTTACCGTGTCGACCTTCGGACAGAGCCTGCCGTCGTCCCAGTTGGGAGGGCGACCTTGCTCATCAAGGTCACTGACCAATCCGGCAAACCGGTCAGTGGGGCCACGATCAAGACCCTTGCGAAGATGCCTGGGATGTCCATGGGAGAGCGAGAGCAGCTTGCGACTCCTGGATCTTCCGGAGGAGAGTACACCGCCCCTGCAGTCTTCGCTATGGGCGGAGCTTACGAGGCCACGATCGAGATTGAAGGGCCGCAAGGGAGTGGCAAGACAGTATTGCCGTTGTCGACAGGTGAGGACACGGAGAGGGCAGGGGGTGGCTTCAACCTGCTGTCACTTTGGCCTTGGCTCTTGGTGGCCGCTGCACTCGTCTTTGTCGTCGTTCGGATCCGAAAGTCTGGTCAACGAGTCCACGCAAAGTCTCTCTTCACGAGGCAGGTCCTCCTTTCGCTCCTCGTCCTTGGCGCGGCCCTGGCCATCGCAGTCTGGGCGGTCAAGACGCAGCGGCGCGAAGGAGCAATGACCCCGATCGAGGCTCAAGTCATGGAGATGAACGCGCCCGCTCCGGAGGGCGTGATCCCCGTCCGCTTGGTCAAAGCAGAGCTGAAGGAGTTTGCCCCGACTGTCAGTTACTCTGGACAAGCCGTCGGCTTCGTCGAGCAAGACGTTGTGCCCCGTGTGACCGGCGCCATCGTGGCGATGCCAGTCTATGTCGGCGACAGGGTTCGCAAAGGGCAGGTCTTGGCCAGGCTGGACACTTCTCAGCTCGACCCCATGGTGGGTGAGAAGATAGCCGGAGTCAACACGGCTCAGAAGGGGGTCGATGTAGCTGCGCTCGAGTACCAGCAGGCGCTTGGCTCGATCGCTCAGGCTAAGGCGGAGGCAAGCATGGCAGAAGGGGAGCTGGCTGAAGCGAGGTCGATGCTCGAAGCCACTCAGCAAGGCCGTGGCAGCGCCGAGTCCGAGGTCACCTCCGCAGAAGCAGAGGTGAAGTCGATGGAAGCGGAACTTGCGGCTGCGCAGGCGGACGAGGAGTACCAGCGTCAAGACCTGGAACGAATGCGCGCTCTGTTCGAAAAAGGGGTGATCTCCAAAGACGAATGGCAGAAGTCGCAGTCTGATGCTCGAAAGTCGAGCGCGATGGTCGACAAGGCCCGAGAGAACGTCCGGCGGGCCCAGTCTGCAGTCTCGTCGGCGAGGGCCATGCTCAAGCGGACTGACGCCGAGATTTCTGCAGCTGGCCGCAAAGTCCAGCAAGCCCAAGCGAACGTTGCTGCCAAGCGAGCAGCCGTCCGGACTTCGGAGGCTGGTGCCAAAGCGTCAAAGAGCAAGGTTGGACAGTCGGCTGCCGGAGTCGCGGAAGCAGCCGCGAGTCTGCGAGGAGCGACGACCCAGCGCGGCTTTGCTGAACTGAAATCGAACATCGATGGACTGGTGACTTCGCGACTCGTCAGCCCGGGGACGGTCGTTGCCCCTGGGCAGGCCGTGCTCAAGCTCGCTCAAGTCTCTCCGATCAGGCTCCAGGCGAACGTTCCGGAGTCCGACCTGGACCGCATCGCCCCAGGAGCGCGCGTCACAGTGCGCAGTCGAGGCGACGAAGAGCACCCTCTGTTGGCGACTGTCACAAGCGTGTCTCCAGGACTCGATCCCTCGTCACGGACGGGGATCGTCGAGGCGCTCTATCCGAACACCGGTGGCAAGATCAAGCCCGGGCAATACCTCGCGATGGACATCACGGTCGGTTCTGTCCGTGACTCTGTGGTCGTGCCCTCATCGGCCGTCCTCACGGAGACAGCCGACCAAGGCAACAGATCCTATGCCTGGATCGCAAAAGCCTCGGCCAACGGCGAGTACACCGTTTCCCGCAAGGAGGTTCAGGTCGGTCCGGCCTCGGGAGGTCTTGTTCCGGTGTCCAGCGGTCTTTCTTCGGGAGAGCTCTTGGTGGACGACCCGCCGCCCAGCCTGGTGGAGGGGTCGAGGGTCAGTGCCCCTTCCCAACCCGTTGCCGCCACTAATGGAAAGCCCCAAGTGGTCGAGATAACGGACGCCGGTTATGTGCCGCCATCGATCCAGGTGCCGGCAGGTCGAGCATTCAAGGTCACCTTCATTCGAAGGGCGTCTGAGACGTGCGGGACGGAAGTCATCTTCCCAAGCCTGAGCATCCGCAAGGAACTGCCTCTCAACGTGCCCGTGACCATCGAGATACCGCCCCAGCCTCAGGGCAGGCAGCTGGAGTTCACGTGCCCGATGAACATGCTGAAGGGCAAGGCTGTTCCAAAGTGAAACGGATTCAGAGCGGCCTGAACCGGATCCCTCAATGGTCGATAGAGCACCCTTATGCGGTCGTCGCCTTCTTCGTGGCGATGATCGCTCTAGCTGGTATGTCCATCGGGCGGATGCCGCGCCGCTTCGCCCCCTACGTGGAGAGCCCGATGGTCGGTGTCGTCACGATGATGCCGGGCCTCTCGTCGCAAGAGATGGAGCTGTACATCTCCAAACCCATTGAAGAGCAGCTCATTAACGTGAAGGGGGTGCGCTACGTCAGGAGCACTTCCCAAGACGGCTTCTCGATCGTCACGCTGGAATTCCCATACGGGACGAACATGCAAAGGGCTGTGACGGACATCCAGTCCCTTATGAACGTCGTGCAGTCGAGCCTGCCCGCGACCGGGGCTAACCTCAAGCCCTCCTGGGTCGTGCCGATCGATCCGCTGAACCTGCCGATCCTCACTCTGTCCCTCCGCGGAGACGCTGCTCAAAGCTGGACCATGGAGAAGGTGCGGCAGTTTGCCGACAACACCGCGATCAATCGGCTCAAGACAGTCCACGACGTGTACTCCGTCGTCCCCTTTGGCGGTTACCGGCGCCAACTCCAGGTCATCGTCGATCGGGACAAGTTGGCCGCCTACAAGCTCTCAATACTCGACGTGCGGAACGCCATTGACCGCGCGAACGTGAGCACGAGCGGTGGGACGATCACCGACGTCGGACGGGAGGGCATCGTGCGCGTAGCGACAAGGGTGCAGGGCCCGGACGACATCTTGGGGTATCCACTGGCGACGGTCAACGATGCCGGGAAGCAGACCGAAGCCGCCCCTTCAGTCGGTGTCGGCGGCATGGGCATGGGAGCTTCCCCGCCTGTTCCGGCAACGGGTACCGCAACGACCGCCGCCGGCTCCCCCCGGGTCGTCTACGTCCGAGACGTTGCCCGTGTCGAAGACTCACACTGGGAGCGCCGAAGCGGCTACCACTATCTCGACAACAAGAGTGGCGTGGCCCACGAGTCTGTCTCAGTCAGCGTCATCCAGAATCCGGGAGCAAGCTCCGCCCTGGTCGTTCCCGCGGTGATGCAGGTCGTCAAGACACTGGAAAGCGAGAATCCTGGCCTGCACTTTGATGTCGCCTACGACAACGCCCACTTCGTCGACATCCTCTTCGACAACGTGTGGCACGAGCTTGGTATTGCCGTCCTCTTGACGGGCCTTGCCGTCCTTTTCTTTCTCGGGGAGTGGCGCGGAACGCTGATCGCCATGGTCACGTTACCGACGTCGCTCGCCATGGCCGTCCTCATGATGGTGCCGTTCGGCATGACCTTCAACAGCGGCACACTCATCGGGCTGCTTCTGAGCATCGGTCGCCTCGTCGACGACTCGATCATCGACATTCACGCCGTCGAGAGACACCTGCGCATGGGGAAGACCGCCAAGGAGGCCACGGTCGACGGCATCGCGGAGGTCCGTGTAGCGGTCATCGCTTCAACCCTAATGATCGTCCTAGCCCTTTTGCCGCTCATCTTCTCGGGCGGCATCGTCGGCCTCATGTTCGTCGAACTGGTCTGGCCGCTGATCTTCGGGTTGCTCGCATCGATGTTCGTCTCGTTCACCCTGACTGCCCTGCTGGCCTCCAAGCTCCTGCGGCCGGAGGCCGTGCGGGCCGAAGAACGGAAGCGCCCGGTTGCGCGCTTGCTCTATAGAGTGCTGGACCCGTTCCAAGCCTTCCTGGACCAGTTGGAGAGCAGCTATGCCCGCCTCATCGACTGGCTGCTGAAGCACAGGTTCGCGAACTTCACCCGCGTTCTCGCCACGCTCATCCTGGGCTTCTCCTTCTACTACTTCATTGGATCGGAGATGATGCCGCTCGCTGACACGGGGCAGGCTTCTGCCTTCCTCGAGATGCAGCCGGGCACGTCGTTCGCGGGCACCGAGGCCGCGGTGAAGCAGGTCGAAAACATCATTCGAAAGCATCCGGAAGTTCAAAAGGCGAGCATCGAGCTGGGATCTGAATCGATGTTCGAGACGTGGTCTCCGTTCTTCACCGGATATCAGATGCCGGCCGTGAACGGAGCTGCGATGATGCTCACTTTCAGTGACAAGGGCGATCGCCGGAACAGCATCTTCAAAGTCATCGACTCGATCCAGAGAGAGGCGCTCGGCACGGTTCCCGGTGTCCGCCGGTTCCAGATCAAGGAGATGGGATCGGACGTCATGGCCACCGCGGCAGCTCCGATCCACGTGAACATCTATGGTTCCGACCTGGTAGAGCTCGACCGGCTAGGGCGTGAAGTGCTGGCGGTGGGCGAGAAGATGCCAGAGCTTTACCAACCGGGCCGGACATGGGCTATGGGTGTTCCCGACTACCGCATCAACGTGGATCTACAACGTGCTCAGGAAGTGGGTCTAAGCCCTGACCAGATTGCCCAGCAGGCGTACTACGCCACACGAGGGGGCCTGACGAACGAGTTCTACCGTCTTCCCAACCTTCGACAGAACACGATCCTCGTCCGCTACGAGGGCGGGTCGCGAAAGACGTCGCAAGACCTCGAAAACCTCTACCTGGCAACTCCAAGTGGAAAGCAGGTTTTGCTGAAGTCCGTCGCGAACATCGAACCCACTACCGCGCCTACTGCGATCGAACACGACGGGCTTCGAAGAGTCATTGGGGTGACCGGTTACTACCGACTTGGCGACCTTCCCAGCATGGACGTGGTGATGAACCTCGTCGCGAACGCGTACAGCGGGAACAAGAAGCTGGGAATCGAGCCCGTCAACTTTCCGCCGGGCTATGGCATCGAAATGCGCGGCGACATGACTCAGATGATGGACAGCTTCAGGCGACTGCTGAGCGGCCTCGGATTGGCGCTAGTGATGATGTACCTGGTGCTTGTCGTCCAGTTCAGAGGGTTCTTGCAGCCGCTGCAAATGCTGGCTTCGCTGCCACTGGAGCTGGCTGGCGTCTTCGTCGCCCTCTGGCTCGCCCATCAAGCTTTCTCGACGGTGAGCATCCTGGGCGTCATCGTGCTCACCGGAATGGACCTCACGACGGCCGTGCTGATGATCGACCTGATCATGAAGTACCGCGACCGAGGTATGCCTCGCGACCAAGCGATCCGGAGAGCCTGCCCAGACCGACTTCGGCCGATCCTCATGACGGCAGGAATCACGTTGCTTGTCATGCTGCCAGTGGCCTTGGCGCCCAAGACGGGCCTTGATGCCTATCAGCCGTTGGCGATGGCAGTCGTCGGCGGTCTGATCAGTGGCACGGTGCTCTCGCTCTTTGACATCCCGATCATGCACACCTATGTGGACGACTTTGTCCGGTGGCTGAACAAGACGTTTCTCAACCGGGACTGGCACTGGCCAGTCGACCCCGATGCCGAATCCAATGTCTCCACGTTAGGGGGCCCCGACGTTTCCACTCAAACATCATGAAAGCAAGACCAATGCTCCTCCTCGCCGCGACTCTCGCGGCCTCGTCGCTCGCCCTCGCGCTTCAGCACGAGGCTCATCATCCGCAACCGCCGACTCCCGCCAAGGAGGTCAAGGGTGTCCAGACTATTACGGTCACCGTGGCGGACGGGAAGTACGCACCTTCCACCATTGCAGTGAAGAAGGGCAAGCCCGTCGCCATCACCTTCAAGGGCGGCAAGCACATGGGCTGCGGCTCGACCGTCCAGTTCAAGTCTCTCAAGATGAAACAAACGTTGAAAGAAGGTCAGACGGTCGTCTTCAAGTTCAAGCCCGACAAAGCTGGCGACGTTGCCTTTGCTTGTCCGATGGGCATGTACAAGGGCAAGGTGGTGGTGAAGTGAGATCCAGGCCACTGGCTGTCCTCGCGTGCCTGGCCGCATCTTGCTTCGTCATGGCTCAGTTGGGCCACGGAGTCTCCAAGAACGCAAAGCACGTCATCGCGTGCCCGGTCACCGGTGACAAGGTGGACATGGACAGGGCGACCAAGAGGCACATTGTACGCCGACTACAAAGGCAACCGCTACTTCTTCTGTTGCAACAGTTGCCCGGCGGCGTTCAAGAAGAACTCGGCCAAGTACGCCTCCAAACCCTACGTCAAGACTCCCAAAGCGAAGACTGTCCGCAAGACTCACGGCCATGGATAGGCTGGCCCGTACCAATTGGTGGGTAGCCTGACCCTAGAAGGATCCGCATGCGCAGCGACAAGGAAGCACCGCAGCTGTCAGAGCGAGAGCAGCAGTTACTGACGCTCGCGGCGGAGTGACGCTCGTCCGTCCGCAAGCAGTTCCTCCCAAGTAGCGGCGGCTTGGCACCAGCCCAGTGTTTCGGGAGTCATTGTAGGTGCGTGCCGAGTGTTTGCTCGGACTGGAGAAGGACATGGCAGTAGCCCAAGAACTCGACCGATGCATTGACACTTGCACCCGCTGCGCCGCGGAGTGCCGAACGTGCGCGACGGAATGTCGCCAGATGACCGGCATGTCCGGCATGGAGGAGTGCGCGCGAATCTGCGACCAGTGCGCGGACACCTGCGACAGAACGATCCAGACCATGCGAGGCGGCTCCAACGCGGACTGTGCGTCCTGTGCGCAGGTCTGCGACCGGTGTGCGGCCGAGTGCGAAAAGTACGACCACGACGTCACCCGAAAGTGCGCCCAAACCTGTCGCGAGTGCGCAGTGCAGTGTAGAAGGTCGGCTGCCGCCTGAACCAAGGGAGCGAACAATGTGTGAGACGACCTCGGCCGCCCTTGGGCTGGCCATGGCTCTAAGGGCGGTCGGTCTAGTGCCGGTCGCTCAAGAGCACCAGCATCAGGGCAAGGAACACCAGACTCCCCCAAAGACACAGCACGAGGGGCACAAGGCTGAACCTGCCCAGCAGCACGAGCACCACATGCCGGGCATGCCGTTGGATCACGGCATGGACTCGATGAAGGGCAAGCTCGGCGACTGGATGATGTCCAAGGAGGGCTCAGGCACAAGCTGGATGCCGGAAAGCTCGCCGATGTTCATGAAGGCCCTGGGACGCTGGGGGGGATTCGACGTGAGCCTCATGGGCATGGCGAGCGCGAACTACACCGACGCTGGGGGCAAGCGCGGCGATTCGCAGTTCTTCAGCACTTCGATGGTCATGGTGATGGGCCGCCGGGAGGTCGGCGGAGGAATCTTCGGGCTCCAAGGCATGTTCTCTCTGGACGCCGCCTTTAACGGCAAGAAAGGGTATCCAAACCTGTTCCAAACGGGAGAGACCGAGAACGGAAAGCCGTTGCAAGACCGCCAGCACCCGCACGACCTGTTCGCTGAACTGACGGCGTCCTACAGTCATCCCATTGGTGAGAACGCTCGCTTCTTTCTGTACGGCGGCCCGGTCGGTGAACCGGCCCTGGGTGGCCCGATGTACCTCCACCGGCCCAGCGGGATGGAGAACCCGGAGGCGCCAATCAGCCATCACTGGTTCGACTCGACCCACATCTCCTTCGGCGTCCTCACTGGTGGCGTGATCCTCGGCGACAAGCTCCAGGTCGAAGGGTCATGGTTCAATGACAGGGAGCCTGACGAAGACCGCTTCGACTTCGATCCGATCCGGCTGAACTCGGCGTCAGGCCGGGTGACGTTCAACCCCACCAAAGAGTGGTCGCTGCAGCTTTCGTACGGTTTCCTCAAGGAGCCGGAAGCGCTGGAGCCTGGGGTCGATCAGCACCGCTTGACCGCGAGCGCGATGTTCTCCCGGCCCATGCCGAACGGCGACAACTTCTCCGCGACCGCATTCTTTGGCCAGAACATCAAGCCCGACGGAAAGACGTCGGCGGTCGGTCTTGAAGCGACGTACTTCCAAGGGCCGACCTCGTACTTCGGCCGTTTCGAGCGGGTCGAGAAGGATGAACTCGTCGGCGTTCCTCCCGGAACGCATACGATCAACAAACTGGTGCTCGGCCTGACCCGCGACTTCGCGAGCAGCGGCGGCTACGACGTCGGTATTGGCGGCTTCGTCGGGCTGTTCGCCTTCCCCTCAGAGCTTGATCCCTTCTACGGAAAGAACCCCGTCAGCCTTGGCGTGTTCGTTCGCGTCCGGCCTTCGCAGATGAAGCACGAAATGCCGATGGCTCTCCGAGCCCGCAGGTAGTCCTTGTCGCCGTATACCCTCGTGGGTATTGTGAGGACATGCACGCCAACGAACGGAAAGCGATCGACCGGCGCCTCGCCCGCATTGAGGGGCAGGTGCGCGGTGTCCGAAGGCTCCTTGAAGAGGACGCCTATTGCTGCGACATCCTCAACCAGATCTCGGCCGTGAGTTCTGCATTGGGTCAAGTCTCGGTCGCCCTCGCGTCGCAACACGTCAAGAACTGCATCGTCGGCCATGGTACAGAAGGGGCGCACAAAGCCACGAAAGCGATGTCCAGGGACGAAGTCCTGGACGAGCTGGACGAGGTCTTCAGGAAGCTGGTGCGATGAATACCCCCGCTGGTATGAGGCAGGAAACCGACCCCGTGTGCGGTATGACGGTCACGCCGGAGGAGGCGGCCGGGAGGGCCGTGCACAACGGGCAGACGTACTACTTCTGCAGCCAAGGGTGTTTGGAGCGGTTCAAGAGCGATCCTGACAAATACCTGCAGAAGCAGCCTGCAACGCAGGCGGTGGGAAGCGCGGACGTGTGGTACGTCTGTCCGATGCACCCCGAAGTGCGCCAGAAGGGGACTGGCTCGTGTCCCAAGTGCGGCATGGCCCTGGAGCCCGAGCACCCGGTCGCGCCGAAGACGGTCACGAAGTACGTCTGCCCGGTGCACCCACAGATCGTCCGGGACGAGCCAGGTACGTGCCCTATCTGTGGAATGGCGCTTGAGCCTCAGACCGTGACCCTCGAGGAGGGCCCGGATCCCGAGCTCGTCGACATGTCGAGCCGGTTCTGGGTCAGCAGCGCCCTCACGTTGCCCCTGCTTCTTGCCGTCATGCCCCATTTGTTCGGACAGGACGTCTCTCGATGGATTCCCCATGGAGTTCTCGGCTGGGCAGAGTTTGCTCTGGCGACGCCGGTCGTGCTCTGGGGCGGCTGGCCGTTCTTTCAGCGCGCTTGGGCGTCCGTCGTCCACCGCAGCCCCAACATGTTCACCTTGATCGCGATGGGGACGGGGGTCGCCTGGCTCTACAGCGTCGTGGGCGTTCTCGCTCCGGCCATTTTCCCCGCGTCCTTCAGAAACGCGATGGGAGGAGTCGACCTCTACTTCGAGGCGGCAGCGGTCATCACGACATTGGTCTTGCTTGGCCAAGTGCTTGAGCTGAAGGCTCGGAGCCAGACGAGCTCCGCGATCAAGATGCTCCTTGGACTTGCGCCAAAGACGGCGCGCGTCGTCCGGAACGGCGAAGAGACCGACATTCCCCTGGAGCAAGTCGCCGTGGGCGACGTGTTGCGGGTGAGGCCCGGCGAAAAGATCCCGGTCGACGGAGTGGTCACCGAAGGAACCAGTTCTGTCGACGAGTCCATGGTGACCGGCGAGCCCATGCCCGTGCAGAAGGAGGCGGGTTCGAAGGTGACGGGCGCGACGGTGAACGGCACAGGCTCGTTCCTGATGAAAGCGGAGCGCGTTGGCTCCGAGACGCTGCTGGCCCAGATCGTCAAGATGGTGAGCGAGGCCCAACGTAGCCGCGCCCCGATCCAGCGCCTCGCCGACTTGGTCGCGGGCTACTTTGTGCCCGCCGTGATCCTGATCGCCGTCGTCACCTTCATTGTCTGGGCAGCCTTCGGCCCGGCTCCGGCCATGGCCTATGCCGTGATCAACTCGGTCGCCGTCCTCATCATCGCCTGCCCTTGTGCTCTAGGATTGGCCACCCCGATGTCCATCATGGTCGGGACAGGAAGGGGAGCGCATGCGGGCGTCCTCATCAAGAGTGCTGAAGCTCTCGAGACGTTCGAGAAGGTGGACACCCTGGTCGTGGACAAGACGGGCACTCTGACGGAAGGACGCCCGAAGGTCGTCAGCGTCGTGGCGCTCATTGGAGACGAAGCGAGCGTCCTCAACATTGCCGCCGGGCTCGAAGCTGGTAGCGAGCACCCGCTGGCTCAAGCCATTTTGGCATCCGCGAAGGAGCGGGCGGTGGCTGCTGAGACCGTCGCTGACTTTGCTTCGGTCACCGGCAAGGGCGTCACCGGCACAATAGGAGGCGACAAGGCGGGCTTGGGCAACCGCGCCCTTCTTGTGGAACTCGGTGTCGAGGAGGAGGAGGCTGCGGCACGAGCGGAAGCGATGAGGGCCCAAGCCCAGACCGTCGTGTACGTCGTCAAGGGCACGGACTTGGTCGGGTTGATCGGTATCGCCGATCCTATCAAAGGGACTACACCTGCCGCCTTGAAAGCTCTTCGGGACGAGGGCCTTCACGTGGTCATGCTGACCGGCGATAGCAAGACCACGGCGGCTGCGGTCGCCAAAGAACTAGGGATCGACGATGTCGAGGCCGAAGTCTTGCCGGAGCGAAAGCGGGAGGTAATCCAGAGGCTACAGAGCGAAGGCAAGTTCGTCGCCATGGCGGGCGACGGCATCAACGACGCGCCGGCGCTTTCGCAGGCCCAAGTCGGCATCGCGATGGGGACGGGAACCGACGTGGCGATCGAGAGCGCTTCGATCACGCTCGTCAAGGGCGACCTCAGCGGCATTGTCCGCGCCAGAAGGCTGAGTCAGGCGGTCATGCGCAACATCCGCCAGAACCTGTTCTTCGCGTTCGTGTACAACGTACTCGGAGTCCCGATCGCCGCGGGGCTGCTCTATCCGTTCACGGGGCTCCTGTTGAGTCCCATGATCGCCGCTTTGGCAATGAGCCTAAGCTCGGTGTCTGTGATCGGGAATTCGCTCAGACTTCGAACAGTCCCGTTGTAGACGTCCTATCGACACTTCTAAGGGTTCGCATTTTGCCGAACAGAGTTCCTGGTATTGGTACTTGGTCTGGGTTGAAATGAACCTGAGTCCAAGTGGTGCGCGGGAAAGGAACCGTCTACCTGACTGAGTCTGAAACTACGTAGAAACCCGGGCATAGGCCCTGGTTGCGCCTCACTTAGCAGGGCTCTCTTGGGCTACGGGCTGGGCTACAGAGTCACACGCGAAGCCTTCGGTGTGCCCAGCAGGGAACCGAGCCGTCATAAATAGGTTCATTCGAGGAAGATTGGAGAGCACCAGGGCAGGACATCCTCCATGATCTACGTACGCGCATTTGGAATCGAGAAATATCACGACGCCAGCCTCTCGACAGTGGACTTCGCTGAAAACGATGCAACCGATTTCGCCAGCGCGTGGGCCAACATGGGACACGAAGTCGATGCCAGAGTCCTTCTAAGCGACGTGACCACCCTAACTCGCATCCGCGTAGAACTGGACGATCTCGTGGGAAGAGTGGGCGAACGAGACGTAGTTGTTCTCTACTATGCCGGTCACGGGTTCCGAGTAAAAGACAGGAACAGGCTCTCTGCCATTGACACTTACCTTGAACGTCTCGACGATTCGACCATAGAACTGGAAGACATTTTCCGACGAATAACTTCGTTGCGAGCTCAAAAAGCAATGCTTTTTGTTGACGCCTGTCACAGTGGGTTGGAGCTTCTTTCGTCTACTCGCTCCCCGACTGGCACTTTCTCGGCCGAGGAGTTAAGGATGTACGACAGAGACGCCCGAGCCGTAGTTATATTTGCCTCCTGCAGTAGCGATGAGCGCTCCTTTCCATACGTTGCTGCTCGGCATGGCTATTGGACAAGCTGCCTCTTGGAAGCGATATCGGGAGACATCCCTGCCATCCTTCGCGAGAATGAACTTCTATATGCCCAGGATCTGCAAGAGTACTTGGCCATACGCGTGCCGGAGGTCATCCGAGATACGCGGAGAGGCACTGCCACTCAATTGCCAAGGGCCTTTATGGACTTCAACAAAGACTTCATTGTCGCCGATCTTGGGAATATCATTCGAGCCCGAGCAGTGGGCCCAACTGGGGTCGAGCGGATCGCCGACCACGTGGAACTTCGTGGAATCACCACAGGCTCCGTGAAGTCCTTGTCGGGATTCTTGAAGGGCAAACACAAAGTGTTCCCCAGTGTCACACCGGCCTCGCAAGCATTCGTTGTGGGCATCGCGTCTGAAGACATGAATAACCTGTTCGATCAAATCTATCCGGGATTACACACGAATCTCAAGTACCTCTATTCAGAACTCAAGGCCAACCGCTCCGGCGACGGTTTCTCCATCATAACTCCCGGCTTCGATGTGTACGCGAGCATTGCTCAGAGTGAAGACGACTCCAGCGAATACAAGATAGAAATTACTACTGATTCATTTCGGCAACCGGAGACGGTCCAAAGCCCAGGGTTTCTGGCATTGTTCGAGGGCTATTTGGACACAATCGTCGTCCACTTGCCAACCAAGCACGATCTCAACACCACTCTCAAGCGGCTTGAGGCTTCGCCGCTGAGAGACACGGTTAGGCACAACCATGGTCTGGATATTTCATTCGAATTGGTTGACTTGGGTCTTGAAGTGATCCTGACCAGCGAGACGCTGGAGTTCCGATCCGCTCGCGGCCCGTACCTCAAGAGACTGATCTCCAATGTGCCGAACGCGTTGGCCTCGCTGCAAAGTTCCCATACTGGCATAAGCCTCCCCCTATCAGGATGATTGGATCTCGTCCCAAGTGTCTGTGGCGATTGCGAGCTTCGGCAATGAACCGAAAACCTTCAGTTGCTGAGCGTTACACCCAGCTCTGACGTTGTGTAGCCTAGGCCATTCTCAAGGACGCCAATTGGAACGGTTATGCGCCGTAGATCCGCTTCGGTGATTAATCCGTTTGGGAGGTGGATGGGTGTCCATCCTCCTTCAAAAGCATCCGAAATGCCTCTTGGAGAGTCCTCAAATGCGAGAAACAGGGTGCACCCAGACTTTTGGAGCCGGCTCTTGAGATCCGCGTATATGTCCGCCTTTCCGTAGTTCGGTGGCCAGGTGTCTCGAGTAATAACCTCGTCGAACATTTCGCGCAAATTCAGATCCCGCAGAAAGGGCCCGATCCAACCGTATGGAGCGCCACTGCACAATACTCTGCTTGAGTTCTTGCGAATGCACGCCTGAAGCAAGTCAATTGCGACCGGGCGAACTCTCTTCTCAGAGACGATGGGGTGGTTGTACAGCGCCCTCCGGTATGTATCGTAGACTACGTGATGAGGTTGTCCAGAGCGAATCGCTACCTCTAAGGCCAGTTCGGGAGCATGATGTTGCGGACCGAAAACAATTGCTTCTCGGACAGTCTCGGCCACGCCGATAGCATGGTAAATCTCCTCCACAGTCTTCCACGCATCTACTTCGGCAACCTCGGTGTCAACAAGGGTTCCATCGAAGTCAAACGCGATGCCGAGACGAGTGTCGTTCAAGAGGACTCCATCCCTAAGTCGAAGAAGGAAACTACGATTGCGCCGACAACGGACACTACTAACAACGGTGGCAAAGCCATGGCGAAGAGAAGTTGCGGAGCCGGTGGCGTTGCGAAAAGTTGGTAGTAATGCGCGCCAATTCCACGTCCGGATAGTGGCTGCTGAATGTACTCCAGTACGACTACCATAAGAACGGAGTAAAGTAGGGTCTGGCGCAAATCGGAACGGATTGACAAATAGATTTCTGGAATGGTGAGCCAAAGAAACTCTTGTTTACGAAACGTCAAATAGTAGAAGTGCTGCCGAGCGGAGGAGCGAGACTTCTGGGCAATCATGATTGCGGAAGTCAATATGGCGGTCGTGACTGGAACAGGGATCAAAATGTATGTCCACTCACTTCCAAGTTGAATGCTGAATGCAAGCAGGACAAAGAGCATGGTTACGGGAATAGCCCTCCAGGTTTCGAGAAGTGACTCAACCTGATATCCGAATAGTCTGGAGGGGCCATCGGTTTGGATAGCGGAGAAGGCGCGCCCGAGCAAAAGAGCAGAGCAAAGGGACGCAAAGGCAACGGCCATCGACCGTGTAGCGGTGGCAAGGACGTCAGGCCAGATTGAGGTTCTACACAGCATGAAGTCATGCCTGAAGGCTGCTAGAACACTCTGGAGGTCAGTTCGGTAGTATCCAGATCTAGAGGTTGACAAGTATAGGGCGTATGCGAAGCCCCAAGTGAGTGTCCCCGACATCAGGGCAAGGATTGCTCTCCGGAGAATTCTTCCCGTGATTGAAAGCAATCGCTCCTTCATATGAGCTCTCCTCGCAACTTGGCAATCCATTCAATGTCGGTGGCATTGCCTCGATAGTGATGTGAAAGCTTCCCCTCATGCACCGCGATTGCGGAATCCGTGTGTGTGCCCAATGAGTACAAGTCGTGCGAGACGAGAATGACTTTGAGTCCTTGCTCGATCATGAGCTCCCGCAAGTGGCCCATTACGCTTTCAGCGGCCAGGAAATCCAGGGAAGCAAGAGCCTCGTCAAGGATGAGCAGTTGTGGCCGAAACACCAGGACAAGTGCCAGGGCTAGTCGACGTTGCTGTCCTCCGGAGAGTTCGCTGGGCCATAGTTGTCGAGAGGCATCAAAGTCAATTCCAAGTGCAGTGAGGTGCTGAACAAAGGCGTCAGCTTGCTCGACGCCATACAAGTGCCGGAGCAACCATTGGTGACCACCGACTGTCCGCAGTGGCAAGTAACCGCCTGACGCCTCTTGGTGAACAGCTACAACTTGCCCAAGGATTGACAACTGTTCGCGCAGTTCGATCGCCTCTGCTGGGACTTCAAAGCGGCGCCGCGAACGAGCTTTTCCTCTGTGGAGACCCCTCGCTAACTCCAGCTGAGTCCAGTCGCCAGCAAGTGCCCGCACCAGGGTTGACTTACCGCTGCCGCTCCGACCAACCAGGGCTGTGCATTGAGTCAGTGCCAATCCCTCGTCGGGCACGGACAGCTGAAAGCCACTCGCGCCCAAGTATCTGATCGTTGTTGGCATACGGTCTATGGAGCGTAGACGTAATCCTTGGTCAGGGGCATCGGCCCAGCTTCGTGCATCTTTTGTAAGAGCGACTCGAACCGTTGTAGTGTTTCGAAGCGAACCTCCGAGCTTGTACCCATGTTGAGGTCATTCATTGACCCTGTGACCTTTGCATCAACTGACTCCGCACGGGCTAGGATCTGACGGGCTTCCTTGGGATGCTGCCGTACGTACAGAGCGGCTTCGTCTAGGGCGGCCACGAGTTTCTTGCATGCGTCTGCCCGGGATGTCGCAAATTCAGTGTTGACGGCCGCCACGCCCACAGGACTCCCCTCTTGAAGGAAAGCGTAGATACCCGACTTCGGCAGGAGACGCATGCCGCTTGACTGCGCACGGCTCAGGGTGGGTTCGTAGCAGTAGAGCGCGTCGACACCGCCGGTTTCAAGTGCCTGGAGCTGAAGATCGGGCGCAGTCGGCTTGCAAACGGGGATCGGCTTGCCAGGAGCAATCAGCTGGAACGCATAGGTGAGCGAGGCGCTGGCGGTCGTGCCTGGAAAGGTGGCGACGCGCTTTCCGGAGAGATCGGTAACCGAGCGGATGGTGCTTTCCTGCTTCACGACGATGCCGTCGAAGGACTTGTCGGCGGTCACACTGCTGGCTGAGAACAGTTTGAACGCCGGTTTAGTCGCCCCTGGCTTGATGGTCTTCAGGAGTGGCACCAGGCTGAGTTCGACGGCTGCGTCTAACTTGCCGTCGGCCAACTGGCTGGCCAACTGGTTGCTGGTCGTGATCTTGGTTGCCTCAACCTTGAGGCCCTGCTTGGCATAGAAGCCCTGGTCAACGGCCACGTAGTGGGTGATCGCCGAAACCATCGGTAAGAAGCCGACGGTGACCGTTTGAACCTGGCTGTCAGGATTGGCCGTGTTGGTGGGCCCGTTGTTCGGGGCCGGATTGCACCCAGCGAGGCCCGCGATCAGGCAGATACTTGCGAGGGAAGTTGCGACGAATGAGCGCCTCATTCGCGACATTATACACTTGCGACGGATTTGACGGCTCAGACCCGTGTTATCGTGTCTTTGGCGAGTGCGGTCAAGACGTCCTCCATGTGGACTCGCTTCAACCCAGGAGGTGAGTCCGGGTTTTCAACCTTCCAGCTTGAGAGGAAAGCATTCAGCAAGCTGATGTCGGCATTCACTGGGCCCTTGTCTTCCTCGCGCATTTCAACCCAAAGGGTCGGCGGGTGGTCTGCTCCCCCGTGCCCACTTACCCAGCGCATGGCGCTCTCCTTCACTCTCGTGGAGGTGAAATGAGCGCGAGTGCCATCTTCTGATTCCAGGACGAAGACAATAGGGCCCAGCTCAAACGAATGGAACATCCTTCGTACTGGAGCCAGTTTTGCGATCTCCACAAATGCGCGGAGCTTGCCTTCATCTGTGTGTGCTGAGACCTCGTAACTCACCACCGAGAACAGCGACGCAGTCCATTTGCTCGACAAAATCCCGACGCCCTTGTCAAGCATGTCCTCGAACTCCCTTGCGGGGCTGCCCGGCGGAAAGATATAAAGCACCCGGCGCCCGGCACCTCCCGTCTCCAAGAGGTTCCGCAACCACCCGGAGACCATTGGGTTTTGGACTGCCAACGGGGCGCCCGTGGCAAAAATGTAGACCGTCAAGGGAGCCGACGCCGATACTGGCTGCTCTTTACCGCTTTCATCCAAGTCACCGAACCACTTCCTTCGAATATCCCGGAACAGCCAGAGTCCCAGGTCACCAGCCTTGACGTGGTCAAAAGGCCTGACCAGGGGTTTTTGACGCGGCACTCCAGAGACAAGCAGAGCGGACTCATCTTCAGAGAGGTCGAACAAGGCGGCTATGTTTCGCCGTACAGACTCGCTCAGGGGAATCCGCCTTCCGTTCATGACATTGTTGACCCGTGAGTACTTCAACCGTTCGCCCTTCTCGTCGCGCGCGAGCTTCTTGCCCGCGGGCGAATCGAGGAGTGCCTTCAGGCTGACGCCCTTCTTGTCGAGGGCCGCCTTCAAGATCTGCCCAATCCGAACCTTGTCTGCGCTCATGGCTCCATTATGGCAATTACACACCATAACACGTATAAGTCGACTATATAGCACTTTTGTTCGACGTACACCACAAAAGGCGTCCTAGGCCGTGACAACCACGCTCTTCTCGTGCCACGATCCCAGTGAGGATTGCAGGTGACCCCATCTCGCAACGAAAAGCGGGCCGGCCTCTCAGAAAGGCACGACCCGCGGGAAGTTGCAGCGGAGATGAAGCCAGCTGCGCCTCACACACTAGCAAAAGGATAGACATTTGTCAACACTTTTGCATCGGGAAGAACGGAGATGAAATCATCAGTTGGATTAATTGGCCCCGCGCCCGTTGGGCGAGGGCGATCCATTGTAACAGCCACCATCACTGACCGCGCGTCAGTGACCGTGGCCCAAAACCGCACCTGCTACGACAACGTGACTCTCGTCCAGGTCGATGACCCCGGATATCGGGCCCATCGTCGACGGATGAAGGCTCTCAAGGAGCGCTTCCGGGCGCTGGGCCCGAAGCAGGACGCCTCCCTTGGAACGATCACGGGCGAACGGGTTGAACCCCTCGTGCGTAAGATCGTCGCCCGAACGAACCCACTCGATCCCAGGCGCATTGTCCGGACGGTCAAGTCTGGTCGAGTGCAGTACTTCGAGCTCGATGCCGTGAGCGTCTGTGGTGACCAAGTCGTGCTGTTCGAAGTCAAGACGACAAGCTCCCCATCCTCGGTCGCCACAGGAAAGAAGCAGCTCCTCCGAGCTCGCGGAATCCTCCTCGGGACTGGAATCTTCAAGAGCGTCAAGCTCCGCCTCGTGATTGTCGACATCGCCGGGGTTGCTCAAGAAGGCTGGCCCGAAGTTGAAATCGACGCCCTGTCTGAGCCGACCGGCTGTATCCGCGTCCCCGCCGCAGATGTAGAACGCGTCGCTGCATCGTCCGGGATTTCACTCCCGGAAGGCTGGGCCTCCGCCTCAGCAAGGATCTTCTCGGAGATTTTTCCCACCGCCTCTGCGCCGGAGCGAGGGGAGCAAGTCTCGACCACGGTCGCACTCGCGCTGCGCCGTGCCGGGCTCTCCCTCCCCGGAGGAGTCTAATGAAGCCCGCCGTCCATTGGATTGGCAACTCTGAGAGATCTGACCTCGAGCGTCTAGTCGTGCTCGCAGACAGCCCCCAATGGATTGCGGTCGCGCCGCGCTGCCTGCGTGAGCTCGCGAGTGAAACCGCAGCGAAGGCACACATTCTTCCTCATGACGAGGCTGAACGCGCCGCAGGAACCGCCCTTCTGGAGATCGAGAATGAGCTTCAGTTTGGTGCATGAGCCTGCTCCTGACTGCACCGCCGCGACTCGTGTTCTGGGTCGCCCCGACCTACCCCTGAAAGGCATCTGAAAATGAACTCTATCGACAACAATAATCCGCAGCCCTCCAACGGAGGCAACGTCGTCAGCTCCGCTTGGGAGCGTTACGCCCACTCAGCCCGGCTGCTGGAAAGCAAGGAAGCCGAATTCGCCGACAGGCTCCATGTTCGCCAGGAACAAGCTAAGGTTCACCTTGAGCGCATCTACGCGGACGTGGACTACCTGAAGTCCGAGTATCAGCAGGAACGTGCTCAAACGAAGAACGCGCTTGGCACTGCAAAGCTGGATCTTGATGCAGCTCACCGCTCGGCGGCCGAGCACTGCGCGCAGGTGAACGTGAAGTACGAGCCGGGGCGCACAACCGAGACTGACGTGCACCGCGTTCCGCTCGTGCACGAGGCGGAAGCGGCGCGGCAGCTGGACTTGACGTTCGGCGTGGGAATCAACGTCCGCGCTTTGGCCTGGGTCAAGCCAGCTCTCGCGGCCTGCTGCTGGATCCTTTCCTCGCTCGGGCTCGGGCTCCTGTTCAAGCTCTTGGTGCCCCGCGCCCTCCTGGCGAACGTCGTTGGAGTCGCCATCTCGCTCGTGCTGGGCGGGCTGGTGACGCTAGGCCTGGTCGTGTTCCTCATGCCCGCTTGGAAGTCCATCGGCTCAAAACTCGGTTCGGGCCGGGCACGCCAAGAGGTGCTCAAGTCGGGTCTGCTGGTGACTTTGGTCACGGTCCTCGTGTTCGTGGCTCTGGCCGGTCTCGACGCATTCTCGTTCCTAACGATGAATGCCTCCAGGGCCGCGCTTAACCCCGCGCTCGCCATGCCAGTCGGGATCGCGCTGCTCCTCGGATGCGTGTGCTCCGGCATCTATGTGATCGGTCTGGCCTTTAGCAACTTCTGCCTGGGCTACTCGGAGTCCGCTCGTAAGTCCATCGACGGTTTCATTGACACGGACAAGACAGGCAAAGTCGAGGCGATCAAGAGGACGGTGCCAGTCAAGGCGGCGATCGACTCTCTTGGACACGTGAAGGTAATCGAGGAACGCATCCGTGAGCTTGAGACCCACCTCGCGAAGCTCAAAGAGGACAACGACCGAGAGACAAAGGCGCTCATGTCAACCCGACCCGAGATTCCTACCGAGTTGTTGCCTCATGAGGTGCAGGAGCTCAAAGAAATGCGAGAGCGCATGAACTCGGACAAGGTGAAGTACGAAGCTCACGCCCAGAGCCGTGCATAGCATCCCAGACTTGGAGAAACGAACAATGAAAGAATCAACCATCATCGCACTCGCCATGGTCGCCTCGGCGATGCTCTTTGCAAGCGGCTGTAGCTCGACCTCCGTCGCCTCTCCGCCTGCAACAGGCAACAAGCAGGGTGCTCAGACCCTTGTCTCGGTTGACTATAGTCAATCGACCGAGCAGATTCGCTCGCATCTTATGTCGATGTCGTTCGACATTGGAACGAATTTCGACCCCCAGGTCGACAGCCTACGTCTGTTCCGCTTCGGACACAACGTGGAGGAGGTCTGGGATAGTAATCAGCAGTCCTCGGTCGACCTCGATGACGACGCCTTCGCCCTGATCCTTGCTCAGAATCTCAAGAAGTCTGATCCGATCGGCGGCACTGACTACGCCACCATGCTCGACGCCATGGCCGACGCGGCCGAGACGACGCCTGAACCACTTGTCCGCGTTGTGGTCTGCGGCGACGGATGGAACGACTTCAAGGGAGACCGAGAACATGACACCCGCTATCGCGCGGCCGCCGAGCGCTTGGCGAAGAATCCCAAGGTCAAGCTTGTGCGACTTTGGGGTGTGAGCACGGGAACACGCGAGGAGATCCGGTCTGTGCTCAAGCCCCTAGGAGCTCGTGTTCAGGTCATGAGCCTCGACCAGAATCCTCTGGCCCCCTAGCAGCAAACAGCCCGGGGCACCATTTCCGGGTCTGTCGAAGAGAGAGCCCCGCCGCGATGACAGTCGGTGGGGCTCTCTCTATTCAAACCACTCGCGTTCCGACATTGAGGTACTTGATCGGATTAGCGGCTCCTTTTATGAACTGGTTCGCGACACAGCCGCCCACGTAGTGCCGCAGTTCCGGCGCGATTGTTCCCCTGAAAGCCCACCGAGCCGGATGGTCTTCGGATGGATACCACTCTTCAATCCTGTAGACCTCGCGCACAATACCAAATGCCACCGCAACTGCGTACTTGACTTGATCGGCACTTCGCTTGTTCACGACCCAGCTCTTCCTGGTCGCTGTGTAGAGCTCCTCGGCTCTCATGCCACGCCGATAGAGCCGGTTGATCTTGATGAGTATCACTGGTTCTTCGATTCGTATCGCGGGCGCCTCATACTCTGCGATGACCTCCTCGACCGTCATCAGTCCGCGTCCGGCAGAGTGCTGGCCACCAGCAACGTTGGTCAAGCCGTCGATGTAGTCAATGAAGGCTGCCTCGACCTCGAAGGCACATTCGGCTGTGAGTCCGTGGCGAAGGATTACAGCCCGCACCTCTTGCCCGTCCCGATGGATAGCACGGATGCGCTCTAACTTGTCGGACTCGTGTGGAGACTCCAGGGCATCTCGCACGTGGGCGAAAACCCGGTTGCCTACTCCTTTGCCGATGTAGAACGGGCCGGCGCAAGTGTCTCTTGGATCAAAGAGGGCGTAAACGTAGTGGGCGATCGCTTCTATGACGGCCACGGGAAATCCAGGACGAATGCTCACGTGGCTTGCTTGCGGCCCCGAGTCCGGCTCTTGACCAACGCATAGCCTTCAGGCTTCAGCGCCAGTTTATAGCCACGAGGAAGCCCCGCGAGCATCTTCATCAGCTCATCAGGCAACTCAGGCGATTTTCGAGGGGTCTTCGCTTTCTTCGCGCCTTTTGGACGGAACGCTTTGAGGGCCGCCACGGCATGATCACGATCCTTGGGGGCGATGGCTTCAAAGGAGCTGTCAGCCTTGGCTTGCACGACGGCGTTGATCGGCTGGACTCTGACGAAAGCATGTCCGGAGTCAGTGAGGAGGAGGAACGCTTCCGCGGGGATCTCGATTCTTCTTGAACCGACTCGGAGATGCACCTGGGCAACTCGCTTCGACTTCTTCTTGAGGGCAGCAACGTCAACGGGGGTCAGGTCAGCGTTGTTGTAGCTTCGCTTATCGCTGGATGGCATTGGGAGCAACTTACCTCGTGCCGCAACGACTTGGCAGTTGACCGCAACGGCATCAATTGGTGTGATCGGGCAGGAGACTCCCGTGCCAGTGACCTTTCCTCTCGGGCGGGTCGTCATCACGGCGACTGCCCATTCGGCATTGAGCCCCGACGACGTTTTGACCGCACTCCACAAGCACGCCGCTGGCGACTGGGGCGACCTTTGTCCTGAAGACCTGCAGGCGAACCTCGATGCGCTCACGAGCGGCGGACGGCTCCTCTCGTCCTATCACGACCGGAATCTCACGAGGTTCTGGATCATCACGGAAGGAGATCGCACTTCGACGTGCATTCTTCTGCCCTGCGACTACTAGCGGCTGGCCCCTGGGTCAGCCGCCTTTCATGCTCTCAGGCCGGTGCGAGAAACCCATGGATAAGCCGTGTCTACTAGTTGTGCCACCTGCCATTCGCCCCGTGTAAACTGGGAAAGAGGGCGGCTTTTGAGTCCGGTGACACGTCTAGAGGGACGTGACCTCTGCCAGAAGCGCCCTGTATGCACGCACTTTTGTCTACCTATTGGGCTAGAATAGAGGTGGATGTGGAGATGGCCGTGGCGAGATCGATCAGAGATGACCAGCTGAACCTGTTTGACCAGTGGTCTGAAGAAACGCTCATCGGCGTGGCTCTCCGACTCGGTGCGCGCTCGGTGGCCGGATGGCACGCCCAAGAAGAAGCGCTCGCGCAAACGGCGCACGACGTGCCGAGCATGAAGGTCGAGGAAGTTGAGGCGGCCATTCTCGCTGGTCAGGACGTACTCGGCGAAGCGTTCCTTTCGCTTCGATCGAGCCAGACCCGACGCGCCTTGGGAGCGACGTATACGCCTGAGGCCATTGTTGAAGCAATGGCTACGTGGGCCGCAAGTCAGGGCGCACCCCAGCGGATTATCGACCCTGGTTGCGGTTCGGGTCGCTACCTCCGTGTTGCGGGGTCAAAGATCGCTGACGCACGGCTAGTGGGCGTGGAAATTGACCCCGTGGCTTCGATCGTTGCTCGTGGAACGCTGGCCGCGGCGGGACTTGGCAAGCGCTCCGAAGTCCACCTGCAAGACTTCCGCTCGGTTTCCTTGCCAGGAGTAACAGGCACGTCCGTGTATCTTGGAAACCCTCCCTACGTGCGTCACCACGGCATTGAGCCCGAGTGGAAGGGATGGCTATCTTCTCAAGCAGAGAACCTGGGGATCCGAGCGAGCCAGCTGGCGGGGCTCCACGTTCACTTTTTCCTGGCTACGGCTCTCACCGCCAAGGAAGGTGACTACGGAGCCTACATCACCGCTTCAGAATGGTTGGACGTGAACTACGGCAGCCTTGTGAGAGAGCTCTTTCTCAACAGGCTCGGAGGGCAGGGCATCGTGGTCGTTGATCCGACTGCTCAACCGTTCCCCGATGCGGCCGTTACTGGTGCGGTCACTTACTTCAAGGTCGGATCAAGGGCACCCCGCATCATGCTGACCCGCGTGAAGGCACTTGACGAACTGCTCACACCGAAGCACACCCGAGCGGTGCGGCGCGAGCGGTTGGAGTCGGAGCCGAGGTGGTCACACCTCACGCGAACTGCACAGATCGTGCCTGAGGACTATGTCGAGCTTGGCGAACTCTGCCGGGTGCACAGGGGGACAGTTACAGGGGCGAACCACGTATGGATTGCTGGAGAGCACAGCTCCTTTCTTCCTGAAGCGGTGCTTCAGCCGACAGTTACGCGGGCGAGAGAGATTCTTGCACTCGGCGAAGAACTTGCCGACGCCTCGGTTCTGAAGCGCGTGATCGATCTCCCCGATGATCTAGACATCCTTGACAAAACCGATCGAAAGCTGGTCGACCGTTTTCTCACGGTAGCCCGGGAGCTCGGTGGTGATCAGGGGTACGTCGCTCAAAACAGAAAGTCGTGGTGGGCCGTTCGTCTTCGGAAGCCCGCACCAATCCTGGCCACGTATATGGCTAGACGATCTCCGGGCTTTGTGATCAATCGAGCGGAGGCTCGGCACATCAACATCGCGCATGGGCTCTATCCTCGCGAATCCCTCTCCGACCATGTAATACGGGGGCTCGTCCGATTCCTGTCCAGAAACATCGATGCTGCAATGGGACGCACGTACGCTGGCGGCCTCACCAAGTTTGAGCCACGCGAAATGGAGCGGCTCCTTGTACCGACTCCAAAGGTGCTCATCCAGCAAACTGCATGATTGCGCCGCCCCGATGGACGAAGGAAACGCTTGAGAATGAGCGTCAGCAGGCCATTGAGGTCTTCAAGAAGCAGCGTATGGAGGAGCCGCTTGAGGCGTACCTCCACTACTTCGACAAGTTCGTCACGATCTTCGAAGAAGTCTTGGAGCGGACGGTCGATCTCAAAGAGCTTGAGTCACAGGCCTCTGAGCTGATGACCGATGAAGACACGCTCATTGCACTGCGGTACTTGACAGGCCCTCCCGTCTCAACCGATGACCTCGTGGTGCTGGCGGAAAGCAAACTCAGCAAGGCGGCACTCAAGGCCGACCCTGAGGGCGCCACGCGCGTTGTATCGATCCTGAGAGACGGGCTTGATCGGCGGAGATTCCCTTGGTTTACTGAGTCCCGCGAGTCAACTGAAGCCGAGCGGACAGCAGCCACGATTGCTAGCGCCGCACTCGTTGCAGCCCAGAAGACAGCGACCCTGAGACGAAGCGATGGGAAGAAGGCTCAGGAAGCCCAGGTCGCGCAGGCCCTACTGGACATCGGTTACACAAATGTGCCGACTCGCAAGGCCACCAATATTTCACTTGCTCCCGGGCCCGGTGAGTTCTGCGGGGAAAGTCACCTTGGCGAAAGGAAGGCGGACTTCTTAGTCGGGCTATACGACGGGCGGTGCATGCCGATCGAGTGCAAGGTCTCCAATTCCTCAACAAACTCTGTGAAGCGCTTGAACAATGATGCGGCAGTGAAGGCGGTGTATTGGGATAGTCACATGGGTTCAATCAACGTCGTCCCCACTGCCGTTCTTGGTGGAGTATTCAAACTCCACAACCTTGAGAGCGCACAGGCCAAGGGACTGACGCTCTTCTGGGCTCACCACCTGAGTGAGCTCACCGACTGGCTTGTCTCACTCAAGGCGTAGCTGGAAGTCTGTTCCTGAACGGCCCGATCATCGCGCAAGGCTGTGAACCGTGAGACCAAGTGGGCATGCCCAACTGCTATGTGTGCGGCAACTCGATTGATCCAAAGAGCCGCCAGCTGCGCCGGCGGGTCAAAACCGGCGAGTGGATTCGCAAGCGTTACCCTAAGGCGTCGGTGAGCCATGTGCAATCACATTACGGGATGCGGGTCGTTTGCCGTTGGTGCGCAAGCCGGATCGACAAACGTGACCTCCTCTATGCCCGACGCAACGACCTTGCTGTGCTCGTCTTGCTTGCGTTCGCCGTGCTCTTGCTCGTAGGCAAGCGTCTTCTCGGTTGGTGAAGAGAAGAAAAAACCCCCACCAAATGGTGAGGGGTGAACTAGACTGGGTGGTCGCTGCTGAACATGCCCTGGAGATAGTCGGCCGCTTTCTGTGCCTTGGAGGCAGCCACGACAAGAGCGCGCTTGTCCGTGCGCAGAGCCGAGAGCCAAGACTGAATGTAGCTTGCCGAATTCTCGATCAGCGAGTTGTCAAGGCCGATGCTTGCGCAACAGTACGCCGACGTGAGCTCCGCAATGAGCTCCTCGCGGCTATAGGATCCTGACCCAAACTGAACTTCCCCCGTCACCGATGGGCGGTTCAAACGCTTCTCGTGCCCTGTCGCGTGACCGAGCTCGTGAAAGAGGGTCCCGTAGAAGGAGTCCGCGGTCTCGAACCACTCAAGCGGCGGCACTTGGACAAGGTCTTCTGCTGGTCGATACCAGGCCGAGGTGCCTTGCTGCCGTACTTCAGGAGGGTCGGTTATCTGGCTCAAGAAGGCTTCTGCACGCTCAATCCTCGCGTGCTCATTGACTGCCGTGGTTGACAGCGTCGGGAGCTCAAGGCCGTCGCACTGCTCCACATTGAACACGTGGAACCGCTTGAGCAGCGGCACGCGCCAAACGTAGACCTCGCCGGTCTCTTGGTCTATGCCTTCTGTAGACCATGGCTTCCAGAAGACCACAGGCATTGCCCGCTCGCCTTTGAGAACAGTGCCGCCGAGTTCGCGGGCCTGGTTGAATGTAACCCACCGCGGATCGGTAAAGTGTGCGAGGGCAAGAAGAAAGACGTTGATACCACGGTAATGCTTCTTGCTGACCGCGTTGAAAGGCATCGAGTGACTGCCGCGCCAAGGTTTTCGCCATGGCACGACCCCTCGCATGAGGGCGTTAGTGATGTGGGCGGTGACCGCCTCGTAGATGCGTTCAGACACATTCGAGGTCAATCACGCCGCAGGACTTTTCAAATTGCATGTCGGTGATCGCTCCTATAGGGAGTGCGGCAGTGCCGCCAACTTCACCGTGAGCCGACGCATGAATAATCGCCAACTTGGAGCCGGTTCGGCAAGGATCCGTAGCTAGGACCCTAATCGGCGTTCCACGTCAAACGGAGGACTGCTGGTTCACCGTCCGCTTCTGGACCCTGACAAAGCATCCAACAGGTCTCTTGACGTTCTCCCACAATAAGGAGCAGGCCCGGAATGGAAGTTGGTCTGGTTTGTTCCGCGAGCGAGATGCCAGCCTCGAAGTCATCATCACTCGGCGAGCACGCGGATCCGTCAGGATGCGAGTGCCACTCGCCGACATACACGAGGCCGCCAAGCGTCTCAGCCCGAATGCGTTCGTATTCCTCTAAGAGACCGGCTGTTCCCCGGATGTAGACAGTCGGCTGCCGATCGCTGTCTGAGGGCGCCGGTATCGCATGGCAGACGTAAATCGTCTTACGCTGAATATCCAAGTGCGCGAGTAGGACACCACCGGTTTCATTAGGCAGATGTTCGAGTCGCTGTTTTCGGAGCGATTCGAGGAGCCTCGTGTCCGTGTGCACCGACCAGTCACCTAGCGCTCCGACCTCGACGGGTACTCCCAAGGGGATCGTGCACTGGGTTTGACCATAGTCCACTTGGTTGGACCTCAGTACGAGCGCTACTGGGACATCTACCTTCAACCAGTCTCTGAGAATTCGCGACCCTTGGCCAGCATGCCCCCCGATCAAGGCCTGGGAGACGGCCGCCGTGATGTCGCGGCAACTGCCAATCGTTCGGGCACCAAGCATGTGGCCCTTGAGGTTGCCCTCCTCTGCGACTGCACGGTAGTACTGTGCCTCCAGGTGGTCTAGGCGAAACTGACGAGCACCGTCTTCTCCGAGAAACACCAGATCACGGCCCGAAGGTGCGGCGAAGATGGAGCATCGTTTCGCAGCGCTAGCAAGGTCGGAGGCTATGTGCTTTGCCACTGCGACGCTCGCCGACATGTCCACGATGGCGGAGGCGGCGTCCAGTGCCACATTTAGAGCCTCGCCCGTCGTGGCGGCAAGCATGTCAGCAAACACTGGCCGAACTAGACCGACGTCAAGAATGGTGTTCGCTTCAGAGGCGAGTGCGGCGGTCTTAGGATGTCCAAGGTGAGGGCCTGAAAGGGCATGTCTCACCAGGTTATGAGGGAGGATGACATCGTTGTCAACAATATGCCAGTCGGCGAGTCCGCCTCGGACGGCGTTCATTACGATTTGGGATCCTAGCGCGCCAGCGCCGATCCCCACGAGCTTATACTCGCTCGGGCTTTCTCCACTGTATCGTGCCGCAAGCTGGGGCGAGAGGTCGAAGCGAACGCTAAGATGTCGCACGACAATGGATTCACCCTTCTTCGACTGATCGAGGTTTTGACCGGTAAGGCCCACGGCCGCCCGAAACGTGATCAGATTCGAAGTCTGAACAGGTGCGGCTGTGCACGTGAAGGCGACCAACTCCGGTTCCGCTTCAGATCCTTCGGTTCTCTGACGCATCAGGAGCACGGTAATAACCATGAACCTGTTCTCTGTGAGCTGTTCATCCGACTGCCCTAGAAGACGTTCCCTGACGGCCGAGAGAAGGTCGATTCCGACCGCTTCCAAGCTTGAGTGCAGGTCAGCGAGGTTGGTCGGAGCATCGAGGCGGATCGAGTGACCATGGGGCGCACTTACCACTCCCAGGACAAGGGCAGGCGGAGCTTTGCCCGTTGGATTACGGTCTAGCCGTTGCTCGAAAAGTACATCGCCCCAGGGGGACGTAACAATGCCCAGATTCAGCGAGTTCAGATCGGTCGCTAGCCTCTCGACTGTGGTGGAACTAAGTACGAGCGGCGTGAACCTGGCCATAAAGGCTGGCTCGAGCGGCTGGTCTTTACGGTGTAGCTTTCCGGAGGCCGTGTCTGTCAGCCAATTCTGAATACGGAAGAGAAGCTCAGCAGCGGTCAGGCGGATCCGAACGTCGGGCCAGGCTTCTTCGAACAAGCAAAGGCTCGCGGGTTCCGAGTCTGGCACGCCACCGTTCAGGTGCAGAACGCGATCCCTCGGGAAGTCCTGCCTCAGAGCACGAATGTCGGGATAGTGGGAGTCCGCATGCGTAAAAGCAACGGAGAGGCGCTCGATCCGAGCAATGGCAACCTTCGGACGCTGGGGTACTGTCGCTGCCACTTCGAGGACGACCACCTCGGTGCCGTCGGCATGCTTGCGTGTCTCGAAAACCTCTGCGAAGGGACTAGCACCAGAGCCGACGAGCCTCGCAAAGTCCCGGGCGCGCTCAACAGCCAAGGATTCGACGGGGCAAACTTCTCCGGGAGCTTCCCAGTCGTCCCCCATCATCCCACGCGATGAGCCGGCTGGCTCGTTGCGACAACGCCGGCGGCAGGCAAAGCCTCTCGGACGATCGCCGCACCCAGCGACGTGATCTCGATTACTAGCGGCTTGGGGTTGGCAGCCTTAGGGTGCTCCATTGTCACTGTGAACTCTCCACCGTGGTCACTTGCTGTGTCCCGGTAGGTGGCTGCGGCTTGCCGGTGGGGCGGCTGATCGGTGTCCACGTTTGGGATGGGATCACTACTGGAAATGATTAGGGAACCTGGCTGACCCTGTTCCAAGAGCCACTTGACGTTGTCGCTCGGTTTGGTTTTGGATTCGCCCTTTTCTGGGCCGAGCGCGGTATAGCTACAGTGGTGCGGGGTGTCGTAAATGTCCCACTGGAGCCGTGCCTCGTTCTTCTTAAGCTTCGTCACCCGAACGATTTCGTCCAGTTGGCTGTACGGAACGTCTGCGGTAATCAGGAACTTGGTTTGGCTCCCGTCCTCGCACTGGAACACAGCTTGCATGACAATGGCGTCGGTGTTTCGCACGTGGAGTTCGCCATCCTCGGTTCGGGACGCAAAGGGCGAGTGAATGAAGAACTCGGCATTGTCGTTCGCGAGCGAAAAGCTAGGAACAAGTTTGCCAGCGTCAAGCACGATGCCTCGCTTCCTGTAGTCATCGAGATCCAGGTCGTTATCTTCGAACCATTTCTTCAGGGTGCCCGGGGCTGAAAACACACGCACTCCCTTGCCGCCGAGCTCCTTTAGTCGCCACCGAGCCTCCTTCCTGATGAGGAGCTTGTCCCCGTCAAGATTCGTCTCCAGCACGGCAAAGGCAGGAACCCAGAGCTCGGTCATCTTGATCCGGTCGTCGCCTTGTCGCGTCTTGTCGTGCTCGAAGTAGAAAAAGTCGCCTGCCCCGCACGTATGGTCGTCGTCCAAGTGCGTGAAGGCGACAGCGTCGTAGTCTTTGCGCTTGGCAGCAGCCAAGTCGGCGAGAAGGAGATCGGCCAACTTGCATCTGAGGTCAAAGCTGTTGTTAGGATCGCGCGTATCTGCATAATCAACCAAGACCTTCCTCAGGCCGTCGTTGATGTCGAGCCGCAAGGTTTCCGCATTGCCAAGGGGGAACACCGTCGCTTTATGCATAGTGGACGTCAGTATACCTTCTTTCCGGCCACGGGTATAGTGCTTTCATATGTTAGCTTCCCTTTATGGTAGACGAAGCGCTAGATTCAGATAAGGCTACGGCTACGAACATAGACGAATGTGCCCGGCAGGAAGCGGGCGCCAGTCCCAAGATCGGCCTAGCCCTCTCCGGAGGCGGCTCACGTGCGATCGCCTTTCATCTGGGGGCGATGCGGGCCCTTGATCGAGTCGGACTCTTGTCGCAGGTTTCTGTCCTGTCAACCGTGTCGGGCGGCTCTGTGATCGGAGCTCTTTGGACTCGGTCGGCGGTCGAGCAACCGTTCGACGACTTTGAGGTTCACGTGCGGTCTCTATTGAAGCGGGGCCTCGTACGGGACATTGTTCTTGCAGCGATGCACCCTAACCACCTCCTGCTGTGGCTCGGTACGGTAATCGTGGCGCACCCGATCAATGCGACTGTGCTGGTTGCCCGTGGAGTCGTGCATTTCGTCTCTTGGACATTGGGCTTGACCAGGCGTGGAGCTTGGAAACGGATCCAGCCCCCTTTCTGCCGGTGGGCTTCTCGAACGACGGCTTTTGAGCGTTCACTTCGCAAGCTCTTTCCAGGGTCTCTTGCTGACGGAAACCGGGATGATTTGGAACTGATTGTAAATGCCTGCGAACTCCGAACCGGGACGGCATTTCGGTTCAGCAAACGAGGAGCGGCTAACTATCAACTGGGCAAGGCAGAAGCAAACCGAGTTTCGCTCGCGACGGCTGTGGCGGCTTCCGCGGCCTTCCCACCGGTTCTGCCTGCTCTAGACCTTCGGCTGTCCCTTGGCGGGGCAAATAATCAGCGGGTTTTGCTGACGGACGGTGGAGTTTACGACAACCTGGGAATCTCTGCGCTGGATCCTGCGAAGGATCCTTCCATCAGCGCCCTTGCGGTAAAGGTCGACTTCATATTGTGCTCGTCCGCTGGCCTCGGGCGACCCTCTGAGCTGTCCCTGCCATATTGGCTGCTTCCTCGGCTGTTGGCTGTCACCGGCATCCAGTTTAGAAAGCTCCAAGATTCCGGGATGGCCATGCTTCACGCTCAGAAGGAGGCAAAGGCCATAACAGGGTTTGCTCTCGCGTACCTCGGACAGAATGACCAAAAGCTCGATAACCGACCTGCCGACTTCATACCGCGTGAGCGCGTGAACAGCTACCCGACAGACTTTTCCGCAATGAAGGAGGAGGACATCAACGCCCTGGTCTTACGTGGCGATCAGGTGATGACCTGTGTATTGCGTCAGCATTGCGGATGCCTTCTTGGCCTCACAGCTGACTAGGCCTGCCCCAATGTTTCCTGAACAGCGCGTAAGGTGCGTCACCTCTTTTGCGCCTGTTTGATGGCAAGGACACGCCCGGCACGCACTGCCGCAAGCGGGTCGAGAGGTCTCGACAATGCCCCTTACAAACATATCTGACCCATCCGATCATCTGCGTCCTGAACCTCATTCACGAAGATGCACCCGATATGAGGACGAACCCAGCTACTATGAATCCGGCGGGCTCTGGCTGTACGGAAACGTCCGACTGCTGCACGGCAAGCTCGCCTGCATCGAGAGTGCCATGGGAGATCGCCCATGGGATCGCAGTGCTCTCGACGAAATCGAACGCGAAGCTGAGCGGAGAGTTCTGAATGCCGAAATACTTGTTTGCGGCGTACATAACGAAGCACATCGTCGGGCTGCCGTCGTTCCACTTCGGTGGGGCACACCCCGGATAGTCGTCTTCTCAGGTGGTATCCGGTTCCATTTAGGGTTCGACCTTCGCGACGAACCCTTCCGAGCTGGAAGGCTGTGGCGCTACCAATGGGATCCCAAGACCGATCTCGCAGTTTCCCGCCGTGCACCAAGAAAGCTGCCAACCTATTCCTGTGTCAACCACACGGTTGATCGCTTGATCCTGGCACTTGCCGACGGAAAGTGGCCGGGTCTTTCAAGCCCTGTCAATCCACTGACACGCTCATTGGCGAACCCGTTCCGAGCCCCGCGATAAGCGGGGCTTCTTCATTGGAGCGTCAGACCCGCCGGATTGGCCGACGCTCACTATAGGACTGCAGGAGATGGCTTGACGCATTAGAAATAACTAATAAAAAGGAGTGTCTATCAATATTTGTGATATCTGTAATTCGACCGGCACGCGGTAACACCGTGAACAAGGGAGGGAACAGACATGGCGTTCATCGGACTTCTCGCATCGCTCTCGATACTCGCTTCAGTCCCGTCTGACGCCGCCACCAGGCTTCTGCCGATCGTAGACACGTCCCCGGCACGTCCGAAAGTCATCGTGCGGCCAATGGTCGAGAAGATGCCGACGCAACTCGATCAAGGTCAACGGCTCACGCAGCCTATCGATGCTGCGACGCTCTCGAAGTGGAACGACGACTGCAAGTCCGACGACGTAGAAGTTCGGGCCAAGGCCTTGATCCGACTCGGCGAAATCGACCTTGGCCTGAAACGTGACCCGTTCGCAGCTGAAACGAAATTCAGCGAGGTACTCAGGCTCAGGCCTGTTGATAGATCGGCTGTGTCCTTGGCTCATTTCGACCGGGCCATGGCGTTTTTCTACTCCGGACGCTACAAGGCAGCCCAGCGAGAACTGGACGATCTGATTCACGACAACCACTCGGTCATCAACCCTAAGGTGCTGGCGATCTGGGAGCGAAAGGCCTTTGCCTGCGCCGCGTACCATGAGGAGCACGCCAAGGCGGGGATCAGGCAGCCGGCGTTTTCCGACCCGATGGCCGGTGCTGCCTCGGTCGCGATCGCGCTCGACAAGCTTGGAAAACCCTACAAACGATCAGATATCGAACAGAACGTGCCGCACACCGGGCTTGGCAGTTCGCTCCGCGACATCGATAAGGGAGCAAGCAGTTTTGGGCTCCGCGCGGTCCCGTTCACCCTCAAAACACCTGAACTCCTGATCGACACATTGAAGGAGAACAACGGTATGCCCGTCGTGGTTCTGGTCGAGCGGGACCACTACGTTACGGCCGTGAAAGCCGACAAGAGCGGCGTGACATACATGTGCACTGATTGCGGCCCATGGCCCGGAGGCGAGCTTGAAGTCACATGGAAGCAGTGGCGCTTGATGGATCCTGGACCCTATGCGGCCCTAAGCAAGCCCGATGGAAGCCTTGTTAAGGCACTCGAAGGATTAACAGACCTGTCCTCAGTGGAATACTGGCTTAGGGCCTGGAAGTCGTTGGACGCCAGGTCGGTAGCGGCCGCCGTAGCTGTCAAGCCCGATATCGCGGGGAAGCTCTCCAAGGGTATCGAAGCTGCCGAGGGTTCACTTGCGTTCCAGTACCCCCACCGGCTTCAGGGGCCACATTGTGTCCCGTGTGACCCCTGTCCCATGCAAGGCTGCGGCAATTTTGTCAGGTCAGCAGGTCACATGGGCGGCACGTTTGCTTTGCCAGTTGCCGCCAAGAACGGCAACCTATGCGAGGATCCCGTGAACCTCGCTTCAGGGGAAGAAGAGTATAAGCCTGGCCCAGATCTCGTCGTCTACAACCCGATCGGCCCAGGTGTAGTCTGGCAGCGCTCGTACTACAGCCTGATGGACTACGACAGTTCGTTCGGCATGGGCTGGACCCATCCGTACAACTATATGGTGTTCCCTCCGTACGAGATCAACGACGTGTGGTACGACGGGATGATCGTTTACCCTAACTACGCGACGGTGGCCCTGTACAACCCGAGCGAAATGACGCCGGACGAGGCGAACGGTTCGGTCGCCATTTTCGCCCGCGACGGAAGGCCGATCTACGGGTCGTGGAACACGGACGACTCCATCGACATCGTGTTCGGCGACTACTCCCACTTCCATAGCGAGACGATAGGTATGCGCCGACCGCAGAAGTGGTATGACAGTTTCGGAAGGTATATACAGTTCGAATACGACGACTTCGATCCCGGTGACACCCGCTCGAACGTCCGCAGGCTGACCGCCATCAAAGACTCCTCGGGCAACGCCCTTTTGACCCTCGACCTCGATGGATACGGCAACGCAGAGTCCGCGACTGATAAGGACGGTCGGATCGTCTACTACAACGTCGCCGACTATCCGTGCACGGGAACAGGCTCTGATTCCTCGGTGAGCTGGGAGCTCGACCAGGTCTCTCAGATGCAGTCCGGGAGTACGGGCAGCCCACCCGCACGCTACGTCTACGGCTACACCAACTACCAGGCGGGGACTTCCTCGTACACTGTCCCTTACCTGAGTTCGCTGACCGGGCCCACCCCTACCGGAGCAGTGGACGGCTCCGGTCACCTGCTGACCGAAACACTGGAAATCAACTACCTGGCGGGAGGCAAGGTCGACAACATCATCGATGCCAACGGCAACAAGACTCAATTCACGTACAACGTCGACAGTCAACCGAAAACGCTCGTCGAGATTTCGGACGGCACGAACAGCCCGGTCTATACGTACTTTGCGAAGTACTACGGCAACATGATGATCTCAGGAGTCTATGATCCAGACGGAAATCCGGTCATCGAGTACCCGTCCTACTCCTCTACCGCCTCTTATCGGCCTACCCAGGTCAAGAAGCACTATTCGAACGCGGGTGGCGGTCTGACACGGACGTGGGAGTACGACTGGGACTCGCACGGAAGGCTGACCGAGTCGACAACCCCTTCAGGGATCGTCACACAGTACGACTGGAACCTGGAATCCGACAGCTCTGACGATCTGTGCCTTTTGGGAAGATTGAACAAGGTGCAGACCCACCAAGGATCGACCTACCAGACTGCGACAAACTTCACCTACTACAGCGCTGGGACGAACCAGATCAGTGGTCCACTGCACGAAGTCCTGAGCCCGATCCCTGGTCAGAGCGGCACGTCCAGCCAGCAGACGACCACGATCACCTATACATCCCTCGGTAACGTCGCGACCGTCACCTCGCCCGGGAACAACGCAGTCAGCACCCACGTCGTCTCCTACGGTTACACAACGGACGGTTCGCACTCGCAATCCGAGCGTCTTGGGGAGCCGATCACGGTGACGACGAACGTCTCGAGCTCGACCGACACGACGCAGCACTTGCGCTGGGACGGCCGCCACCACGTTACGAACTCGATCGATCCGACCGGGATCGAGACGACGATGTCGTACTACTATTGGGGCCAGCCGGACACTGTGACGCTTCCAGTCCAGACAACGGGCTCGAATCATGGAACGAGGAAGTCGACCTACCTGTGGCCCAACGGTCCGCTGAAGAAGGTCGAGGCGTTCGGGCCGGGACATTCGACGGCAGACCGTACCGTTTACTACTCATACGGGAAGGAAGGGCACTTGGCCGGCGTCACCGGAGACGCGGAAGAATCAGCCTACACTTACGATCCGGTCTACAGGACGAAGACGTTCAAAGACGGCAACGACAACGAGACTGAATACTTCTATGCCGCCAAAGGGATGCTCACCAAAGTCGAGTACCCAGGTGCATCGACTGGCTCCTTTGACAAGATCACCTACGACTCCTTCGACCTGCAAGGCCAAGTCCTCTCCCTGACCGACGGCCTTGGTCAAGTGCGGACGTTCACATACGGCGCTTCGTCAGCCGACGACGGTCTTTTGTCAAAGGTCGCCTACACTGGACTTTCCGGCAAGGACGTCGAAGTCGACTACGACGTGTTCGATAGGCCCTCGAAGTTATGGGATTCGACCGGCGCCGCGCCGAACTCGGGCCGCACCAACCCGACGGCGTCTTGGACGTACGACGATCTCGGCAACGTCATGCAAGGGTTCCGCGACTACGGGGGCCCGAGCGTGAACCCGCCGGCCGTGACGAGCGATCATTCCTACTACGCCGACGGCAGCCGCTCGGAAATGGAGCTGACCGTGAACACGACGTCCGTCGGCACGTGGACGTACGGATATGACGGCAACGGCAACTGCACCAGCCTGCATTCGCCGGCCGACGTAAGCTCCACCGGGCTGTCGGTTAGTTACTACGATAATGGCTGGGAGCAGACGAGGACGCTGCCGAACGGCTGCTACACGGAGAACACGTGGGACAATCTTGGGCTGCCTTACTCGGTCACGAACAAGTCCTCTGGAGGCACGGTCCGCAGCGCATACGACACCTTCGGTTGGGACGACGCCTTGAACCTGACCTCACGGGTCGCTTCCACACATGTGGCAACGGACTTTAAAGGGACGTATTCTTGGACATACGGCGCGAAGGACCGCATGACCGCCGAGCAGTACACGAAGTATCCTAGTGGGGGCGGCATCAGCTACACGCAGTCGTTCGCTTTCGACGACGCCGGAAACCCGACGACCTTTCGGGGTGCAAGCCAGAGCTTCAACTCGGACAACCAGCGTAGCGCGACAGGGTATGCCTTCGACGGCAACGGCTCGCCCACGACGTATGCCGGAGCCACGTTCGGCTGGGACGAGGCTTTACGACTTGTGACCATCACCAACGGTAGCCAGTACCGCTGGTACGGTTATCGCTCGGACGGACTGCGGGCATGGAAGGATAGTGCAACGGGCACGTCGCCAAGCGGAAACAACCCTACGACGACCGCACGGTACTTCTACTATGACGGCGGTGAGCCTGTTTTGGAAACCGACGTGAACGGTAGCGTCATCGGCATCAACGTTTTCGCACCGGACGGATTGGTCGCGCGCTACAATGGCTCTTCGTGGAAGTACTTCCAATTCGATCAGCAGGGCTCAGTGGTGCACCATCTCGACGCAAGCGGCAACGTGTCGAGCTCGCAGATGTATGAGGCTTACGGCCAGTTTATCGCTGTCCCCGGGGTGCTTGGCGTCGCTGATTGCTTCCGCTGGAACGGTCGCTGGGGATATTACTACGACTCCGAGACAGGTATGTATCTTTGCGGCCATCGGTATCTGGAACCATCACAGGGAAGATGGCTAAAACGTGACCCCGTAAGTTACCTAGGTGGTGCTAATCTCTACGCATACTGCAACGGCAGTCCGGTCAACATGATTGATCCTAATGGATTCTGGCGGTTCTGTATAGGCGCAGGAGGCGTTGGAGGGATTGGCCCAATTGGCATCTGGGCTAATGCCGAAGTTTGCCTCGATGGCCGGGGACACATTGGTGGCGATGTCAGCTTTGGAGGCGGACTTGGGTTGGGAGCTGGAGGTTCAATTGGCCCGGGGGTCGGTTTTGGAAACGGCGACAATTCTAGCGGCACAGCTGATTCGACTGTTACAATAGCAGGCTTTGCAGGTGAGGGCCCAGGTGGGAACGTGATTCTTGATTTTGACTGTAATGGTGCGTTTCCGATTGGCTTTTCAGCAGGCGGAGGACACATTGGCCCCTCAGTTGGCGGCGGCATCTATGCAGGTAAGACCAGATATTGGAGCGCCGATTGGGGAGCTCTGCCTTGGCTCAAACCCAAAGCAACTCCTGGAGTTTTGCCATGAAACCATGGATCGCATCACTAATTGCAGGATCGATTTCTTCGATTGTTGTGTTTCTCGTAGTCGGAAGCCTTTTGTTATTGATTCCAGGACTTCCAATGTGGGTCGGTGCTTCCGGCTTGATTACCTTCTTCATTATGGGATTCGCAATATTTAAACGATTGACAAGGAGTAATACATAGGAATGATTTCGGGACAGTTGTCTGTCCCATCGGAAATGAAGAAGTCATTAGAGTAGTCCGCTCCGTCCCTTTAAGGGGCGGGGAGGCCAATCATCCTCGAGTTCACGCGCGAGTGCTTGACCTTGCCGGCGACGACCAGCATCAGTGCCCTCAATCTTGGAAGAAGTCGTACGAGGAGCAGGTCAGAACATTTGGGTGTCCAGGATCTCGGCCCGCACGCGAGAAACGAAGCTCTAGGCGTGGCCGCTCTGCCAACGTCCATCAGTAGCCGCGCAACCGACACACTTGGGAGTGCTCACCTCTCTTTCTGAATAGCCTGAGCGCGGACTCCGCCTCCCAGTCGCGCTCAGATTGCAGCCGGCTCAGGGCGTTGTTCTTGCCTCGAACTCGCGCAGATGTTTGACATCCTGCGTCACGAACCCCGAGGGTTTGCGCTTCCAGACGAAGAACGTGTTCGGGTCACGCTGTGCTTGCGACAAAGCTCAGCCTGCGTCTTGCGACCTCGGTCGCCTCTTGGAGGATGTTGACGATCTGCTTTTCCGTGTACTTGTTCTTCTTCATGTGTGTCCTTTCCGCCCTCTTCAAGGGACAGAGCGGACTTCTCGCAGATGTTCTTCATTTCCGGGGACCGATCCTACTTCCGCTAAGGAAATCTTTCGAAGTTCACGCACTAGGGCCCACCAAAGTAACATCAAAATGAAAGGCAGGCTCTTGTAGCCTGTTTTTCATTTTGAACGTACGTTGCCTATTGTTACGGCTGGATGTTTCAAGCACATTTCCAGATTCAAAGTAGTTAGAATCTTAGTTTGGTTCATCTGCCCTGAACGTCTAGATACTTGACAATTCTCTCCAAATGTGAGATAAAGATCTCCTTGCCCAAAAAGCAGGGCTCCAGAACTCAATCGTGAGATCCGGTGTGGCCCTTTCCAACATGCTTATCAAGAGTGTGTTTCTCCCAGGAATAGGAATCTTGTCCGTTCGGGAATACCGACGAGACCTCCAGAGTAATGAGGAAGTCCCTCGCCTAAAGGCTGGGTTTTTCCAGCTAGCTTTGGAAGAAAGAGACAAGCTTAGTGGCGTGGTAATCCCTCTGGTCATTTACCCAGAGTCAGATGCCCTCACGAACAGCTTGGCGTGGACTCCTGATTCCCAAGGAATCACTATCGAATATGGCGCAAGCCATCAAGATCTTCTCGGCGCATGCAACCCCCTCTTACCAGGGTGGCTCATGAGAGGACTCATGTCTTTCACGGAAGTGGGAGCAGGGCCCTTTGTGCGAGGTAGAACTGGTTCTGGAAGTGGTTCTCTTCGAGTGACAGTTCGATTCGGAAAGAAGCAGCGGAATGGCTGTAAATCTATCGAATTGAATCTCGATATGGGTTTATCAATGCGTTTGTGCATGGACAGAGTGGATATGTTCAAGCTTGTCACAGAGCTGAGCCGCCACCTGGAAGGTGCTTACGCAATGAGTCATCCTATTCTCGCTGATTGAGAACAATCCGTCTGTTGAAATCCAGATGTTACGCTGTTGGCAAACGAACAGCAGAACAGGTGTTAGGTTTGGGTAGAGGGAATCGTTGAGAGCCCCAGGTACTTCTACCAAAGAACCCATGATACACCAGGTGATACCTCACCGTTACTCAGGATTCCCGCAGAACACATACGCGGTGTGAAAGATGAGAAGGTCTCGCAGAATTGGTATCCGTCTGAACGCTGGAACTGTGTAAGCGTGCATGACGCACATCAGGCAGCAATGCCACAGATGAGTGAGACCAAGAGTCTCCTGTGTCGACGTAGAAAGTCGGTCTCGACTGCAGTTGAGATCTATCAGCAGAGCTGCTGTTCTACACTTGCATGTGGCTGCCAGGTAATGGCCGACACAAGTTCCCAGTGCTTGCTACGGCGGTAGTCCCAAGGGATTGCTGAAGGAGTATTCTTTCCCCCTCACCATGAGGGCGTGCACAGCGATGCACTATGGAACGTTACTTCGTATCGGTGTGATGGAAGTTCAGAACCTCACACATCTAGCCTACTGCAGTAGGTGACTCCAAGAGCCCCGGCAACCGCCGGGGCTCTTTGCTATTCACATGCTGTCTCTCTTAAGGAAATCTTTCGAAGCTCACGTACCAAGGCCCACCAAACTGAAGACTTAGGTACGGAATCGCCCCTTTGGGGCCTCTCAGAGCCATTTTGGAGAGGTTCGAAGGCGGCGATTTCGCGTAGTATCGGATGGAGCTCGATTTGGAGCTTTCCCAGAGTTAGAGTGGACTGACCGACAAGCGGCATTAGCTTGCCCAGCGTGGCCAAGTTTCGCTCCTCCTGCATCCACGACTCCGCTTCGATCGCGCGGTCAAGCTGCTCGTATGCGACGCGTAGTGCAAGCTGCTCACGGTTAGTCGCTCGCTCCTTCTGCGTCTTCAGCTGCAGGAGCTTGCTTTCGATTCTGTCCTTTCGGAGACGGTACGCGCCGGGATCAATCTCACCATCGAGCCGCATGTCCATGAGCCGGTCTAACCGTGTGGTGAGCAGCCGTTCGTCTGTCTCGAGGTTGGTAAGCGAGGATGCTACAGTCGCTAGGTCAGCCTCACTGCACTGCACCAGGGCGTCCTTCAACCAGTTAGCGGTAGTCTCGGGAATGGCAATCCGCTCGATCCTGTCCTCAAAGAGGCCCTGCAGGTAGTCCTGACTGACGCCGCGCTTCGGGCAACCCTTCGATCCACTGCAGTGGTAGTAGATGTAGGTCGCAGAGTTTCCCGTCTTGCGATATTCCTTGTGCCGTACTTCGCCTACGACGCTACACCCGCAAACGCCGCACTTCATGGCCCCTGCAAATGGCATTGACCTCTTGATGGGGCGACGGTCAGCCACCTTATGGTTAAGTCGCTCCTGAGCGATCTCAAACTCCGCAGCGGAGACCATAGGCTGGTGCTTGCCAGGATAGGTCTCGCCCATAAACACGATCTGACCCATGTAGAACGGTTCGCGAAACAGCGCGATCAGGCGGGCATAGGAAATCGGCTTTGTGACGCCGTTCTTTGTCCGCACTGAGAGCCCAAGTTTCTGTAGCATTCGGTGGATCTCGGCCAGGCTGTGCTTTCCGTCAATGACAAGATCCCAGCCCTTGCGCACCAGGGGGAATCGGTCGGAATCGACCAGTATCTCCCGCGACTCCGGGTCATTGCGGTAACCCACTGGTGCTTTGCAGGTGTGCCACCCACGCTCCACTTTGCCTCGCATGCCGCGTGCCACATCAATCTGGAGCTTCTGTACGTAGGCCACCGACATGCCCATTTCCACCGAAAGGATGAGGGCGTTGTCCGATGGCAGGAATGTCCGATCGATCGCCCGGATGAAAGCGATCTTGCCTCGCCTCAGGAAGTGCGACACCTTCCCTCCCTCCCAATCGTTGCGAGCCAGTCGGTTCACTGACCACACATAGACGGCATCAAAGGCACCCTGCTCAAAGCCGAGCATCAAACGGTCAAACTCGGGACGATTGAAGGGCTCCATGGCTGAGCGTGCTTCTTGGAACACCTCGACCAAGGTGTGTCCCTCCTTCTTGGCGAGTCGGGTGAGCTCGCGGATCTGGTCTTCAAGACTCTGGACTTGCCTGTCCTCTCGCTCCTCTGACTTCCGAGCGTAGATTGCGATACGCATAGGTTTTCAGGAAATAGATTTGTAAGAGTCGCGTCCCCCAATCGCGTGCCGTCGGCAAGTCCAACTCTAACTTAAATTCAGCCTTTGCCAAGGCCTGGAATTCGACTGCCTGCTGCTCGCTCAAGGTGGGAAGCCACATACAAAGAGCGTGGAGCATGGTGCAATGGTCTCTCAACACCACAACCCTTTTGGAAACGGTTGCCTCGACGGCTGAGTTCTTGCTCGGCTTTTGTTCGGTGTGTTGAGATGGAGGTATGAAACACCCACCCTCAACCCAGGCCTTCGGGCCGGCCGTCAATCGGTTTCTCGATGTGATGGCGCATTCAGATCGGTACGCCTTTCGAGGCACAACGCGTCTCGCGCTCGACGCGGGCGTGACACCCGGCGCGGTGTCCAAGATCATCCATGGGATGCGGAATCCGTCCTTTCTCATGGTCATGCGCTTGGCGCAGGCATTGGAGCGGACGTTCGGGTTCCCCATCCACCCGGGTGACCTCATTGCGGAGTCGGGTCTGTTCTTGACTCGCTGTGCCTGCGATCTAGTTGGCTGCCCGGGGTGCCTCCCGGAAACAGCCTCCGATGAATTTGGAGCCATCAAACCTGCATTTAGCGGAGTCAAGCCAGGAACCTGGGTGACTCGTAACTATCCCACCGGATTTCCGGAGAAAGGAGCACGGTGAAGACAGAACCAATGGCGCACGCGCTGCGAGCAAGCTCGCTGCATGCGTTGCTCATCCTCACCTCGAAAGCTCTTTCCCGCTCGGGCTTCGGTGATGTACAGATTCTAGACCGCAGGCAGAACAAGCAAAAAACGCGCTTCGGAGGACATGAGCTCCTCTGCGAAACCGAACTTGGTGGTCTGCCGGTCAAGGTGGTGGTAAAGGTCGTCAACGACGTGGTGCGTCTGAGGATGCTTGACGAGCTGGCAGGAACTGTGGTGCGCCGGAGGGCCGACTTCGGCCTCATCGTCACGCCGCAATCCGTTGCGAAATCCGCCGAAAAACTGGTCGGAAGCCACCTGCCGGTGCGGATCGAAGTGATCGACGGCCCCTCCCTTGCCCGCATGCTCATCAAGTACCAGATCGGAACGCGCGGCGCAGACGACGTCGACTACGCCTTCTTTTCCGAACTTGAATCCCAGTCGTTTAGGATTATTTCATTTCTAGCAGAAACCACGTGAACGATCTAGACTCCCCAACTGGACGGGAGCGTGCAGCGCGGATTGGGCATGAGCTCATGAAGATCGGTGTGAGCCACAAAGGCATCATCGAATTGCTCGTGAGCCACCCCTACGTCGAAATCGAGCGCCAACTCGCCTTCCTCCCGTTCCGTAAAGCCAAGCGCCCGGAGGCCCTCATCATTGAGGCCATCCGCCACAACTACAGCCCACCTAAAGAGTTCTACTATGCCAAGGATAAAGCTCAACCTGCCCCGGCCCCTGACGCCGTGGACGAAGGTTCCGAACCACCTGATTCAAGTGCTCCTGCCAACACTCACCGACACGGAGCTGAGGATCCTCTTGATCCTCCTCAGGCAAACGACCGGCTGGAACAAGCCTAACGCCACCGTGGTGCTCCCGTACCGCAAGCTCATGGTTCGCACAGGACGCTCCAGTGAGACGGTTTGGAAAGCGGTGCAATCGTTGCGCACCAAGGGACTTATCCACAGTGCCCGCGCCAGGGTGTATCAGAAAGCAATCAATAGCGTTTCAGAATCCGAGGAGCAACAATAGAAAGACAGTATTTAGAAAGAACAACGGCGACGGCCTGGTTATCCCCACCAGCCCCGCCGGCAAGACAGGTCTTTGGGTGGGGAGGAATTCAGACAAAGAAAGTCCGGTTCTCCTTCTAACCTGAACTGAGTTCAAGCGCCCCGAGCAACTCTGCTCGGGGCGTTGCTCTACCTGACAACGAACAAGATCCCTGAAGCAGCGCAGCAAGACAGGGCGGGAGGGCGGGAACTATAGGGGCCGCCCCAGCTCAAGTTTCATCAAAAGCCGCTCGATGACCTGAACGTGGTGGAGGTCGTCCGTGCACCAAGCTTCTTCAAGAGCCGACGTGAGGGTGTCTCGGTATGGTGAGTCCCTGCGACCGTGTTCGATCTTTGCTCGGAGAATGGCTCCCTTGATTGAGTGTTCAGCTGAGGGATGAAAGGTCTGCGAGCTCTCGAGTTCTTCTTCCGCGAGGAACAGATTTTCTGCAGCAAGGCTCAAGCGAGCGAGTACTTCCGTGCCGATCGCCAGGGCAGTTGGATCCTCGATCCTGGTGAGAGAAGCCTGAAGGATTTTGTGCTCGTGGCTGAATTGCTCTAGTGGTATTGATCGCTTCTCGGCCACGGCAATGAGGGTCAGGGCCCGATCGCGCTGGAGCGCCTGAGTCGCGTCACGTTTCAACGTTGGATTGGGGGGCGACCACTGACCCAGAAACTCCACGGCCCGTTCATGCCCCTGGATCGTGTCAGCGGCGGGGAGATGGGGCATGTTGCGAAGCGCTATCGCTGCAGTCCAGAGACCGGTAGCAGCCCAGCCAAGTTCCCCCAAGTCGGTGGCTCGTCCGTACAGCTCCTGAGCGACGCCAAATGCCACGCTTGGTCGCTCGAGTCGCAGGGCCAGCTCGGTTGTGGCCCGGCTCAAATGCATCCAGCGCTGAGTGTCCTCGACGTAACTCCTCACCTCAAGTAGCCGCTGGAGCACTTCTCTCGATCGGCCCGCCTGGATCAGTTCAGGCAAGGACTGCAGGAACGTTTCCTGAGACTCGGTGTCAAGGAGATTCTCTCCTTGCATCGGCCCGGGCGCGTAGGTGTCGATCCAGGCCGCGTGAATACGCTCCTGCCGGCCAAGGTTCGAGAAGCTGGCGAGCACGGCGTCAAGCGTGACGGACGTGAGAACCTCGCTTCCCTTGAGGATCTGAGACACGCGGCCTTCGCTGACGCCCATGGCGCGGGCGAACTCCTTGTTCGTGCCGAACTCCTCCTTGATGGCGATGCGGAGTCGTTGCCCGAAGGCTGTCCCTTTAGTTGCGACTAAAGAATCCGCGCTTGCTCTCGAAGCGGCCATGTTGCTCTCCCAGCATGAGCCATGGAATGGTTGTTCCGGCTAATTGAAGCTCCGATCATTTGGCTCTCTGAACTGTGCCAGAAAGAACGAAAGGCAGCTACCAATGCTTTGCCTTTGCATACAATCGGCACGTCCCTATTGGATTCTACTTGGGGCGAACCTGTCGCGTTGCGCCCCGAGCAACTGGCGCGCCACCTCTACGTTCTCGGTGCTACTGGCTCAGGGAAGACCAACTTCATCTTGGAGCTCCTTGCACGAGACCTTGAGCGGCGCCACAGCGTGGTGGTGGTCGATTTGCGCGGCGACCTTGTCAACCGTGTCCTTGCTCTTTGCGCGGCCCGGAAGGTTGCGCCGGAGCGCGTGACCCTTCTTGACCTGCGAGAAAAGGAGCGGGTAGTGGGCTTCAACCCGCTCGCGGGGTCGTCCGAACCTTTTGTCCGGTCGCTTCACCTTCTTGACGTTGTTCGATCCGAATCTGACTCGTGGGGAGTGCAGCTCGAAGAGACGCTTCGGAACGCGCTGCTGCTCTTGGCGCATGCTCAGCGATCGGTCACCGATCTGGAACGCGTGCTGTTCGACATGGAGTTTGCAAACCAACTCCTCCAGGAATGTGAGGAGCCGACCGTCCACGGCTTCTTTGAGCGATATGCAGGGCTTTCCGAAGAGAGGCAGCTTGCGTGGGCACTCCCGGTCATGAACAAGGTAACGCCCCTGCTCGCTACTCCGGGGCTAAGGGCAGTGTTCGGCTCTCCAAAGCCAATTGATTTGGAGAACGAACTTTCTCGAAAGGGAAGCATCGTGCTCGTGTCACTGGCGGTGGACGAACTCCACCGATCTGGCCGCATGTTCGGGGCCCTCGTGGTTGCGGCGATCACTCGGAGCATGCTTGCCAGAGTCAATGTGCCGGAGGATCGGCGAGTGCCAGCCCGCCTCTACGTTGACGAATTCGAGGCGATGGCGACCGAGGCTTTTGAGGGCCTGATCGCCGAAGGTCGCCGTTTCAAGCTGTCGCTCGTGCTGAGCCATCAGAACTTGGCCCAACTTCCCACGCGGCTTCGGTCGGTGATCCGCAACAACGTAGGCTTCCAGGCACTCTTCTCCTGCGGCTACCAGGATGCCCGAGAATTGGAGCGAGAACTGCCCGAAGGATTCACGGCGGACGAGCTCGTCTCCTTCGCTCCGGGTGAAGCACTGCTCATGCCGCGCGGCGACGAGGCGCTGTTTTGCAAAGTCAAATTACACGACATCCAGGCAACGAACGATGTTTTGCAAACCTATCGCACGGAAGTGTTGAAGCGAGCTCTGCCTCGCGCAGAGGCTGAAGCTCACCTCAAGCGCTCAGTGACCGTACGGGAGCGATTCACGTCTCACGACACTCCCTGGACACTGGGAGGTGACCTGTGAGGCTGACCACCCGTGATCGTAATCTGCTCACAGAAATCGCGCTCCACCAAGTGGTGAATCGTAACCAACTCATTGCCTTGGGGTTCTTTAGCTCCACTCAGCGAGCCAATGCGAGGCTGCTCTCCCTTCGCAAGGCTGGCCTCATTCGACGGTTGGGTCAGGAACACCTCTCGGAATCGGCCCTCTTCCTGTATGCCGTGAAGCGAAAGGCTGCCTCTCTTTTGGAGCCTCGGGTTGCCGCTCTTGTGTCAGGGCGAACGGGGTCACCTCGCTTCATCGCGCACTCCATAGCGGTCGTCGACGCGCGAATTGCGCTTGCTGGTGGCTCGACATGGCTCCATGAACAGCAAGTGCGACATCGGTTCTCCATCCCCCACGGCGTGCGTTCCGCGCTGGTTGATGTGAGGCCAGACGGAGCAATCCTAAAGCCGACTGCAGCTGTTTTTGTGGAAGTTGACCTTGGGCATGCTTCGGCTTCCAAGCTAAAGGCAAAGCTGGAGAGTTACGATGCCTACATTAAGTTCGGGGTCTTTAAGGCAACCTATCCGAACCGTTCGCTAACTCTGCTGTTTGCGACGACCGGCAAACGACGCTGCCGACTGATTCGGGCCCTGGCCAGCCAGTTTCCGAGTTTGGAAGTGAGGGTGACTACCCTGCCGACCATCGCAGCTATAGAGGCTAGCACGGAGGTGAGTTCGTGATCCTTTGCTTGAAGTGCGGCAGGGCTGCCCGTCGCGGATCTCCTTTTTGTGGTGGATGCGGATCGTCGCTGGGTCACCGGCGATGCCCCGAGGGCCACGTCAGCGCGGTGAACTCACGGGTTTGCTCACAGTGTGGTAGCCGCCAGCTTACGCGCGGCACGCCTTCGGTCAACCTTCGGCCAATTCTTATCTTGGGACTCTGCGTCCTTGGCTTCTCCATTGGCCCGCACATTCTCGGGTCACTTGGTCGGACTCTTGATTTCGTGTTCCGACTGTGGTTCGGCCACTTGCTGGAACTTTTGGTCACCTTCGGCTTCCTGTCTGTGCTGATTTCGTGGCTGTTCGGGCCTCGTGGCCAGAGCTTCATAGAGAAGCTTTGGATGGCGTGCGCCCATGTACTTGTCGGCATTGTGCGAGCTGTCTTGTCCCTGCTTTTCCGGCTCATTACAAGAGGTCGATGAGCCCGACTACGCCATTTCCGCTTTCCCGACTTACCCGTCGACTAAATCTTCAAGAGCGCGTCAAGCTCATCTTCAAGTACCAGAGGTTTCGTAGGGCGCTTCTTGAGATAGCTCCTCATCACTGTCCAACAGCTATCTATTTCCTGCAGATCAGAGTCGGCAAAGGTGACGACCGAGATGCCAAATTTGGCGAAGTAATCGTTCCGCTTCTGCATCTCAGTGCTCCACTTCTTTGAAACCGAAGCGTTTGCCGCCGTCCTTGTCATAGGCGTCGCAGTATCATTGACGTTCATGTGCGTGGACGCTGGGCTGAGCTCAAACCCCGTCTGCTCCTGGACGTGGGAGTTTAGAATGGAGAAGTCCAACCTGTACTTATGCTGCTTGTCTCGACCCTCGTAGCGCAGTTCAGGGATAAGCAAGGGTTCCGTGTCGGGATTGCTCGAATTGCGGACGTAGTCGATATACTTATCGTAAATGGCCTGCTCATAATGTGAGCAAGAACCCTTGCTGAGGACATTTCGATAGAAGGTCGTCAACTGATTTACATCAGCAAACTCCGTCTTGTCCCGGCTACCGGGCACCACTAACCCCGTTGACAGAATGTGCCCAACCGTCCAGTAGCCGAACGCTGCTCGCCTCATTTCGCTCTTATCGTTGACCCATTCGTCATTGCGATAGGCGGGCGAAATCAACAGGCCCCAAATCTGCTTGTTCTCATTGAACCAAAGCGACCAAAGATCCTCATGTGGCTTGTGACGAGTTCTCTCGTGCCTCGTTCGGTAGAAGGTGCGGACAATGAGCTTTTTGGCATATTCAAGAACAATAGGGTTCTGAAGCAGGCGTATCTGTCGAGTTGAGGACTTGTTATCAAGATGCGACGGCCAGCCACGGGCCTCTCGGGCTTCCTCCTCAGCTTTATCCTTCAAATAGGCCTCATGAAGTCCCTGAAACCATCGAGCGAGAAAGTCTCGTTCGTTTTGGAACGACTCCCTCACGCTGTCCATATAGACGTTGTATTTGCTTCCAATCTTTGCGTTTAGACTCTGAAGGGAGAAGTTACTTCCGGTTACCGAAGACGCAGCGGCAAGAGCCCGAGGTTGTAGTGCTTCGAGTTCTTCGGTAAGGTCGTCAATGATCTGTTGGGCGGGGTCTCTGGTGGCCGCGTTTGACATAGCAGGCACTTCAATCCTGTTGCCTCGAATGCTACTCGGTTCTCGGTTGGGGCGCTTTAGTCCCGCCTAAAGAAGTCAAGAAAGAAGCTGTCCCTCTCCGAGGGCTCGGAGACACTGAGTTCCAGATGAGCCACAGTCCTCGACCGGCGGCCGGAACCAACAGCGCAGGGGCTCGCCTGTACCTTGGCTGCTCCAAGACGATGTTCGAAGAGCTTCGCGCCCGGCGAATCATCCGCCCGCTTCGGAGGGACTGGTATGCCTATGACGACTTAGACGAAGCCATCTGTCTACTTCGCGCCGAGCGAGACCAAGTGCTAGAACCCAGACATGAAGACACCAAAAGCATACGAAGTGAAGCATCGACCCGGGCTCTGGGCCGCAAAGGGAATCGATCCAGTTACCCTCAAACGCAAGAACTACTTCGGCGCATCAAGTGACGAGGCCGCGCGCAAAGCGGCCAAGTCATTCGGAACGACCGACGACTACTCCCTATTCTCCTTTTACTCGAACGTGTACCTTCCCACGGTCAAGCATCGAAGCCAGAATTGGCTTGCTCAGATTGGCTGGGCCATGGACAAGTACGTAGTTCCAGAGTTCGGGCACCGTGACCTGAGAGAGCTTAAACGACCTGAGCTCCAACTCTTTTTCAATGGACTTGGAAAGGACATGAAGGCGTCGAGTGTCGGCAAAGTGAAGATCGTGCTCTCCGGCATTTTGCGGCTGGCGATGGCAGACGAAATCATCGTCTCCAACCCCCTCGCGTTTGTGCGTCTAGCGCCCAAGGATGCCGTTGAAAAGACCGCCCTGACCTTCGACGAGCTAAGGGCCCTAATCGCGGCTGCTGGGCCGCTCGTGAGACCATTTGTGGTGCTCGCAGGATGCGCCGGGCTACGGCTCGGCGAAGCACTCGGCGTCACTCGAGCGGCTTGTTCCAAAGATGCCGTGCTCTCAGTCAGGCAGCAGGTGCTTCAGCTCAAGGGACGCTGCGAAGTGTCTCAGTCTCTGAAGACCAGCAACAGTCGAAGGGACATCCCTTTGTCCGAAGGGATGCTTGAAGTTCTGCTGAACGCTGGCCAAGTGAGTGGGATCTGGGTGTGCTCCGATTCGAAGGGCGGATATGTCCGGCCAAAGAACATCACTCGGGAGCTCACTGCGGCATGCACGAAGGCGGAGGTGCCTCGGGTGAGCCCGCACGAGCTCCGGCATACCTTTATCAGCCTCATGGACAATGAGGTCGAAGCGCCTCGGACGGTGGTCATGGCCCTCGCAGGGCATTCGGCGCGTAGTACCACCGATGGGTATTCGCACGTGAAAATCGAACAAAAACGGCGGTGGATGGAGCGCTTCTGGGATCATCTACGGTGTGAGGACGGCAATTCAGAGGTGACCCAAGTCCAATCTGCGTAGCCTAGATCCATCCAAATGTCGAGTGCCCCCTGTGCTCGTCCACACGCACCAACCACGTAGCATCCAAGTCTTCAATCACCAGTTTGCCTGGGTGCTTCCGGTTGGTGGAAGCTGCTGACACCACGCTAACCGAGTGAGAAAAAAGGTCTGCTGCGCCGGAATGCCAAGAATGGCTAGAGCCATGGTGAGGAACCTGAAGCGTCTCGATCCTGTTCCATCGCCTGCGAGTGAAGTGCCGCTGAGCTGCCAAGACAGCTCCAGGCTTGTCAAAGAAGATGTCCCCGGTAAGAAGGCTGCCTGCAATCAGGTGACCACGTGCATGAACTTGATCGTCGGGGTGGAGACAATGCAGCCGCTCGGCCAGACACCAATAGCATTCAATCTCAAAGGGATGATGGCGTCGCCAATCGAGTTGACGTCTACCTTGGGGCCCGGAGAACAATACCAGTGAAATTCGATTCGCATTTCGACCGCCAGTTCCAAAGGTGGACTCGTAGAGCTTGCGAACCTGGGGCAGGAAGTCAGCTGACTGGAACTTTCCACGCGCATCCTTGTGCTTAGCTATCAATGCCAGGATTTGCTTTTCAAGATGAGTGAGATTCACGTCGGGCCTGTTCTCGTTATAGAAAACGAACTCCCAAAGCCCCCGCAGATTGATCGGCTGATCGTGCGTGCAGATGCGAATGCGCCCCTTTAGCTGGGGACTCGAAAGTGGTGAGTCTGCCTCGCTACTGGGATCTCCTTCTGGCAAGTCAGGTTCGAATGAATAGTTGTCACCCTCGTTTGAGTGCCGATCAGGGTCATCTCTGTCCGTGCTTGGAGGATCGCTTGGATCGGGCCCCGCTGCAATGAAGATAACCTGAGTGCTGTCACCTTCGGCTCCTACAAGCGCACCGGCCGGGTCGATCAAGAATTCAAGGTAGTCGTCTGCAGCATCGTCTTCCACGGCTAGCGCCAACCGTTCAGCCAAGGACATGTACGGCATCACAATCACGCGCGTGCCATGGTCGGCAAGAATTCGTCGGACACCACTTACGTGGTCACGGTCGAAGTGGGAGATGCAGAGCAGGTCAATCCGGTCGCCGTTGAGAGGAACCCCTAGCCCCTTGATTTCGCGCGCGAGCCAGGCTTGCTTCGAAAGAGTGCCGCAGTCGAACACGTATGTGAATCGGCGGTCTGTCCCGCTACAAAAGTGAGCGGAATAGAAAAGCCCCTGCCCAACTGGATGGAAGCGGGACGCGACGCAGATGGGCCTCATGCCTGCGATTTTACGGACTTTTTCTCAGCCACAAAGGGCCGCGATCGCAACGGATATCTACCTGTTGTAGCCCAGAAGAGTGGGCTACAAGGGCCCAAGAGGCGGGTTCAATTGAACCTACGAAGAATCATGGTGCGCGGGAAAGGACTCGAACCTTCATGCCTTGTGGGCGCTACCACCTCAAGGTAGTGCGTCTACCAATTTCGCCACCCGCGCGAAGGGGTTCATTGTACCTCAGCGACCGGTCCGGTGCACAGGGACGCCGTTCGACCGGACCTGTCAGGCGGACGTTTGCCGACCCTACGGTCGGACTCCGGTTCCACCGGTCCCAAACGCTATAATCGACCTTCCCATGACCGTGGACGAGCAACTCGCCCTGCTGCGCCGGGGTACGTGCGAGATCATCAGCGAAGCCGACCTGCGTAAGAAGCTGGAGTCGGGAAAGCCCTTGCGCGTCAAGCTCGGCGTCGACCCGACCGTCGCCCACGTGACCCTCGGATGGGCGGTCGTCCTCCGCAAGCTCCGCGACTTTCAACGGCTCGGGCACACCGCCGTCTTGATCATCGGAGACTTCACCGCCCAGATCGGCGATCCCAGCGGCAAGAGCAAGACCCGCCCGCAACTCACCCGCGAAGACGTCCAGCGCAACGTCGCCGCAGTGAGCGAACAGGTCTACAAGATCCTCGACCCGGACAAGACGGAGATCACGTACAACGCCGACTGGCTCGGGACGATGGGCTTCGCCGACGTGATCAAGCTCTGCAGCAAGTACACGGTCGCCCGGATCATGGAGCGCGACGACTTTACGAAACGTTGGAACGAGCACCGGCCGATCTCGATGCACGAGATCCTGTACCCGCTCTGCCAAGGCTACGACTCGGTCATGGTCCGGTCGGACGTCGAACTCGGCGGCAACGACCAAAAGTTCAACAACCTCGTCGGTCGCGACCTACAGGCCGACTTTGGCCAAGAGAGCCAGGTCGTCATGTTGTGCCCGCTCCTGATCGGCACCGACGGCAAAGAGAAGATGTCGCAGTCGCTCGGCAACTACATCAGCGTCATCGACACGCCGGACGACATGTACGGAAAGACGATGTCGATCCCCGACGAACTCCTCGTCAACTGGTTCGAGCTCTGCACCGACGTCCCGATGGACGAGGTCCGTTCCGCCGTTTCAGACAACCCCTACGAGGCGAAAAAACGTCTGGCCAAGGAGATCGTCTCCCTCTATCATTCCGCCGAAGCGGCCGACGCCGCCGACGCCTATTTCAGGGAGACGTTCAGCCAGCGGCAGCAGCCCGTCGAGGCCGAGGAAGCCCAGGTCCCGACAGACCTCGTGCAGGACGGCCACGTCCCGCTGGCCGCCCTCATCGCCGCGCTCGGGATGGCCAAGAGCAACGGCAACGCGCGGGACATCATCAAGCAGGGCGGCGTCAGCCTGGACGGCGAGAAAGTCGAAGACCCCTTTGCGAAATTGGCGGTCGACGCACTAGCCGGGAAGGTCTTGAAAGTCGGCAAACACCAGTTCCGCAAGCTCATCGCTTAAGGTTCCCGGGCCAATGAAGAGGCCGCTCCATCCCGAAGGGTGGAGCGGCCTACGTTTTCGTCGAGCCAACGGGGATTCAGTCCGTCGACGTGAAGACTTTGAGCGAGAGCTTGACCGCTTCGTCTTCCTTTCCGAATTGGGCCGCGGGGGCGGAAACGTCCGGGACGAGCCCGTTGCCTTCCAGCCTGTGACCCTTGACGGTGACGTAGTCCATGACCGGGTACTGCAGCACGAACCGTTGGGCGATCGGCGTCATCAGCGACGCGAGCACGGCACCGGCCGACTTCGAACCGACGATCTTGGCGCCCTTCTGCTCTTTGAGAGCCGCGGCCATCATTTCGCTCGCGCTCCCCGTCCCGCCGTTGACGAGGACGACGATCTTGCCCTCGAAATGCTCGGAACGCGCGAAACTCGGATAGAGCTTGCTCTTGGACCACTTGGCCACCTCGAGCGCGTCGGTGCCAGGCTTGCCCGTTTCCTTCGCGAAGGCGTTGGCCATGCTCCGGTTCACGAACGTGCCCAGCGGGACGTTCGTTTCCATAAAGAAGCTCGAGAGATGGAGCAGGTTGATGACCTGGCCGCCGCCGTTGCTGCGAAGGTCGAGGATGAGGTTCTTCGCCGTCATCGCCTCGTTCATGATGTCGGTCACGCGCGACTTCTTGTAGCCGAGGTCGAACGTCGGGACCGTCACCATCGCCGTTTCCTTATCGATCCATTTGATCGTCTCGGGGACGTCGGTCGAGAACGCGCGGCGGGTGATGTCGAAGTCCTTGCGGGAGCCGCTGCGGTCGACCGTCACCTTGACCTTGGAGCCTTCTTCGCCCGCGAGGTCGTTCGTCGTCTTGACGGGCTTGCCGTCGCGCTCGATGATGAGGTCGCCCTCGTGCATGCCGGCTTCGAAGGCGGGCGTTCCCGGGAAGATCATGACGATCCGAAGGCCCTTCTCTTCAGGCTGGATCCGGATGCCGAGTCCGACCATTTTCCGGTTCGTCCGGGCTTCCGCCAGTTGCGGCGAGAAGAGGACGATGTGGCTGAAGCCGAACTCCTCCAACGCCTCGTTCATGACCTTGGTGAACTTGATCTGGTCGTCGGCCTTATCGATCTCGCCTTTGTGTTTGGCGACGAGGGCAGGCCATTTCGTGAAGTCCACTCCCGGAACATAGGCGTTCTGGGTGATGTACTTCTCCATGTCGCGCAGGACCAGGTCGCGGTCCGCAGGAGCCATGGATTGAGGCGTCTGAGCGACGACGGCTGCAGACGGCGCCAGGGCGGTTGCAGCGATCGCCAGGTTACGAAGGGTCTTGATCGTCAACATGTCTTCTTGAAAGCGTCGGTTCGTCCGCGACGGGTGCGGAGCCCCACACCACGGGAAACTCGACCATGATACGGGATTGTTCCGCAATTTTTGGCCGGCGACACGAAATTTGACGCCGCTCCGCGCCGGTCGGTTCAGTGCGGTTCGTCCGGTCCCGGCAATCCTACGGGCAGACCGTGCCTATTGTAAGTGGGTCTTAAAGAAGCCAAGGGCGATCTCGAAGTAGATGATCAGGCCCGTCGCGTCCACGAACGTCGAGATGAAGGGCGCGCTCATGACGGCCGGGTCGAGCCGGACGGCCTTGGCGAGCAAGGGGAGCACCGATCCGACGGTCGCGGCCCAAAGCACGATGACGGGCAACGACGTCGCGACGACCATCGAGAGCGTCGCCCCGCTCGACCATCCGAGCGGGAAAGGCAGACTCGCCCGGAAATACCCAGCGACCCCGAGCGCGGCTCCGATGAGAAGCGCCGTCGCCATTTCGCGCCGGAACACCAGGAACCAGTCCTTCGGATTGATCTCGCCGATCGCCAAAGCGCGGGTGATGGTCGTCGTGACCTGGGACCCGCTGTTTCCACCCGCGCCGATGATCAACGGGATGAAAAACGTCAGCGGGGCCAAATTGAGGTCTTCGCCGCGACCGTAGTGGCGCATGACCTGGCCCGTCAAGGACTCCGCGACGAACAGACCAAGGAGCCAGGGGAACCGCCTTCTGAACAACTGCCAGACGTCGAGCGAGACGTAGGACTCGGCGGTACCCGAAACGGCACCAAGGGCGAGCACGTCCTTCGTGTCGGCCTCGCGAAGGATCGTCTGGGCGTCGTCACCCGTGAACAGCCCCATCATCCGGCCCCGCTCGTTCAGGACCGGGAGACCGTAGAACCCGTACTTGGCCATGCGCCGCGCGGCGTCTTCGTCCGGTTCATCTGCGTGCGAGACGACCATGTCCCGCTTCATGATCTCCGAGGCCTCGGTCGCTGGGTCGGCCCTCAACGCCTTTCGAAGGCTGAACACGCCCTGGAGGAACCCCTCTTCGTCGAGGACGTAGACGTCGTTGACGGTCTCGTACTTCTCGAGCGGTGCCGTTCGAAGATCGGCGAGGAGCTGCCACATCGTGGTGTCCGGACGCACTTCGAAGAAGCGCTCGGTCATGATCCGGCCGACGGACCCCCTCGGATAGCGCATCAGGCGGCGGATCTCTTTGGCGTCCTCGTCAGGAATGACCTGAAGGAGCGCTTCGAACCGCTCAGGGTCGAGCTCCTCTTGGAGATCGATCGCGTCGTCCATCGGAAGGACGTCAAGATAAGCGGCCAGGATCGGATCGGGAAGTTCCGACGCGAACCGGCGTGCCGTCTCGGTCGGTAGTTCGACCATGACGTTCGCGGCCTGGAGCTCTTCAAGGTGCGACAGGATTTCGAGCCCCTCCTCAAGAGGAAGGCGGCCCAACGCGGACGCGATGTCCTCGACGCGTTCGGTCGCGAGTTCTTCCTGGATGAACCTCGTGTCGTTCGACGCGACCAGCGCTCGCAGCCGTTCCGCCAGGTTCCCGCTCTTCGTGTTGTCCGGTCTCCTCGCCATCGTGATCCACCGTTCCTTTCTGGCGGAAGCGAGGGCCGGGCGTCCTAGCCCGCTCTTCCTTCGCGTCCACCTTGGCTAAGACTTGAAGCGTCCATAGTCGTCACGCCCTTCCGGGGCTCAGGCGGTACCCTTCCGCAGTGCTGAGCGAGTTCCGGGCGAGCCTCCAATCTACCGGGCTGATCCCGGCCGGCGCAAGAGTCCTTTTAGGCTACTCGGGCGGAGCCGACTCGACGTGCTTGCTCCATTTGTTGCACGGTTGCGGAATCGACGTGGTCGCCGCCCACCTGAACCACCTTCAACGGCCCGAAGCCGGAGCCGAAGCCGAGCGTTGCGCCGCGTTCGCTGACAGCCTCGGGGTCGAGTTCGTCGGGGGGACGGCGGACGTGCCTGCGATCGCCCGCGACTTTAAAATCGGATTGGAAGAAGCCGGTCGCAAAGCCCGGTACTCCTGGTTCGCATCGGCGAAAGCGGCCGCGTCCTGTGACGTGGTCGCGACGGCCCACACGATGGACGACCAGATCGAGACCGTCCTCTTCCATTTGGCCCGAGGTACGGGTCTAGACGGCCTTTCTGGCATTCCCGCGAAGTCCGAAGGCCTCGTGAGGCCTCTCCTCGACTTCCGCCGCGAAGAGACCCGCCGCTACTGTACGGAGCTCGACCTGTGGTTCCACGACGATCCTGCGAACGACGATCTCGCGAACGCCCGCTCCCGGATCCGGGCCGAGGTCGTCCCAGGTCTCGAAGCGGCCCACCCCGGAGCCGCCCGATCGATCGTCCGGCTCGCGGCGATCGCGGCGGAGGAAACGGCGTTCCTGAACGGCATCGCTGCGGGGGTCTTGGAGTCGGCCGAAGTCCGATTGAACGGCCGATTGTGGTTCTTGACCAAGGACTGCGAGGCCGCGTTCGACCTTCCGAAAGTCTTGGCGGCCCCGCGGGTGGCGTCGGTCCGGGCGTTACGACTGCTCGCAGGTTTCTTCGGCCCTGGCCTCGACCACGACGCGACCTTGCGCCTGATGTCGTCCTTGGAGTCCACCACCGGCTCCTGGACCCTGGAAGGGGGGGAAGCGGCGATCGAGTGGTCCGAGGGTGTGCTTCACGCCCGCAACCTGGCTCCGGACGGGCCACACCGGGAGCTGTTGACGGTCCCCGGTCGGTTGGAAAGCGATTACTTCGGGTGGGCGCTCGAATCCGTCGTCGCGCCGACAGAAGGCTTCGTACGGCCCCGCGGCGCGCTCGAAGCCGTCGTCGATGCCGACGCTTTGGTCGCCGGCGTCCACTTGAGGGCCGCGACTCCGGGCGACTCGATCGTGCCTTTGGGGATGTCCGGGTCGAAGAAACTGAGCGACCTGTTCCAGGAATCCCGCTTGACGCAGGCCGCCCGCTCAAGGCTTCCGATCGTGTGCGACATGGCGGGGCCCGTATGGGTGCCTGGTCTCGCCCTTGCAGAAAGGGTCAAAATAACCGAGAATTCACGACAAGGCCTTTTGTTCCGTTTGGCTCCGTTTCCGTCCTAGACCCAGGTTCGGCGACGGAACGCTCTGAAGCCGTGGGACGTAGGTACACCAGAAGGCCGCTGTTGCCGGTGGAGATAGCTTGAAGAGACCTAGTTCGACCATCCTCGTCGTCGCCGCCGCCGTCGTTCTGCTCCTGATCTTCGGGGCGAACATGTTCGGCGGGTCCGGAAAGTGGCCGTTGGCCGGACCGGCGCCCGAGAAGCTCGACTCCGTCCGGTTCACCAAGGAAGTGAACAACCAGCGGGTCGAAGAAGTGACGTGGCAGCAGCTCGACCTGACGGGCAAGTTCACCGACGGGAGCCGGTTCATCGTCGAAGGGTTCGGAGACCCGAACTCGCAGAACGCCGGCCAGCTTCAGTCTACGTGGCGCGAAAAGGGCATCAAGGTCAAGATCGAATCCGGAGCCGGCGGCCAGGTCGCGCTCACGATCCTCAGTTACATCTTGATGCCGATCATCATGCTCGCGGCGATCTGGTTCTTCATCATGAGGGCCTCGCAAGCGAGCGGCAACCAGGCCATGAACTTCGGCCGGAGCCGGGCCCGACGGGCAGGCGAACACGGCCCCAAAGTCACGTTCGAGGACGTGGCGGGCATCGACGAAGCGAAGGCCGAACTCTTCGAAATCGTCGACTTCCTGCGCAACACGAAGAAATATGTCGCCCTCGGGGCCAAGATTCCGAAGGGCATCCTTCTGACAGGCCCTCCCGGCGTCGGTAAGACCCACTTGGCGCGGGCCATTGCGGGCGAAGCGGGAGTCCCCTTCTTCCATATCAGCGGCTCGGACTTCGTCGAGATGTTCGTCGGCGTCGGTGCGGCCCGCGTCCGAGACCTTTTCGAAACGGCGAAAGCCCACCGGCCGTGCCTGATCTTCGTCGACGAGATCGACGCGGTCGGACGTCAGCGCGGCGCCGGCTTGGGAGGCGGCCATGACGAAAGGGAGCAGACGTTGAACCAACTGCTCGTCGAGATGGACGGCTTTGACCCGAACTCGGGCGTCATCCTGATCGCGGCCACCAACAGGCCCGACGTCCTGGACCCCGCCCTGTTGCGGCCGGGCCGGTTCGACAGGCAGATCGTCGTCGACGCCCCGGACGCGGGAGGACGGGAAATGATCCTGAAGATCCACGCGAAGGGCAAGCCGCTGGACAACGAGGTCGACCTCGCGATCATCGCCAAACGGACGCCTGGCTTTACGGGAGCGGACCTCGCGAACGCTTTGAACGAAGCCGCGCTTCTCGCAGCCCGGCGCAACCGGACGAAGGTCTCGATGGGCGACATCGAAGAATCCCTCGACCGCGTCATGGTCGGCCCGGCGCGAAAGAGCCGCCGCATGATCCAGAAGGACCGGGAACTCACCGCTTACCACGAAGCAGGGCACGCGATCGTCGGCGAACTGCTCGAGCACTGCGACCCGATCCATAAGGTCACGATCTTGCCTCGCGGCATGGCCCTCGGCATCACGTGGTCCCTGCCGGAGATCGAAAAGTACAGCGTCAGCCGATCGGAACTGTTCGACGATATCGCGATGGCGCTTGGCGGCCTCGTGGCCGAAGAACTCGTGTTCGGTGAACGGTGGACGGGAGCGAGTGGAGACCTCGAGCGGGTCACCAGGATCGCGCGCGCCATGGTCTGTGAATTCGGCATGAGCGACAAACTCGGGACGTTGGCGGTCGGACGCCGGTCGCGGAACCCGTTCCTCGGCCGTGACTATGCTGAAGACCGCGATTATTCCGAAGAGGTGGCGCGGCTGATCGATGAAGAAGTCCGCCACATCGTCGATACTTGCCGCCAAAGGGCCACGGAAATCCTGACCCAGAACCGGGAAAAGATGGACACGGTGGTCGAAGCCCTTCTCGACCGCGAGACCCTCAGCCGCGAAGAGTTCATGTCGATCATGGAAGGGCGACCGATGCCGCCCGCAGCTGAAAAGGCCGAACCGACGGAGGACATGGGCACGGAGGACGCGGTCGAACGGCCGACTCAACCGGCGCCGCCGAGACTCGAACCAGGTACGGCGTGATCACACCGATGCGGTATGATGACGCTCTCTTCACTCGAAAGGTTCATGAGCGTCCAAGAACAATATGACCGGGGGTTCGGGTTGCGCTGTGAGGGCCGCTATGGGGAAGCCCTCATGTGGTTCCAGCAGGTGCTGGCGACCGATCCGGAATTCTGGCGGGCCCGATGGCAAGTGGCTCTGATCCAAGGGTTTCAGGGGGATTTCGACGGTTCTCTCGACGGGCTGAAGAAGATCGTGAACGAGTTTCCCGACGAACTCGAAGTCCGCAACGACCTAGCCATGACTTATAACATGCTGGGGTACTCGGACGAAGCCTGCGCCGAGTTCCACGAGATCTTACGGCGCAATCCCGATCACGAGAACGCCCAGCGCCAGATCAAATACTGCTGAAAAAGAGAGCGGGAGCACTGTCCCGCCCATCGAGCTTCACTCTTCCTCTTGCCGGCCTCTGACGGGCGGCTCAAGCCAGTTTCGACCCCGAACGTTAAGGGACGCGCAGGTCCCAGCACCCGTCGACCGGGCTCCGGCGCCTCAAGCGACTACAATCTTGTGTGCCCCGCATCGTCGTCATCGACAACTACGACAGCTTCACTTACAACCTGGTTCAGTACTTGGGGCAGTGCGGAGCGGAGTGCACCGTCCGGCGGAACGACGAAACGGACCTCGAAGGAGTCGCCGCGCTAAGTCCGGACGGCATCCTGCTTTCCCCTGGACCGTGTCGGCCGACCGACTCTGGAGTGTGCCTCGACATCGCAAAGTCCGCGCTCTCTCCAGGCACGGCCGTCTACGGCCTTCCGCTCTTCGGCGTCTGCCTCGGGCACCAAGCGATCGGGACGGTGGGGGGCGGAACGGTCGACCGGGCGAGGACCATCCGGCACGGGAAAACCAGCTTGGTCGAACACGACGGACGAGGATTGTTCTCAGGTCTCCCGAACCCGATGACGGCCGTCCGATACCATTCGCTCTCCATCTTGAACGGTGCGGTGCCGACCGGCTTCATCGTGACAGCCCGATCGCTCGACGACGACGAGATCATGGGCGTCCGGCACGAGACCTTGCCGATCGAGGGCGTCCAGTTCCACCCCGAGTCCGTGATGACGGAAAACGGGATCCAGATCGTGAGGAACTTTGTGGACGCGGTCGTGTCCGCCCGATCGTCGGACGGACACGGCTCTTAGCGCGTCACTTACCTGGAGCGATCAGCCACGGGATGCGGCCCTTGCCGAAGAAGTACTCCCAAGCCGTCCTGGCGTTCGGATAGGATTTACCTTCGAGGTTGTTCGGATCGAGCGTTTCGGCCTTCTTCACTTCCTCTTTGGCGAGGTCGCGGGCGGTCTCTCCCGTCTGAGTGAACAAGGCGGCCGCGTAAGCCCAGTGGGCCGGCGCGTAGTCCGGGCCCGCAGCGACGGCCGCGCGACCCATCTTGATCGCGTCTGCGCTCCGGCCGTCCATGAGCGCCACGATCGAGAGGCCGGTCAGGGCTTCGAACGAACCGGGCTTACCGCCCAGGGCCGCGTCGAGGTACCCCTTGGCCAACAGCCGTTGCCGCTTGGCATAGTCCGGATCCTTCTCCATGTCGGTGCGAAGGGAGAAGTAGACCGCTTGGTTGGCCCTTTCGACGAGGACGTCGTAAGCCGCAGGTTCGGCGAGCAAGGCGGTCTCGAACCGAGTCCGAGACTGGTCGAAGTCCGAAGCCATGAAGGCGAGGGCGCAAATGTCGTAGTTGATGACGGGATCCTGCCCCTCGGCGTTGGCGAGAGAGGTCAGGATATTGGCGGCGGTCTTCGTGTCGGCGCGACGGAGGGCGAGATACGCCTGAGCCGTCTTGACGCCGAGACCGGTCGGATCGTCCAAGATCGCTTCCTTCTCGGCATCAAGGGCCTCGGCGGTCTCGCCGAAATACGCCTTGAGGCATGATCGGAGCGCGTAGCCGTATCCGTCGGCCGAACCGTACTTTTTGACGTTTTCGATCGCCTGCACGGCCTGTGAGAAGCGGCCCGCACGGATCTGGGAATAGATCAATCGGTTCGCGACATCGTTGTTCCGGAAGTCCTTCTTGAAGATCGGATCGAGTTCGCTGATGACCCTCGAGTAGGCGCCCGCACCGATCAACGCGTCCATCTTGGCCATCCGGTTCGAGTCGTCGATCGTGCCGATCGAATCGACCACATGGTCCAGTGCCGCCCGGCGGTAGGTCGTAGCCTTCAACAACGCGTCGTTCATCGCGGTCGCCGCCGACATCTGGTCGCCACCGGCCGCGGCAGTGGCGAACGCTTTACGCAGGTAGACGGTCGACGCGACGCTGAGGGCCTCGGCGTCGTTCGGCGACGAGGCGAGCACGTCACCGACGTACTTCTCGGCCATGTCGAAAACGCCCTTGCCAACGTTCGCCCGGGCCATCAACAGTCGGGCCGGGTTGCTGTTCGCATCGATCTTCAAGGCGACCTTGGCTGCGGCGATCGCTTCGTCCCAGTTGCCTTGGGCGACAGCGTCGCGGGCCTTGTCCAAGTGCGCGCCGATGCCCGCGTTCAAGCCGTTGTCGATCGTGACTTTGACGGTCCGCTTGACCGACTCTCCCGCCTTGTTGAACGCGGCGAAAGTCACTTCGAACTCGCCTTGCGGTTCGGTCAACGTGTCGACGGTGAACTCGTACGGGGTGCTTTCGTCGGTGTCCCTGAGGTCTTTGCCGACATAGAACTCGACACTCGTGACGAGGCTGTCCGACGTGACGCCGATCCGGAACGTGTACTCGCCGGAAATCTTGTCCCCGTCTTTGACGTTGGGAGAGAGGGTGATGCCGGCGAACGCCGTCGTCGACAGGGTTCCGGCAAAAAGGAGGGTCGGGACTATCCGGGTTCGCATGCTTCCGTTGGTGCCTCGCGCCCCATTATGACGCTTCAAACCCCGAAAGAATTCGCACGACCGGGGGACTAGATGTTACTGAACCTCCGCCAGTGCAGGAACACCCTCACCGGATAGGTCGAAAAATTGATCAGGTCGCGGTAGAGGTCCGCCACCGCCGCCCACGCTTCGTCGGGACGTCGCCGCTTCACGATCATCGAGAGGTCGTACGTGTAATAGAAGGTGTAGAGCGCGCCGACCGCCCATCCCGCGGCCGCGTTCCAACCCGGCACCCGACCGGCCAGGGTCATCGAGACGCAGAACAACGCCGACGCCACGTTGCAAAGGACGAACTGGCCCGTGTAACTAAAGTCTTGTCCGCAGAACAGGGAATAGGCCCCGAGCGCCGACGAGACCACCGCAAACGAGAACACAGGGAACTCGTTGTCGTCCAAGCCCCGCAACCACAGACCCGCAAAAGCAAGGACAGGGAGCAACACGGCCAGGCTGACCGCACCGTCCCACCGAGATCCGGAGGCGGTGCGCCGGACAAAGGTCAGCGCGACCAGGCCGGCAGCGAAAGCGAAGGCCCAGAACGTCGTCGTGCCTTCGAACGGCCGCCAGAGCCCGAACGCGGCGACCACCGCGACGGAGAGAAAGTGCCGTCCGACGACCGTGCGCAAGAAGCGCACCCGCTCGCGGTACCTCGCGTCCGCGACGTTGCCGGACACCGTGATCGGTTCAGGGAAGTAGGGCGGGACGTACACGACCGCGGAAGGTGTTCCTTAGAAACGTTCCGTCCTGGCGGACGGGCCGGGAAGTCTGGTCGGGATGAGAGGATTCGAACCTCCGACCTCCTCGTCCCGAACGAGGCGCTCTACCAAGCTGAGCCACATCCCGACTGGGATCACGGATTATACATCCTTCGCCGTCGCGGTAGGGCGGCCCTCCTCCGGGCCTTGCTCCGACCGATCGGGCTTCGAAAAGGACTCGGGGGCCGAGGAGTACATCTTCACACCCTTCGTCGCGAACAGCGAACCGATGACGGCCATCACGACCAAGAGCAGGATCTTGACGATCAACCGGACGAAGTTCAGCCCGACGACGTTAAAGTCGATCGGCTTGCCTGGAGCGATGCCGAGATTGATCTGTGGCGCCTTAGTGAACAGGTCGTACGCCTGCCAGAACGTCGCTCCGATCAGGGCGAGGCCGGCCAAGAACACAAGACCGCCGACCGACAGCGCGAAGCCGTCCCGGCGATTACCGGGCAATCGGAACCTCACGCAACGGTCGGCAGTGCGGCATTCTCGTTCAGGATACCGCCCGAGGTGCGGCGGCTTCCGGTTGGCGGACAAGGCGGGACATGACGACCGGTGCGAGCATGGCCCCACCGGCGAACGCGTAGGGCAGCCACGGCGCGGTTTCGTAAAGCGCGTTGCCGACGATCGGGCCCGAGATCCGGGCGACCGCGCCGAGCGATTGGGTCACGCCGAAGATGCCGCCCACGATCGCGGCGGGCGCAGCCCTGGAAATCAAGCTGCTCAGGTTCGGGCCGGACAGTCCGGAGCCGATGCCGAGACCCATGGCACCGAGCAACTGCGGGATCCAGACCGGGGCGAAGGGGACGACGGCCAGTGCCGGGGCTTGGACGAGATAGCCGATCCGCATCAAGTTCACTTCTCCGTAACGTCGTACCAGTCGAGGGATGAAAGCGCCTTGGAACACCGCTGCCGTCGCACCCACAAGGACAAGGACGCCAGAAGTCTGGAGTTGGTCGATGTGGAACACGTCATGGGCCAGACGGAAGTACGTGCTCTCGAGGTTCGAGAACGCGAAGTTCGCCAAAAGGAACAACACGAGCAGGAAACCCAATCCGGGCGTCTGTAACGCCATGAGGAGCTTTCCGACCGGTCCTTTGCCGTGGAATGCTTCCGGCTCGGAGTCTTTCGGGGGCGCGTCCTCGAGGAAGAACGAGACGAACAGCAGGTTGACGACGGCGAACGCGGCCGACGTCAGGCCCAACAACAACGGGTCGCCGTGACCGAGCCGGATCATCAGCGAGCCGAGAGGCGGGCCGATCATGAAACCGATTCCGAACGCCATGCCGAGACGCCCCATCGCGCCCGCCCGCTCTTCAGGCTTCGTCACGTCGCTGACATAGGCGTAGGCGACGCCGAGGTTGGCCCCCGCAACGCCGAGCAATGCGCGGGAGACGAACATCGTCGGCAGGCTGTGGGCGAATCCGTACACCACCGACGAGACGGCCGCCAGGGAGCAGGTCACGATCAAGACCCTCCGGCGGCCCGCAATGTCGCTCCATCGGCCCAACAGGGGCGCGAACACGAGCTGAGCGACGCTGAAGGTCGCGAGCACCAATCCGGCGAGGACGCCACGGGCACCGAGCGACTCGGCCCGGAGCTGCACGTCCGGGATGACCGTTCCGAACGAGAGCATGTCGAACATGACCGTGAAGAAGACGGCGAGCAGCGGCTTGTGGCGCAAGGCCCGATTATGGCGGCGGGCCGAAAACAAGGGCGGCCCCCTTCAGCTTCGAAGGGCGCCGCCATGAAGGAGCGAGATTTTCGGTTATGGCCGCCGGTCCGCTTCCGGCCCCAGTGGTGACAGAGGGCCTTGGCCGCCGGTCAGGCGTTCTGGAGGTTCATGGACACTGAACCGCGCCCCCGAAAGGGCCCGGGTGGTCGTCAGTGCCAAGGGGTTCGACGCACCGGCACGACACGCTTCGACGACGCCCGTGGGGCGGTCTCTACGGTCGATGTCCAATGCGCAAATCACTCGACTCCTCCTCCGGGACAAGCCCGGTTCTTGCATCGGCCGACGAGGTTAGCTGACGGGTTAGGGCCAAGAACCACCCTTGCCGATCGCTCGGCATTCACCCCAGGTCTGGGTCCCCCGTAGCGCCCACAGGCGGCGCATTAGGCCTCGGAATCGGCGGTGCGGACACCGCCTGTCACTATTATACGCCTGTAAGTCGCGATTCGTGCCAGCCGGCAAGGATGCCAGGACGATCGGAGGCCTTGGGTTCGGCTGGTCCGGACGTACGGGTCGGTTCGGGGGGCCAGGCCCGGACCGGGACGTGGTCGGACAAGCTCCTCCGAGACAGGTCGCGGGTTCCGACCCTTGCCCTCGCCCCCCTGCCGGACAAAAACCTGTCGCAAATGTCAGGCCCGTCCTTGGCCTCTTCGGCGCAAACCGCCTGTACCATAACGGCGTGAAGCCGATGCGACGATTTCGGAGCGCCCTGACGTGCCTGGCGGCCGTGGCGGGGTGCACGGCGATGGCCGACGTCTACGACTTGAAGGCCGACTGGAACGAAGGCAGCAACCCGAACGGCGTCTGGTCGTTCACTGAGGGCGAGAACCTTCTCCCGCACGTCGACTGGTGGCAGCGGAACCTGGGGGGCTGGGCCATTGCCCAGCCCGGATGGGCGAAGTCCGAGGACGGTAACAACCGCCTGCCGTTCTATTTTCGCAGCAACGGGTCCGAAACTTTTGCCCACGATTTCGTCGCCGGAGACATCGTCTGCCACTCCTGGGACCCGACCAACGGCGTCGGAACGACCCACGGCAAATCGAGGTTCACAGCGCCCCGTCCGGCCAGGGTCAATATGGCCGGCAACACGTGGATGGGCCGCGACATCGGCCGTTCGAACGACTGGTTCCTCTTCGTCCGTGGCGTCCAGGTCTCGACCGGAAGCATCGCCTCGGGCGACGCGTACTCACGCGCGGTCCCGATGGACTTCTCGGCCGGATCGGGCGGCGCCGCCGCCTTGACCGGGCACTTGCTCGACACGGGCGACAGGATCGACCTGGAGTACAGGACGACGTCGGTCGGCGACTTCGTCGGGATCAACCACACCGTCACCGAGACGAAGGTGTTCCAGCGGGCGGCTCCTGGCTCGGTCGCGGTCAAACTCGGCAAGCTCACGGCAGGTTCGTTGACGAGCCTTCTGGCGAGCGATGGGAACGCGTTCAAAGTCTGCAAGTTCGTCGTGCCGAACCAAAGCGCGGCACCGGTGAACGTCGAAGTGAGCGGCACGTCGCCGATCGCCAATCCGACGGAATTCGTCTTCCGCCTGCGCGCACACACGGTCAACGGCGGTCAGTTCCAGCAGACGCTCGAGCTCTTCGACCAGCAGGCGGGCGTGTTCGACCCGACCGACGTCTCGGTCGCACCGATCAATACGGTCTACGGTGAGCAGGACGTGGTCGGCACGGGAACGTTGTCACGGTACGTCGGGGCCGGGTCGGCGGTGAAGGCCCGTTACCGGGTGCGGGCGGTGGGGGCGACGGCGGTCGCCCTTTGGTGCCACGAAGCGGACAAAGCCGTCTGGATGATCGCGCCCTAAGCCCCCCTTAGCTTAAGGCCGTTTCAGGCGGTAGACGTCGAGCGCGCCCTTGACCGATGTCTCGAGCTCATAGTTCTGCGCGAAGAACTCGCCAAGGACGGGGGTGCGCTGGATGCGGACGATGCCGTCGATCGGTTTTTGGAACGGCATACGCCACACCCGCGCCACGACGATGACTGCGGGACGCTTCCGTACGATGTCTTCGATGAATTCCCGAGTCCAGACGGTGCGCCGAGGGGCCTGGACCTCAAGGCCGTCGGGATAGATGAACCGGACGGGCTCGCGCCGTTCTGCTAGGAAGCTCAAGGTCGGGGGCATTTGGGTCGTCCAGACGGTGTCGGACGCCGACGTCTGCTTCGCGATCCTTTTGGCAAGGGCGCCCATGTCGGCCTGCGTCAGTGGAGGGTCGCCGTAAGAGGTCAAGAACTTCGCCGCATAGGCGTCCCAGTCCCGGGTCGCGACGAGGGTACCGATCCGGGCCCATTGCCCGACGAGCGACGGCTCACGGCCCTGCTCTTCGCCTGGTTTCAGGAACGTGGAGACGTTCAAGGCGACGAGAATGACGGCGGCCAGCCCTCCGACCAGAGCCGCAGGCTTCTTCGTGGCGGCGGTCAGTCTTTCGAACCCGACGCCGACGCCGACTGCGGCGAAGACGTTGACGAGATACCAGTGGTAGCTCCAATACGCGCCTTGATAGACGGTCAATGCGAGTGCGGCGAGGACGGCCCACGCCACCGGCTTGAGCGACCTCTCCTTGAACGCGACGACGACGCCCGCCCAATTGGCGATGATGACGAGCCACAGACCGCCCGCCATCGCCGCGAGCCACGCCAACGGATCGAACGGCGGCTTCGTCCGCTGTGCGACAAAACTGCCTGCGAATTCGAAAAGGGTGTAAGCGGCTTCGGAGACGGCATGGTGCGCCTTCAGGTAGACGAGAACGGCCCCGAAGACTGCGGCCGCACCGACGAGGGCTGGCCCGTTCCGACCTTTGCCCGCACCCAGGAACGTCCACGGTATCGCGAATACGGCGAGGGGGGTCTTGACCATGACGGCATAGGCTAACAGGGCTCCGGAAAGGAGGTTCACGGCCCATCCTGTCCGGTCTGCACCCCTCAAAACGAAAGCCCAGATCAAGAACGGTGCGGCGAAACCCTCGGCCTGGAGACCCAGGCCGGAGACCGCCACTCCCCAATAGGCCACGAGGGCGAACAGGGCCGCGCACCAGGAACCCGGTCGGCCCGCGTACCGGGACGTTAGGACGAAGACACCTGCGGCCGTAGCGAACGCGAAAAGGGCGTCCAACAGCGCAGGCGCCCACATGTGGCGGCCGAACACGGCGAACGCGGCTGAATAGAGGAACGGAAAGCCGGGAGGTTTGACGTCCCAGACGTCCTTATAGAGGCCGTCACCGTGCAAAAGCCGGTCGCCGACATAGGCGTATAGCGCGGGGTCGCCGTCGAGCGGCCTGGGTACGAGAGGCGCAAAGAGGGCCGTAGTCACGGCGAGAAGCACGACGGCGACGACGGTGCCGCCTTTTGCGACAGCACGCCGGGCTTCGGCCTCGACCGGCGCTTGTACGTCCATGGACTCCTCCATCCCGCCTCACCCCGGTTCCGATCAGAGCGGCACCGGTCGGACCATTATAGGCTCGCTTTTCGTTTCGAGCGGCCGGTGGGCCGTGAGAACCGCCTTGTCAACCTTCGGACCGGCGGAACCGGGGCGGCGCAAAGCCCGCAAGTCTCCAAAGTCGTGCCGGATCGTAGACGCGGCCCGCCGCCACGACCGTGCGAACGTTTCGGATGTCATGGATGGACTGGACCGGGTTCCCGTCGACGATGACAAGGTCGGCCCGCTTTCCGACTTCGACGGTGCCACTGTCCTTGAGCCGACCCATGACTTCGGCCGGGATCCTGGTCGCCGTGAGAAGGGCCTCTGTAGGCGTCAGTCCGCCCTTGACGTAGAGCTCGAGTTCACGGTGAAGGCTGTGGCCCGGTACCGTCTGGTCTGTTCCGGCAACGACTTTGACGCCAGCCTTGTAGGCCCGGCCGACGACCTTGCAGAGCGACTCGAAGTTCCGGGCATCGGAAGCTTCGCCCCCTTGCCGACCGGACATCAAGGTCGGCTTGAGTGCCGGGGCGACGAAGGCGAGCCCCGGCTCGAGCGAAAGAGCCGGGACGGTCTTGTCGTGCATCATGGATTCGAAGACGGCGAGGGTGGGATCGAAGACCGTCCCATGGCTTCGCATCGCTTCGACCGCTTCCAAGAACTTCGGGGCGTCGAGGTCACGGTCGCGTCCGGCGTATTGGGACAGGTAGCCCACATGGTTGACCATGTCCATGCCGGCCGCGATGCCGTCGAGCAGTCCCACGCCGTCCGGAAGGTGTCCAGTGACCGTCATTCCGACGTTATGGGCCTCGTCGCAGACCGCTTTGACGAGCTCGGGCTTCAGGGAGCTGTAGATCTTGATCTGATCGAAGCCTTTCGACTTATAGAGCCCGACGACGGCCTTAGCATCGGCGACACTGTTGACGCGTTGCCTCCCCAAGGCATAGGGGCCGTCACCGTCGAGGATGCCGGCGAGCAGGAGGCGTGGACCGATACCTTTGCCCGACGCGACCGAGTCGCGGACAGCGGTAATGAACTCCAACACGTTCCCACAGTCACGGATCGTCGTCACGCCCGCGGCCAGGTACACGGGGCCCCACTCGGCTTGCTCGTAGTGGGCGTGCATGTCCCAAAGGCCGGGAAGGACGGTCTTGCCCCGGGCGTCCACGACCTTTGCCCCGGAAGGTACGGGCGTGCTGGCCCGCGGCCCGATCTGGGCGATCCGACCGCCCTTCAGGACGATGACCGAGTCCTCGAGGACGGCAGAGCCGGTTCCGTCGAAAAGGCGACCTCCGACAAGGGCCGTTAACGGCGCAGGAGGTCCGAGCGCCCCCTTGGAAACTCGGGCCAGTTCTTCCGTCGCGTCCTGACCGGCCAAGGCCGCGAACCGGCTCAAGAGCGGTTCGAACCGGTCCGCCACGGCCTCGAAATGGTCGAACTCCGCATCGCGGCAGATCACGGCCGCAAGTCCGCCTCCTGCATCGGTCCAGACCGTCTCGATGCCCCAGATCAGCCCTTTGACGGTGTAACGTTCCAGTTTGACCTTGCGGCCGTTCAGGTCGAACGAATCGGTCTTACTGTGCCGGATTTCGACGGTTCCGGCCGGAACGGTGCGAAGGGTCGCGGGCTTGCCCGCCGCAATCCAGGTGCGGATCAACCGGCCTTGAAACGTCGCGGGCGCGTAGCCGCTGACCAAAGCCGGCTTGCCTGAAACGGGCTCGGTCCGGACTTTTCCCGCGACGGTGACTTTGGCCTGTCGGCCTGTCACGTCGACGCTCAGGTCGATCGGTACCATCCGGGCGACCGAGCCCTTGATGACCATCGACTTCGGGCTTGAATCCTTGCCTGCCACGAGCTTCGCCGTCAATCGGACCGGGCTACCGCGGTCTGTGAACTGGAACCGGACGTCCGTGACGGTCTTTCCGCCAATGGTCCGGACCGTTGCCGACTCGTCGCCGATCGGCACCATGAACTTGTGCACGATGTAATGGTCCGTCTTGACCGATGTCGCACCAAGAATCGAGGCGGCCAGAACGGTACTGAGCATGACAGTCCATTCTGGCCGACCTGTGACAGGGTTGATCCCGCACGTAACGAGGGACGGCTACATGGGGGCCGGCTTAAAGAGCCAGATGTGAGCGCCGAACGGATCCTTCATCAGGGACATCCGGCCCACGGTCGGAACGTCGAACGGCGGGACGATGACTTCGGCGCCTTTCGATGTGCACTTCTCAAGCCTGGCGTCGACGTCGTCGACGGAAAGGTAGACCGCCCAGTGCGGCGGGACGTCCTTCATGTCGGGCATCTCTGACGTCGCCATGACGCCCGCGATCCCACGGCCGTTTTTCGTGAGCATGTGGTACTTGCCCATTTCGCCCATGTCCATTTCCTGAGTCCCAAAGTCCAGACACTCGGTGTAGAAGTCGATCGCGGGCCGGCCCTGTGGCGCGTAGAGCTCGTGCCAGATGAACGTGCTGCCGACCGTCGTGATGAATTGATCCATGTCTTGTTCAGGCATGCCTTTGTTTACCTGGCGACGGTCGTCCGGAGTGCCGGAATCCTTAAAGCTGTCCAATAATCGGTCGTCGCCTGCTTAGCGGTGCGTTTGCGCAGCCCCTCGTACACTGACTTCGTCAAGGACTTTCTTATGGACTTCAAAGCCTTTCGCACTCGCGCCGGCATCGGCCTGGCCGGAGCCGCTCTTGCCGTTTGCCTCTTGGCCGTCTCAGCGCGCCAAGCGCGGTCCCAGGTCGAAGGCAGTCTGCCCGCGTTCGTCCGGATCCAGTCGACGACGCCTGGACAGCAACAGACGGGCCACGCCAACATCTCCGGAACTCTCTTGGCGGGCCGGGTCACGGTGTCGACATCGGGCGTGGCCGCCGTGCAGGGAGTCACTTCGGCTACGAACGGGATCGGAATCACGGGCTACGCTTCGTCGCCTTCTGGCACGACGTACGGTGTCTTCGGCTATACGGCGTCGCAATCCGGTACGGGAGTCACGGGACAATCCGTCATGCCCAACGGAGACGGCGTTCGCGGCGAAAGCCTCTCCAGCGCCGGTGACGGGGTCGGAGGGACGTTCCAGTCGAACGGCGACGAAGGGACGGGTGTCTACGGCGCGAACATGTCCACCACGGGCCTGACCATCGGTGGTTCGTTCCGTAGTTACAGCACTTTCGGGACGGGCGTCCAAGGGCTTGCGAGCGCGACGAGCGGCACGACGTTCGGAGGTCTGTTCACGTCCAACAGCAATAGTGGTCGGGGCGTCCAAGGCATGGCGACGGCCTCCAGCGGAGCGACGTACGGCGTCTACGGGACGTCGACGAGCCCGAACGGAGTCGGCGTGTTCGGCACTTCGGTCGACAACGTCGGAGTGCGCGGCAACGCGACGGCCGCGACCGGCGCGAACTACGGCGGCTACTTCCAGACGAGTTCGAGCGCAGGGTACGGCGTCTTCGCTTTCGCGTCCTCGACTTCGGGCAATCCGGCCGCCGGGTACTTCCGCACCGACAGTCCGTCGGGCTATGCCGCTTATGCGCTCCAGAACGCGGCGAGCGGGTCGAACCGGGGTGTTTTGAGCAAGGCCCTTTCGCCCGAGGGGATCGCGGTCCAAGGTTGGGCCTCGTCGACTTCGGGCGAGAACTTCGGCGTGATCGGCCAGGCCGACAGCACGTCCGGTTGGGGCGTCTATTGTCTGGGCGACTTTGCATCGACCGGTATCAAGGCGTTCCGGATCGACCATCCCTTGGATCCGACGAACAAGTATCTGACCCACTTTTGCACGGAAGGCGCGGAAGCCTTGAACGCCTACTCGGGCAACGTGCGGACGGACGCCAAAGGCTATGCGACGGTCCGTCTGCCCGACTACTTCGAAGCCGTCAACCGGGACGCCCGGTATCAACTGACCGTCGTCGACGAGGGCGACCGCGACGGATTCGTGTCCGCTAAAGTCGTCCGAAAGATCCGAGGCAACACGTTCGTCGTCCGCTCGAGCGCTCCGGACGTCGAAGTGTCCTGGCGCGTCGAAGCCGTCCGGAACGACCCTTATGCCAGGGCTCATGTCAGACCGGACGTCGCGATGAAGCCGGACAACGATCGCGGCACGTACCAGCACCCCGAACTTTATGGCCAACCGCTGTCCAAGGGCTCGGCGTTCAATGCTCAAGCGGCCGCCGCTTCGGAATCCAAGGGCCGACAGACCGGTCCTTAACGGCGCACAACGCCGAGGGCTTTGACTCCAAGGCCTTCGGCGTTCTCTCATGCCACAATCGGTCGACATGAGGGCGCGCGCACTGAGGGCCCTGGCCGCCGCGTTGGCTGCCGCCTGCGCGCTGTCCTGTACCCCTCGCACCGAGGGCAGAACCGTCGAACTGGTCGTCTGGGGCGTCAACCTCGGCCCGAACGACAAAGGCCAGAACGACGTTTTCCGGGAGTTCGAACGCCGCAACCCGGGCATCCGCGTGAAGACACTGATGATGGGCTCGGGCGGCATGAGTTCGCAGAAGCTCATGACGGCGATCGTCGGGGGCGCTCCTCCCGACGTGGTCTACCAAGACCGCTTCACGTTGGCAGATTGGGCGAGCCGCGGCGCCTTTCGCGAACTCGACGACCTGATCGAGCGCGACCGGAGGACCGATCCGACGACCCCGACGCGCGAGCAGTACTTCGCCGCGACGTGGGACGAAGCGAGTTTCGGAGGCAAGGTCTACGGTGTGCCTTGGATGGCCGACGACCGGATCTTAGTCTGGAACCGGTCCGTCTTCCAGGAAAGGGCGGCCGCGTTGAAATCGGCCGGCCTCGACCCGGGCAGGGCTCCGAGGACGTGGACGGAGCTGCTGGCTTACAGCCGAGTCCTGACCGAGAAGAACCCTGACGGGACATTGAAACGTGCCGGGTTCATTCCGAGCTTCGGGGACTCGTGGCTGACGATGTACGCGGGCCTGAACGAAGCCCAGACATTGAGCGCAGACGGACGGACGTGCACGCTCGACTCCCCCGAAACGGTCCAGGCCCTGACCTTCATGAAGGAATGCTACGCCGTCCTCGGTGGCATCGAGAACGCCGACCGTTTCCGCTCCACGTTCCGCGGCGAAACGAACGACGCGTTTTTCACGGGCCAGGTCGCGATGAAGATCGACGGCGACTGGGCGTTAGGAGGCATCGCGCGCTATGCGCCGAAGTTGGACTTCGGATCCGCGCCACCGCCCGTCCCGGACGACCGCTTTCACAGGCGCGGACGATTCGCCAGAGTCGCGGACGTCTGGTCGACCTGGGCCGGGGGCTTCGCCTATTGCATCCCACGAGGTGCCCGCCACACCGAGGCGGCCTGGACGTTCGTCAAGTTCGTCACCAGCCTTGAGGGCAGGATCCTCGAAGTCGAGCGCCAAGACGATCTGAACCGTTCGCGCGGGCAAATGACCTTTCCCCGGTTGACAGCCCAGAAAGCGATGAACGAGGCGTCCCTGCGCGACTACCTTCCGAGGGACAAGGACTTGGCCGACGCCGTCCGTCTCCACTTCGCGTTGTTGCCGAACGCCAAAGTGCGCCCGGTGTCCATGGCCGGCAAGGTCATGTGGGACGAACAGAACCGGGCGACGGACGCTGCGCTTCACGGCAGCGCCTCGCCGGAGTCGGCCCTGAAAAAGGCGCGCGAAAACGTCCAGCGGGTGCTGGACGAGCACTTCGGAAAGGACCGGCTTGCCGTCGCCGACCTCCGGATCCCGACGGTCGTCGGGCTCTTCGGTCTCGTGATCGGGGCCGGGTTGTTCGCCGCGTGGTTCCAGAAGAAGAAGCTCGGTCCGTTGCACCGAAAGGAAGCGTTCTGGGGGCTGCTCTTCGTCAGTCCGTGGATCATCGGGTTTCTGGTTTTGACCGCCGGGCCGATGCTGGCGTCCGTCGTATTGGCCTTCACCCAGTACAACGGCCTCCAAGAAGCGCATTGGGTCGGCTGGAAGAACTTTGAGGACGTCGCGGTCCATGACCGTGGGCTTCTCGTCAAGGCGTTTTCGAACGCGTTCTATCTCGCCGGGATCGGCGTTCCGCTCGGGCTCGTGACCGGCCTGTCCCTTGCCCTTCTGTTGAACGTGTCCGTCCGTGGGATCGCCGCGTTCCGGACGTTGTTCATGCTGCCTTCGATCGTCCCGGGAGTCGCGACGGTCGTCCTCTGGGTCTGGATCTTGGCCCCCGATCCAAGGATGGGTCTGGCGAACGGGCTGTGGTCCGTCACGCTCGGCCCGTGGTTCGGGTTGCAGCCTCCGGCATGGACGGCGTCCGAAGAATGGGCGAAACCGGCGCTGATCTTGATGGGTCTCTGGGGAGCCGGAGGCGGGGTGATCGTATGGCTCGCAGGGCTCAAAGGTGTACCGCGCGAACTCTATGAAGCCGCGTCTTTGGACGGCGCGACACCGACAGTGCAGTTCTGGACGGTGACGCTTCCTCAGCTCAGCCCCCTCGTCTTCTTCAATGCGGTGACCGGGTTCATCGGCGCCCTCCAGGTGTTCGACCCGGTCTATGTCGCGACGGGCGGGTACGGCTCTGGCCCGAACGATACGCTCCTGGTCCCGGTCTACCACCTGTTCACGAGTGCCTTCGGTTACTTTCGCCTGGGATACGCCTCGGCCCTTGCGTGGGTCGTGTTCCTCGTCATCCTCGCCGTGACTGCGGTGCAGTTCTGGATCGGTCGCAGGTCGGTCTACTATGAGGTCGGCGAGTGACCCTCGACCTCCTCTTCCTCCTCGCGACGTGCGCCACTTGGGCCGGTGGAGTGCTGCTTCTCGCAGCGACGGCCAAAGCGGTCACATGGGCGGTCGCTCCAAGAGCCGGCCGCGATCCACGGCACCTGCGCGCCTCGATGGTGTCGGCCGCTTCTGGAGCGGTGCTGTGGCTCTGCGGTCTCGGCGCGCCTCCGGTTCCGGGCCGCCCCGCATCCGGCATTCCCGTCCTTCCGATCGTCTGGCCCGTGATGACGTTTCCTTTTTGGATCGGACTGGCTTGTGCTTTGGGTGCTCTCGTCCGTATCGTGCAGGCCATTGGAGCGGTCGGAACGGCAGGACGTACTGCCGGCTGGAAGTCCGTCGTCGGCTGGGTTGTCGGTCTGGCAATGTGCTGGATCTGGGCTCAAGCGCTAGGGATCCGCCCGGAGCTCCTACGGGGAGCGATCCCGCTTCGGCCGGAAGCCGTGATCGCGACCGTCGTGCTCTTCGTCGTCTCTGTCGCCATCGTCCAAGCGACGTCAAGGGCCTTCCGCTCCAGAGGGCTGGGCAAGCAGGTTGCGGTCGTTTTCGCGCTCGTCTGCGGCTCCGTGGTCTTCTCGGTACCGCTCGTCTGGCTCCTGCTGACCAGTTTCAAGGATCAGCAGGACAACGCGGGGGCGAACTTGGTGTGGGTGCCTCAAGTCACACTCCAGCATCCCTTCATCGACCCCGATCGCCCGCTCGTCAAAACCCTTTGGCGCGGGAAGGAGGTCACGGCCGCCGTCGTCGGCCGCAACGGCGGACGGCTGCTCTTGGACATCGAACGGCCCTATCCGTTCCGTGGTTGGAGGATCGAGGCACTGGAGTCGGCGACGCGCCCTGAATCCAGGACGGGAACCGTCGTCACGGCCGAGTTTCAAGGCCGCAAGGTCGAAGCGTTCGTTCGCCGAGAAGAAGCTGGAGGCGGCCGGACGGTCGAGGTCCTTGTACCGGCCGACCTGAAAGGAACGGTCTTCGAAACGACGGCCCAAGTGACCGAGCCCGTCCGACGGCCAGGAGTCCGGTGGCAGAACTACACGGAGGCCCTCGAATGGCTGCCTCCGGACACGGATTCGGGCCTCGCCTACGTCAAGAACTCGCTATGGCTCGTTTTGGCGAGCGTCGTCGGTACCCTCTTGAGTTGCTCCCTGGTGGGCTACGGCATGTCCCGGATCCGCTTTCCGGGCCGCAAAGCCTTGTTCGCGGTGATGATCGCGACCATGATGCTGCCTTCGGCCGTCACGATGTTGCCTCGGTTTTTGATCTGGCGCTCCCTTGGGGCCGTGGACACGCTCGTCCCCGTATGGTTGCCCAGCTTCACGGCCTCGACGTTCTACGTCTTCCTGCTGAGACAGTTCTTCCGGACGTTGCCGTCAGAGTTGGAGGACGCGGCGAAGATGGACGGTTGCGGCCCTCTGCGGACGTACTGGAGGGTGATGTTGCCTCAGGTGAAACCTGCGCTGGCCGTCATCGGGGTCTGGACGTTCATGGGCGTTTGGAACGACTTCATGTCGCCCCTCATCTACGTCTCTTCGTCGGACAAAATGCCCGTCTCCTATGCGCTCCAGTTGTTCAGCGCGGACAAGAGCGGCGACTTCGGTCTCCTGACGGCGTTCGCGACGATGGCGACCGTGCCCGTGCTCCTCGTGTTCGTCTTCGGCCAGAAGTACTTCGTCGACGGTGTCCAATTGAGCGGCCTGGGCGGAAAGTAGGCCCGCAGTCGCCCGTACCGTGCTCTTGGCCACGGTACATGATCCGGCCCGGCCCGGCTCTTCGGCATCCGACAGTAAACTGTACAGGATGGCCCGCGAGAAACCCGATGCAGGACGACCGACGACAAGGTTCTCCGCCGAAGTCCTTCAATGCCGAGAAGGAGCCTGCTTCGAATTGCCCGAGGGTCTCCAGGCCGCACTCGACACTGAGGACGGCCTGCAGATCGAGGGGACGATGGACGCGTTCCCGTTCCGTGCACCCGTCGCCAGGATGGACGGAGGACGTCTCGGCCTGGCCCTGAGCGAAGCCCTGTTGAAGGCGGTCAAGGCCCGACCAGGATCGAACGTGAACGTCGAGGTCACCCGGGTCGGTGACGAGCCGGAGGTCCGCGTGCCGGCGGACTGGGTCGAAGCCCTAGAGGCGGCCCCTGAGGCGCTGGCCCTGTACGAGAAGGTGACCCCTATGGCCCGAAGGGAATGGGTGCGATGGGTCGCCTCGGCCAAGCTGGGCGAGACCCGGGAGCGACGTATCGAGGTCGGCATCGACAAGCTTTCCAAGGGCATGCGTAGACCGTGCTGCTTCCCCGGGATCAACTTCGTGACGAAGGGTCTGGTCGAGGCCGAAGAGACTTGGGTCGCCCTTCCCGGCGCCAAGTCCCGCGACTGACCTGGAGTCCGGCCGGTCGACGGGTCGCAGCGTCCGCCCGCAAATCCGTCAGGAAACGGGAAATAAGGGTAGACATTCCCGCACGATGTCGGGAACAATGCCGACATGCCGGACGATCGTTCGGCAAAAAAGGGAGAAACATGAATAGCATCCTTTTGAACGACTGCCTCTCGACGCTTTCGGTCCGCGAATCAGCGGTCGTCCGGCTCGCGACCTTAGGGCTCAAAGACTCCTCGATCTGCAGGCGCCTCCAAATCTCGCAAGGCACTTTGGGGACGCACTGGAGCCGGGTGCGCAGGAAGACGGGCCTGATCAACCGGGCCCAGGTCGCGGCCGCCTGTGCGACGCGCGGGTGTGCCGGGTCGGTGCTGTCGACCGCAATGCTCGTCGCTGAGAAGGCCACGGAGTACGAGAGCGGCGCGGGAGAGGCGTTGGCCCAGGACGTGTTCGACGCCTTGCCCGTCGGTGCCCTGGTGGCCCTGCCGGACGGCACCGTCGTGGCCCGCAACGCGACGTCCGTGCGGACCTTCCAAGCGGTGGTCGACCTAGGGTCGAGCCTTGTCGACCGCATCGAAAAGGGAGATGCGGACGCGTTCGCCTCTGCGCTCCGTTTAGCGGTCAGTTCGAGCGAGGGGCTTCGGTTCCGTGCGTCGATGATCGTGCCGAGCGGGGAGGTCCGGTGTCGATGGTTGGTGAAGCGGCTCAGCACTGACTCGCCGCTGCTCCTTGTCCTGGCCAGCTCGGACGAGGATTGGGAGCACTAAGCTCGGTTTGGAGGTTCGGATCGGACTGGAAATCCGGGAGTGCGGCATCAGCGATCGACGAGATCCAATCTGACCCGGACGAACCCGTACCTCCGAACCGCCCCGAACCTCCGAACGAACCGAACTCGCTCTTAGACGGTGCCTTCAGGGAACCAGAGGCCGAGTTCCCTCGCTGCGGCTTCGGGATCGCTCGAACTGTGGGTGAGGTTGTCGTCGATCGTCAGGGCAAAGTCGCCCCGGACGGTTCCGGGGGCCGCTTCGATCGGGTTCGTGGCGCCCATCATCGCACGGATCGCCTTGACGGCGTTGACGCCGGTGACGGCCATACAGACGATCGGGCCGCTGGTGAGGTAGTCGCACACGTCGTTGAAGAACGGCCGCTCGCTGTGCTCGGAATAGTGCTCTTCGACCGTGTTGCGGTCAGCGTTGACGAGCTTGAGCCCGGAGACGACGAGGCCACGGGCCTCGACCCGGCGGGTGATCTCGCCGATAAGGTTGCGTTTCACGCCGCCCGGCTTGATGAGGACTAAAGTCGTTTCGTTCACGGCGGGCGAGGATACCGGGCCGCCGGACCGCACCGGAGCGACCAACTGGGGATTTGGTCCGCATGACAGGCGCCGGAGGCTCTTACGGACACCGAGTCTGTCGGTGGGCTCTGGGGGCGGTCCGGTAACCTGGGGTCGCAGACCGGGACGAACCATGCCAGTAGCCGAAATCCGTGACCTGACCGTCCGCTATGGCTCGTTCGTCGCCCTCAAGGACTTCTCCGTCACGGTGCCCGAAGGATGCGTGGGGCTCCTGGGTCCGAACGGAGCGGGGAAGACCACCCTCATCAAGACCCTCCTCGGGTTCGTCGACCCGGGCGGAGGCGGCGGGACGGTGCTCGGACGGCAGATCGGGAAGCACGACCTTCAGATCCGTCAGGCGGTCGGTTACATGCCGGAACAGGACTGTCATATTCCCGGACTGTCCGCGGTCGAATACGTCGCCTACGCCGGCGAACTCGGCGGACTGCCGTCCAACCAGGCGTTGCGCCGGGCGCACGAAGTCTTGGAATACTGTGGTCTAGGGGACGCCCGCTATCGGCACGTCGAAACCTACTCGACGGGAATGAAACAGAAGATCAAGCTCGCCCAGGCGCTCGTGCACGGCCCGAGGCTCCTCCTGCTCGACGAACCCACCAACGGGTTGGACCCCATCGGACGCGAAGAGACGTTGTCCCTCATCCGATCGATCTCGCACGACAAAGGCGTCAACGTCCTTGTCAGCAGTCATCTGTTGCCGGACGTGGAACGGACTTGCGACGACGTCATCGTGCTGTCGAAGGGCCGCTTGATCGCGCAGGGACGGATCGCAGACTTGAAGCGCGTCGAAGGGCACCCCATGGACGTGTCCCTCCGTTCGCCCAGTGCGACGTTCGCGGAAGAGGCCGCCGCGCTCGGCCTTGAAGCCGTCCGGAACGAAGGCGTCGACTATCGGTTCCGAGGTCCGGGCGGCCCCGAAGACACCGCCGCCCTTCTGTTCCGGGCGGCTCGCGCGTCAGGATCCCAGATCCGGGGCATGGCTCCGGCAGAGCGGTCGTTGGAAGACGCGTTCCTGGAGGCCGTCGATGTCTGAGCCCATCGCGGACCTCAGCTACCGCGATTACTCCGGCGCCCACTTGGAGGCGCGAGGCCGGTGGCTCGTCATCGCCCGGATGGGCTGGAAGACGGCCTTTAAGAAGCGCGCGTATTGGGTCTTCACGAGTTTGGCCGCTTGGTACTACCTCGTCATGATCGCGTTCCTGTACGTGCTCGAGCAGCTCGGGATCGCGCAAAAGATGCCAGGCATCTCGGAACAAGTCTTCAACCGTCTGGTGTGGAAGGACCAGTTCTTGACCGGATTCACGTACTCTCAGTTGATCTGGCTCACCTTAGGGTTGATGGTCGGGGTCGGAGCGGTCGCGAACGACAACGGGACGAACGCGCTTCTCGTCTATCTCAGCAAGCCGTGCCGTAAGATCGACTATCTGATCGGCAAGTGGACCGGAGTTTTCGTCCCCTTGGCCGTCGGAATGGCGGTGCCGACCGCGTTCTTCTTCCTCTACGGACTCTTGAATTTCCGGGAGTATCGGTTCATCGAGCAAGACCCTGCACTCGGGTTCCGGCTGATCGGTATGGTCCTCGGTGCGGCCGCGTTCCAGGCGAGTTTGATCCTTGGGATCAGCTCGTTGTTCAACAAGGGCCGGATGGCGGGTGCAGCCTATGCCGCCGCGTTTTTCCTGCTGACCTTTTTTTCGTTCCTGATGTTCATCGCTTGGGCCGTGAGCCAAGGTGGCCGTCGTCACAAGCCGAACGAGTTCCTTGGGGCGACGGCCGAGCGCCTGTACTACCTGTCCATCGACGGTCTTCAAATCGGCTGGGCAAAGGTCGTCCTTGGGACCGACGGGTCCCAACCGTTCGGGGCAGGAGGGAACATGCCCCAGATGGCGGCGCCGCCAGCGGCTTTGGTCGTCGTGCCGATGGTCTTGATCGCCGTCGGAGGCATCGCCCTTGCATGGAAGCGCATCCGTGCCGTGGAGGTCGTCAAGTGATCGTTTTCGAAGCGGCAAGCCGTTGGTACGGCCAAGTGATCGGCGTGAACGACGTCACGTGCGAAATCGGGCCCGGCGTGACCGCCCTCCTCGGTCAGAACGGTGCCGGAAAGAGCACCATGCTGAAGCTCGTCACGGGCCAATTGAGGCCGACGACCGGCACAGTCAGGGTCTTTGGGATGGACCCCTTCGCGAACCCCGACGTCTACCGAAAGCTCGGCTACTGCCCGGACATCGACAGCTTTCCCGAGCATCTGACGGGCCGTCAGTTCGTGCACCGGATGGCGCGGCTCGCCGGGTACTCGGAGAACGAAGCCCAAGAGCGGACGGGCCGTGCCGTCGAACTGGTCGGCATGGAGGACCGGGCCGATCGGCGGCTTAAGGGCTTCAGCAAAGGCATGCGGCAACGCATCAAGCTGGCCCAGGCCGTCGTCCATGATCCTGACGTCCTTCTCCTCGACGAACCTCTGAACGGTCTCGACCCCGTCGGACGGCGGCAGTTCATGGACGTTCTCCACAAGCTCGCGGAGAGCGGAAAGTCTGTCGTCGTCTCGTCGCACGTCTTGTTCGAAGTCGAGCAGATGACACGATCGATCCTGCTTCTGCACCGAGGTCGGCTTCTGGCAAGCGGGGACCTTGGCGCCATTCGGGCCTACATCGACCGTCATCCCCATCGGATCCGTATCGAGACCTCGGAACCGAGGATCCTCGCCGCTTATCTGATCAGCCTTCCGTTCGTCGTCAGCGCACAGATCGGCGCGGACGGAGGCTCCCTTGAAGTGCAGACGCGCCAGCCTGACGCGTTCTACGAGACGTTGCCGAAGCTCGTGCTGGAAGAAAACGTCCCGATCTCCGGCCTTTACAGCCCTGACAACAATCTGGAAGCGGTCTTCCAGTACCTGGTGACCTCATGACGGGCTACGTCTTTTCAACGACTTTGCGGGACTTGGTGCGCCCGCAACGCGTCGCGGCCTGGGTAGGGGTCGTCGCCATGGTCTTCCTCATCGGGAAGGTGTGGTCGGTTTTGGCGGCCGACCTCACGCCGGAGGACTCCTTCGGGCGGGTCGAGCAAGCCGTCGTCGTACGGGTGATCGCCCTGGCCGCCGCGGTGTTCGGCACGATGGTCCTTAGTCATGAGGTCGAGCAGAAGACGATCGTCTATCTGATCACACGGCCGGTCCCGCGGAACCTGCTTCTCTTGGGCCGGATGCTTGCGGCTTCACTCGTCAGCTTTGGGATCGGACTGGCCAGCCTCGTCGCGGCAGGTCTCGCCGTCCTCGGGCCGGGGTTCGTGACCGCTCCGGGGATCTTCGCGGACGTGGCCGTCCTTGCGGTCGGAGTCCTGGCCTACACCGGGTTCTTCGTGTTCTTGAGCCTTGTCGTCGCCCGGTCGCTCATCCTGTCCCTTCTGTTCGCGTTCGGTTGGGAGACGTTCGTCCCGAACATGCCGGGAGACATGTACTACATGTCGATCCTGACCTATCTGCGGTCGGCGGCGCCGCACGCCGTGGTCGCTGGGGGGCCGAGTCTCGGAGACGTCATCACAGGGGCGCTTGCGCCGAAATCGGTGCCCGAACCGATGGCGTGGACGGTGCTCACCGTCATCGTGGCCGGGCTGTGGGGGCTCTGTTCGTGGTGGGCAGGGCGGTTCGAATATTCGCCCCGCGAAGACGCGGCCTAAGGGTCGACGAGGTACCAATAACCGGTCCCGTCTTTCGTCAGTAGCTGCAGGTTCCGGCCCGACTTTAAAGGAACCGGGGACACAGCGGTCGTTTCGAGGCTTGGTCCGTGTGGAGTGTCGATCTCGATCACGGACCCTTCGTCACGGCGAACGGCCCGGATCCGCACGGCGCCTGCCGAACGCACACGGTCATCGTCCAAGACGAAGTCGGCCTTTGTCCGCTCGGACTCGCGACGTGCTTCTTCGACGAGCGGGGCCAACGGTCGGCGATGGTCCAGGACATACGTCGATCTTAACGATGGTTCGAGGGCCGCGCCGGCGCCGACGGTCGATAGTGCGGCCGCTAGGCCGACTATGAAAACGCCGATCGGAACCTGTCGCCGAACGAACGTCCCGACGAAGCCCGTGACGATAACGGCCATGAGGCCGGGAAAGATCAGAAGGCCGACGAACAAGTGGGCCGTCCCTTGCGACCGCCATTGGCATACGGTGAAAACGGTGGCAGTCACGAAGAGGACGACGCCGACCGGCCACGGCGCGGTTAGCTTTCGGGTGAACATGGATCCTCGTTCGGGGGAGGGTATTCGGACTTCGATCTGGGGTTGCCTCGGAACGTGTCCGGCCACTCGTTGTCGCCTTTCCCTTCGCTGAACAGCCACGTCTTGTTGAACGCGATCTTTTCGTCAGCCTTGTCCTTCACCTTTTCCAGGGACGCTAAGAACACAGAGTTTTTCCCGAACTTCTGATTGAGCCGGTCGACGGCTTGACTGAGGCGAGCCCGCCCGACGGTGTCGTCGAAGAGGCTCGGCGTCACGAGTTCGGGCTCCAACAGACCCGAAAAGACCACGCCGACGCTCAAGGGGTCGTGAAAGTCACGGCCCTCCCAAAGCTCCAGGAGGCGCTCGGTGACGGTCACGCTGTCTTGGGTCGGGGGAAGTTCGCAGTGCGCGTGCCAACTCGATTTCCCGCTCACGAACACGCCCATCGCTGTCGCCCACAGCCCCTTCGACCTCAATCGGGCGGCCGCCTTGTGGGCCAACCGTAGCAAGACCTCCCGGCACCCAAGGTCGTTCCGCAACGACGGAGGAAGGACGTGCGAGTGGGAGAGTGTCTTGCCTTCTTCGATGTCGAGTCCGGCGTCGTGTCCGCGGAGCATCGCCCACCACCTTTCGCCGTGGTAGCCGCCGAAGGCGGTCCGAAGCTCGCGCTCAGAACGTGATATCAAGTCGGCGGTCGAGAAGATCCCGTGCGCGTTCAGACGTGCCTTCATGCGCACGTTGATCCCTGGAAAGTCGGTCAACTTCAGAGTGCACAGACTGCCTGGAAGGTCTTCGGCTTGGAGGACGACGAGCCCGTCCGGCTTTTGCATCTCGGTCGCGACCTTTGCGAGAAACGAGTTCGGCGCCACACCGATACTGCACGACATGTTCTCTGCGACGTCTTCGCGGATCGCCTTCTTGATCTTGAGGGCGAGCTCCCGGGCCATCGCGGGCTGGCGCTCAGCTCCCAAGAGCTTGCACCGCATCTCGTCGATGCTACAGACCTTGTCGACGGGCAACACGCTTTCGACGATGTCGATGATGCGGCGGTGGTAGTGGACGTAAAGCGGTGGCCGACCCAAGACGAGTTCGATCTCGGGGCACATCCGTTTTGCGTCCTTGACCCTTGTTCCCGTTTTGACGCCGAACTTCTTCGCTTCATAGCTCGCCGCGATCACGAACGTCGTATCGGCCATCAGGGGGACGACCGCCGTGGGCCGACCCCGGAGTTCAGGACGCTCCGCTTGCTCGACGCTCGCAAAATAGGAATTCAGGTCCAGGAAGAGGACGCTGAGCGGCCGGGACGCCGGGGCCTCGTGCTGCACGACAGAAGAAGCAGACACGTGTCTATTATAGCCGTCAACCCGGAACGACGACGGCCGACGGCGTCCGTTCGGCTTCGGCGACCATCGCTAGAAGGGTCTCGTCGTCGGCCAACGCTCCTCGCTGGAGGGCCGCTTCCCAGGCCAGGGCGCCCGAAGAAGCGACGGCCCGTTCCCGCTCGGATTCGAAACAAGCCTTGACGACAGGGAACATCTGCATGCCGTAACGACGGCACGATTCGAGAGCGCGTCCCCAAAAGGCGGCCGCGAGCAACGGCTGACCGATCGCCGCGAAAACAAGTCCGCTCACCGACAACGGCGTCTGACCGAGCCGGATCCCGTTCGAGACGAACAGGTCCAATGACCGGACCAACCCTCCCAGTGCGGACCCGCTCCGTCCGGCGCGATAGTCCAAGAAAGCTCGGTAGTAGAGAGCGTGAGCGACTTGTTGGGGATAGCCGAGTCCCTCCCGGATGGCCAAAGCTCGGTCCATATGGGCCGCCGCTTCGTCGTACAGGCCTGGCCCCAAGGCCGAGCCATAGGCGACGAGCGCGTCCGAGACCAACGACCCGTCCCCCGTCTCCTCGGCGTGCCGGAGTGCGGCAAGCAGAGTCGCCCTGGCCGCTTCCTCGTCGCCTGAATCGAACTCGAGCCAACCAAGATTGATCTCGCAATCGGCCAGTCCGGCCGTGTCGCCCGCATCATCGAGCATTGTGCGGGCCGACTCCAAATGCGCACGTGCCTCCTCGAACCGCCCAAGAAGCGAGCCAGGGATCGCGGTTTCGATCCGGGCCACGGCCCGGAGCTTGTCGTCGCCGGATGCGTCCGCGGCTGTCACCGCCTCCAGACTGTGCCGATAGGTCGCCGCAATGTCCCGCATGCCGTAGTTCGTCTGCGACAGGAGGAGGTGGGCCTCAGCCCTCGTCACGGCATCGATCGCCGGATCCGTGCCCTCCAGGAGCTTCGCGAACGATTCGGACCAGACGTGCGACCGACCACGACGACGGATCAGTTCCTTGAGGGACTGCGCCAAAGACCACCCGCGTCCGGCTTCGATGCGGCCCGACGCGGCGGCGGCCAAGGCCTCTAACACGTTGGCGAGATCGGCCTCCACGCGCTGCGTCCATGCGGCGGGGTCGCTGACCGACGTCGGGTCTTGAGCGAGGTCCTCGCAGTACCTGAAATGGGCTTCGACGGCCTCAAGGAGGGCGTCCGGCCGCTCGGACAACTTCTGAAAGGTGTAATCGCGGACGGTCTCGAGGGCCTCGAAACGAAGTTCCGCCTCCGTCTCGGTCCAACCCAAGAGTCCGTGCGAGACCAGTTCCTTCAAGACGACGTCGGATCCATTGCCGACGATCGACCGTCCAAGCTCCCCGTTGAAGCCCCCTCGACACACGCTCAGCCGTTCGAAACCGTCCTTGACGCCGGGAGCGAGCCGCTCATGGTTCCAAGCGACGACGGCCCGGAGGCTCTGGTGGCGTTCGGGAACCGTCCCTCCTGCCGCACCTAGGTCAAGGCTACGTCCCAAGGAACCGAGAAGTTGGGCGGGACTTTGCGTCGCCAAGTGTGTGGCCGCGATCGCGATCGCCAGGGGCACGCCCTCGAGCCGGTGGCACAGCTCGTAGACGCTCCGGGCCGTGACAGGGGTGACGCAGAACCCGGGTCGGACGGCTTGGGCGCGGTCGACGAGCATCTTGACGCTCGGGTTCTCGCGGAGGGCTTCGAGGTTCCGGGGATCGGTAGGAAGGGCGACCGGTCGGATCGGCCAGACCCGCTCGTTGCGGCACCCCACCGGCAAACGGGACGTGGCAAGGATCCGAAGCTGCGGCAAGCGTTCGAGAAACCCGTCGATCACCTGTCGGGCCGCGGGCAGCAACTGCTCGACGTTGTCGAAAAGGACGATGGCAGGTCCTGGCCCAATGGCCCTTGCGACATCGTCGATCGGATCCGGGCCCATGGGCCGTGCCTTTCCGACGACGTCCAAGACCGCTTCCGGGATCTGTAGGGCCGACTGTAGGGCGACCATCGGCACGTTCCAGCACCGGCCGGGATAGTTCGTCGCGAGTTCGGCGAGGGTCTGTTCGGCCAGGGCCGTCTTCCCTAGACCTCCCATGCCGACGAGGGTCACGGAGCGGAACGCGCCGCCGGGCTTGAGCCAGCCGGTCAGCTCCTCGGAGGCCTCGTCCCGGCCGAACAGGCGACCGGTCGCCGGGCGTGACGCGCCGGACCCGCCCTTCGTGCTCCGCGCAGGTGGACGATCGGCCGAGGGCAACGACTCGAGGATCTGGACGGCCGCCGTCGAAGGCGGTTCTCCCCATTCACCGTCCATCATCTTCTCCAAAGCTTCGAACTGGCGGAAGACGGCGCTCGTCCGGCCCTCGGCCGCATACGCCTTCATGAGGGCGACGTGGCACTCTTCCCTCAAAGGGCATACCGTGACCGCTTTCCGGCCCGTCGCGACCGCCTGTTCGGTCAGGTCTTCGGCGATCAACCGTTCGCACAGCTTTTCGGCGAACGTGACGAAGAGCTCTTCGAGGTCCAGCAATTGAGGGACGACCCATTCTTCGTCGAAACCTGGGAGGAACGGCCCTTGGTACAGGTCGAACGCAGCAATGAGTTCGGACGTCGTCACCGAATCCGGCCGACCGATCAGGGCCTCCGCGGAGCGACGGAACTCCGCAGCGTCGACGTGGAACGATCCCTCCCGGCACTCGACCGTGCCCGCCGAGGCGAGGAACAGTCCGTCGACGTCGAAGTCGTCGTGCTTGAGGCTCGTCCGGATCTGCGTCAGAGCGTTGCGGACCGACTGGCGCGCGCGGTCGGGACCGGAGTCCGGCCAAAAGACGCCGGCGAGCACGTCCCGCGGTACGGCTTTGCCAGAGTAATACGCAAGATAGGCCAGCATCCCGGCCGCTTTCCGAGTCGGGAACGCGGCGGAACGTTGGCCCAAGGACACTTTGAACGCCCCCAGAGTCTGAATGCGCCAGCGGTCTTCCCTTATGCCGGTCCGCTCGTGATCGGACACGCTGGAAATATATCACGTTGAACCTGTTTCCTGGTACCGGGAAATCTGCCCGGAAGGGCTTGGTCGGCCGACCGCTCCCCTTTTGTTTCCTCTCGGGGGCCATTGAACTCGGACCGTAGTGACAAGAGCGTCACAACGTTTTTGACGGTCGGGCGGGTCGTACCGGGCGATCCTACGACCGGGATGCCGTGCCACCCTCCGGTACACTCCCCGCCACATGCAGATCGCTGTCCTTCCCTTGAACGCCGGCCCGAACAGTCGGCCCGCCCTCGCCAGGCAACTCTCGAACTTTGCCTGCGAGATCGCGCGGAACGTGACCGGAAAGGAGATCCACGCGGTCAACTACCTGGCTCAGTTCCCGGACGACCAGGGAGTGACCCGTTTCGCCATGGTCAATCCGAGCGAAACGCTGAACGATCCGGAAATGGTCGCCCAATTCTTCCAGCAGGCCCAGATGGAGAAACTCGTCGACGGGCTCGTCGCCGAAAACGAAGGAGGGGGCGGCACGGTGACGGTGCGAGTGTTCCAAAACGGGGCGACCGATCCGGCCACGCAAAGGGACTTCGCGTTCCTGCCAGGCGGAGTGTTCGGTCCGGCCCGTGGTTTCGTCGAGTTCCTGGTGTCGCAATTGGACGCTTCGATGCCGGACTCCCTTCGGGAAGACGAGGACCTTTTCGGCACCAACGATCCGACCGCCTTCGAAGAGTTCATGGTCGGCTTTGACGGTCTTCAGTACATCGAGAAGTCGCAGGGGATGGTCGCGAACGAATTCGACCCTGCTCAAGCCATCGGTTCGTTGAAGTCGGCCTGGGAGAAGGACACGGACTGGGAAGCTCCCTTTATCGCCCTGCTGAACCTGTGCCGCTTGTGCACCCAGCACCGGATCGGTGACGCGCACCTCATCGAAGCGACGCTGAAAGAGATGACCGAGAAGGAGCCGGACGACGCCCGTGCTTGGTTCGCGCTGGGTGACTTTTACGGTTCGGTGGGGAACGCGCAAGGCACGATCGACAACATGGAGAAGGCGATCGTCAAACTCCAGATGCGGGCGGCGAAGCTTCGGAAGGAAGCGGAAGCGGCCAGGACGGCCGGCAACCCGGACGAAGCGGCCGAACTCGAACAGCAAGCGACCGCCGCTGCGAACGACGAAGCCCCGATCTTGGCCCGGCTCGGCATCGCCCAGGTCCAGATGCAGATGCCCGCGAACGCCGAGCGCAACCTGCGACGGGCCGTCGACCTTGAAGGGGACGACAAGCCGAGCCTCGGCCTCCTCTCCCAAGTGTTGTCCCAAACGGGCCGCGCCCACGAAGTGCCCGCGCTCTGGAAGGACATGGTCGACAAGTTTCCCCAGAACCCCCAGTTCCAAGTGAACTACGCGGGTTCCTTGATGCAGGCGGGCCGGGAAGCCGAAGCCATGCGCGTTTTGGACACGGCCGTCGAATCGGTCGAGGACGCGACGATGGTCAAGCGCGTCTACGCCGGGATCCTTGCGCAAAAAGGCGAGCTCGACCGGGCGATGGACTATTTCGAAGACGTCATCGAAGTGGCGCCGGAAGATGTGCAGGTCAAGCTCGAATACGCGCAGACGCTTCAGAACGCGAACAGGTCGTTCGAAGTGCCTCCCGTCCTTCGCGACGTCCTTAATAAGGAGATCGACCCGAACACGAGGGCTCAGACCCAAGCGTGGCTGCTGCGGCTCGAACAGCCGAAGCGGGTCGAAGCGGTCGAAGCCGGTGCGAAGAAGCTCGAAGAGGGCGATCCCCAGGGCGCCCTGCGCGAACTGAAGCCGCTGAAGACCTGGATGTCCGACTTCTGGGAACTGTGGATGCACTTGGCGAACGCCCACAACCAGGTCGGAGAGTACAAAGAAGCCGAAGAGGCGCTCAGCCACTTACTCGGGATGTTCCCCGGGTGTGAACCGGCTTACGCCATGCTGGCGGCGTCGCTCCACGGTCAAGACCGTGACGAAGACGCCTATAACTTCTTACGCAACGGACTGGCCCAGAACACGGGCTCGCTGACTCTGGCCCTGAACTTCGCTCAGGCGTGCATGTGGACCGGCCGCGACGACGAGGGCAAAGCCATCATCGGTCAGATCCGCGAAGCCATGCAGGGCAACGAAGAAGTCATGAAGATCCTCGATTCGATCGAGCGTCAGCAAGACTTCAGCGACATCGTCTAGTCCGTCTTCTTGGCGGCGGCGACGACCGCTTCGGCGTAACGACGGGACGCGCCCAGGTTTTCGGCGACGAGCTCGCGGGCGGCCGCGCCCATCCGGGCGCGACCTTCCGGATCGGCGAACAAGCCGTCCAGCGTGGCGGCCAGTGACGCGGCGTCCGAGACCGTGAGGCTACAGCCCCTTGCGGTCGCCGCTGTTGCGACGTCGCGGAAGTTCTGCATATGGGGGCCATGGACGACGGGCTTACCGTGGGCGAGCGGCTGAAGGATGTTCTGGCCTCCTAGGTCGTCGAAACCGCCACCGATGACGACGGCGTCGGCCACACAGTACACCTGCGCGAGTTCGCCGTACGTGTCCAAGACCATCACTCGAGACCCTGAGCCCGCCAGACTCCTCGACTGAGAGCGCCGGACGGCGCCGCCCGGTAACCCGGCCAATGCGGCGACGATCGCGTCCGTTCGTTCCAAGTGCCTGGGGGCCCACACGACTTGAAGCCCTTCGGTCTTCATGGTCCCGAGCGCTTCGACGACCAACGCCTCCTCCCGTTCGCTCCTCGTCGATCCGACCACCAAAGTCGGTCTCTCAGGATCGAGCCCCAGTTCGCCCCGCCAGACCCCCGGCTGGGCGTCGAGGCCCTCGAGGGCTTGGTCGTACTTACAGTTGCCGAAAACTTCGACGCTTCTTGCACCGAGGGCCGTGATCCTTTCGGCGTCGACAGTGGTCTGCATGAGGCACCGGTCGACCCGGCGGAGCAGGTCGCGGTAGAAGAAACGGAACGTCCGTGCCCGAGGAAAACTCCGGTCGCTGATCCGACCGTTGATCAGAATCGTCGTCGCGCCAAGGTTCTGGGAAGCGTCCAGGAAGTTCATCCAGAGCTCGGTCTCCATGACCGCGACGACGGTCGGGCGGACACGGACGAGGGCTGCCAAGACGAACCGGTAGACATCGATCGGGAAGTACACGAGACGGTCATACGCGTCGGGAAACCCGGTCGCGGTCCGGTGGCCGCTACTCGTCGTCACGCTGAGAACGATCTCGACGTCGGGGCCGACCTGGCGCACTTCGCGCAAGACCGGCAAGGCCGCCATGACCTCACCCACGGAGACAGCATGGATCCAGACCCGCGGACGGCCCTTTTCCAGCTTGAAGGGGTACTCGCCGCTCCGCTGTCTCCAGTCGACGCCCTCCTTTCGACGACGGGCCCGCCACAGCATCCAAGGCACCCACACCAGGGAGCCGAGGGTGAGCAAGATGTTGTAGATCCAAATGACCATGGGCTCAGAGGTCGCGCCCGGTCACGCGCCGGTACGCCTCCAAGTACTTGTCCCTCGTTTTGGAGACCACGTCGTCCGGCAACGTCGGGCCTGGCGGCCGCTTGTCCCAACCGATCGATTCGAGGTAGTCGCGAACGAACTGCTTGTCGAAGCTGGGTTGCGCCCCGCCGGGTTTCCATAGCGAGGCTTCCCAATAGCGCGACGAGTCGGGCGTCAGCGCCTCGTCGATCCAGATCAGCCCTTCGTCGGTCGTTCCAAACTCGAACTTCGTGTCGGCGAGGATGAGGCCGACCGACGCCGCCCGGTCTGCCGCCCTACGGTAGAGCTCCATCGTCCACGACCGGGCTTGCTCGGCGACTCCGGGCGCCTCCCTTGACACGGCTTCGTCGAACGAGATGTTTTCGTCATGCCCTTCCTGTGCCTTCGTCGCGGGCGTAAAAATGGGCTCTGGGAGCCGGGATCCTTCCTGGAGGCCGTCGGGTAGCCGGAGTCCGTGCACGGTCCCGCCTTGACGGACGTACTCTTTGTAGAGCGAGCCCATGAGATATCCCCGCGCGACGCATTCGATCGAGAGCGGTCGGGCCTTCCTCACGACGACAGAGCGACCGGCCAACGATCCGTCCCAGCCCGGCACGCGACGGGCGATGGCCTCGTCGTCGGTCTCTAGAAGATGGTGAGGGCAGACGTCGGACAACGATCTGAACCAGTAATCCGACATCTGCGTGAGGATCCGGCCTTTTTCGGGCACGCCGTTCGCCATGACGACGTCAAAGGCGGAGATCCGGTCGCTCGCCACGATCAAGTAGCTGTCGCCGAGGTCATAAGTGTCCCTCACTTTGCCTCGGTGGACGAGCGGGAGGGAACCGACGGACGACGTCAGCAGGACCGGCACACGCCGATTCTATCAGCCTTTCGCGAAGGGGTAAGCGGCCTTACTGCGCTCGACGACCTCGTCATAGGCTCCGATCTGCGCCCCGATCTCGTCCGGGTTGCGGCCGGCATAGAGAAGGGCGGCACGGATCTCGCATTCGGTCAAGCTGCCGAACGCGCCTTTCATCGCGTCGACGGACCCGGAGCGGCGGTATTCGCGCACGACCTCCCAGACGGAGACGGGCTTACCGTCGATCTTGGCGACGCCGTTCTTGTCCTTGACGATCGTCTGACCTTGAACGGCCTCGTCGAACGCTTCGCGCAAGGTCTGGAGACGGATCGCCACGACGACGGTGTCCGATCCCAAGACTTCGGCGGCTTCTTCGTGAGTCAGTTGGCCGTGTTCCACGGCGAGCAACGTGAGCTCGTCGAACAGGTCGGGCCGATAGGCACGGACCACGTCGAGGAGTTCGTCGATGCGCCCAGCGTCGCTCTTCGCGAGCCTTTCGAGTTGCGGGATCACCCAGTGTCCCAAGGAAGCAGTCATGAGGTTCCGGTACCGGTCAGCGAGAGCGTCCTCGCCGGCCCGGAACGGCGCTGTTCCGGAGTCGGACCGAATGGTACCACCCTGTATGACGGGTCTCGCGCCGGATTTGATCCTGTCGTTTAGGCCTCTTGGACCGGATCGACCAGACCTTGACCTTCTAAAAACGCCACGATCGAGTCGAAGTACTTAGCCGGTTCGTGATACCGCGCTTGTCCGTGACCCTGGCCCTCGAAGTACACGACCTGGGTCTGGGCCTCGGCCGCAGAGACGCAGCGGGAGGCGGATTCCATCGGTACGACCCAGTCGCGGGTGCCGTAGAGGAACAGGACCGGACGCCCGCAGAGCCGGGCGAACACGGGTTCCATGTCCACCTTTTTCGGGTCGATCCCGGCCCACACCCTTCCGACGACCGCGATCGGACCCAGGAACCGGGCGATCTGGGCCACGCCCGTGACGTGCCAGAAGCCGCGCGCGGCCTCGTCCAAGCGGGCATACGGGCCGTCGAAGATCATCGCATCGGCGAGTCCGGGATCGTCCGCCCATGCCCGGGCCGATGCGGCCGCGCCCATGCTGCTCCCGAACACGACGATCTTAGCCTTCGGGTTCTTGGAACGGGCGAACGCCACGGCGGCGCGGACGTCCATCGCCTCGTCGATCCCGAACGTGCACTTGGCCCGGTCGCTCGCTCCGTGGCACCTCAGGTCCACGTAGAGCGCCGAAACCCCCATTTGTCGGAGCCGGAGGCCGTAAGGTACGAGCTCGCAGCGGTTCGCCGCGTAGCCGTGGACGAAGACCGCGACCACGTCCCCGTCCGAAGCCGACCACCAGCCACGGATCCGTAAGCCGTCTTGGGAGTCGAATTCGACCCACTCCTGCGGTTCCCCGAACTGCGAAGGGAACATGTACAACGGGACCCTCGGGGGCCGGACGCTCAAATAGCTCAGCCCGAGCAACAAGAGGAGGTAGAGGAAGGGGAGGGACAGGAGGACGCCGACGACGGTCCACACGGCGCTCATGTGCTGGAGATGACACTCACGGTCGTCACCAGGTTCCCCTTGCCTAGGCCCTGGGCATCAGGTCGTGGCGTTCCATGAAACCGAAGATCTCCTCGACATACCTCTTCGGCTCTTTAAACCGCGCCCTGGCATGGTTCGTATCTTCGAACCAGACCGCCTCGGCGCGCGGGCCGGCCGCTTCGATGCAACGCGCCGCCGAAGCGGCCGGGATCAGCGGGTCGATCCTCCCGTAGATGAAGAGGACGGGAGCTCCGCTGATCTTGACCAGCGACTCTTCGAGATTGGCGTCCTCCAGGTTCACACGTACGAAGATGCGTCCGAACAGTCCGGTCGGCCGGAGCAACGTCTTGAACTTGCCGCGCAGGAAGAACGACCACCAACCGCGGGCGGCCTCGTTGACTTTGGCGTAGGCGCTGTCCAAGACCAGGGCGTCCACGGACCCGGGTTCGATCGCAGCCTGCCGGGCACAGGCGACCCCGCCCATGCTGTTGCCGATCAGCACGATCCGGTCGTCAGGTCGCTGTTCTTTGACCCATCGGACGGCGGCGGCGACGTCCAGGGCCTCCTCGACGCCGAACGTGCAACGCTTGCCGCTGCTCGTGCCGTGGGCACGAAGGTCGAAGAAGAGACAGGACGCTCCGCGGGCCCGGAACTGGGACACGAACGGGACGAACTCACAGCGGTTCGTAAAATAGCCGTGGACGAACACGACGGTCGTGTCTCCCGAGCCCGTCACCCACCACGCCCGAAGGGTCTGTCCGTCATTGGTCAGGATCGAGACGGTCTCCTGCGGCATCCCCATTTGGGCCGGAGTCGACGACTGCGGCATGCGCGGGGGCCGGACACTGACCCAGGCGACGACCGCCAAAAGCAGGAAATAGGTGAGCACGATGCCCCCTGCGACGCACAGAAGAACCAAGATCAACATTGAACCGCCACCGATATCGGATAAACTTTTTGCCCGCCGCCGATGTACGCCCTCAATTTTTACTCCGAACTCTACGAAGACCTGCTGGCCAAGAACAGGAAAACGGCGACCATAAGGCTAGGCGACAAGTCGGACAAGTACCGCGCGGGCATGATCGTATGGGTCACCGTCGGCCCCCGTTTCGGGCGCCGGCAGAAGCTGTACGCCGCCATTGTAGACCGCGTCGAAGTCAAGCCGATCGTAGACCTATCGCCCCGGGACATCGAACGGGAAAACCCGGAGATGCGGACCCAGGACGATGTGATCGCCTTATTGGCCCGACTGTACGACGATTTTGTCACTCCTGCCAACCTGGTCACCGTCATCCACTTCTCTCGTGTGGACGAATAAGCGCGACGGTTTTCTGCACCGAATTTTCGGCAGGTGTCGCTGAAATGTGGATCGCGACCGCGGCCGAGATGCGTGAAACCGAGGCTTTAGCCTCCTCCGAGCACGGGATCGCCGCCGAGACGCTCATGGAGAACGCCGGTCGTGCGGTGTTCGACGCCGTCCGCCGGGCGGCGCCCGGGCCGTCCCCGGTCGCCGTCGTCTGTGGGCCCGGGAACAACGGAGGCGACGGCTATGTCGTCGCCCGTCTGGCGCACGAAGCGGGCTTCGACGTCTCGGTGTTCGCCACGACGCTCGACCTGAAAGGGCTGCCTTTGGAACAGGAGCAAAGGTGCAGGGCCGCCGGATGCAAGGTGTCCGACTTAAGCGACCCATCGGCGCGCGGGGCTCTGAAAAGGGGGCATTGGCCCGTGGTCGTCGACGCGGTGCTGGGAACGGGCGCCACGCGTGAAGTCTCGGGGACGGTCGCCGCTGCCATCGAAGCGATCAACGCAATGCAGTGTCATCGGATCGCGGTCGACGTACCCTCTGGGATCGAAACGGACTCAGGCGAGGTGTTGGGGATGGCCGTCATGGCCCATGAGACCGTGACTCTAGGGCTTCCCAAGCCGTACCTGTTCTTGCGGTCTGGTCCCGGATTCTCCGGCAAGTGGAGCGTCGCCGACATCGGCTTTCCCCAAGGACTGCTCGAAAGACCGACAGGGGTGCGGCTCGCCCCGACCACGACGGTCCTGCCGGTCCGGACGACGGACAGTCACAAGGGTGCGAACGGGCACGTCGTCGTCATCGCCGGGTCGGCGCGTTACCGTGGTGCGGCGACGCTGGCCGCCCAGGGCGCCTTGAAAGCGGGCGCAGGCCTGGTGACGGTGGCGGCCATCGAACCCGTCATCGCGGCGGTGGCCTCGCATGTCCCGGAGGCGGTCTTCCTGCCGCTTCCAGAAGACGAAGGAGCGATCAGCGAGAAAGCGGCACCGATCTTGATCGAGGCTCAGAAAGCTTGGGAATCCGCGGTCATCGGGCCAGGGCTCGGTCTATCGCCTGGAGCGGGCCGCTTCTTGAGGGCGCTCTGGAGCCGATGGGAGGTCCGTTCCGTCCTCGACGCGGACGCGCTGAACTGGTTGGCGCGCGCCATCGAACCACCTGTCGCCTTTTGCATCCTGACCCCTCACCCAGGAGAAGCCGGTCGCTTACTCGGTGAACCGGCAACGGCTGCGACCGTCCAGTCCGACCGGTTCGGCGCCGTCCGCCGTCTCTGCGAAACGCTGCGACGCCCTGTTCTGCTGAAGGGCGCCTACTCGGTCTATGCCACCCACGGCGGGCCTCTGACCGTCAACTCGACAGGAAACGCGGGGATGGCGTCTGGCGGGACGGGAGACGTCTTGGCCGGCGTGATCGGGACGCTCTTGGCCCAATTACCCCCCGGATTCTGGACGGAGGCAGGTTGGAAAGGGGCCCTGTGGCACGGTTTGGCCGGAGACCTCTGCGCTCAAGAAATCGGCAAGATCGGATTTTCTGCTTCCGACATCGCGCAATTCTTGCCTCGGGCGCGGTCTATTCTAACGACGTGAGAACAGTTTGGGGGTTTTGCGTGGCGCTCGTCCTGTGCGCGAACGCTAGGGGGCAAACAGCGAAGCCGGTAAAAATCGAATTCGCTGCCGAGGGCGACCGTGAAGTCTGGATCGGCCCGACGGCCACTCCGGGGCTGTTCAAAGACCCGGTCGCGGCGACCGGGCTCTCGATCACTCTTGACGCCCCCTCCGATCCTGCGGCCTATACCCTCTACGCCCACGATAAGAAGTCGGGCAACGTGGCCTCGAAGCCACTGGCAGACGCGATGAAGACGGGAAGCTGGAAGGTCGCGGCCGCTGACGAAAAGCGCGTGTTCCGGCTTCAGTTCTCCGTCGTTTCCAACGGAAAGCCCGTCGCAGCGGCCGTCGTGAAAGCCAAAGCCGGAAAGGAAGAGCGGGAAGCGCTCCTGACTCCAGAGAGCAAGGGAACGGTCAACGTTTACAACCTGCCGGTCGGGCCCGTCGAAGTCCGGGTCCAGTACAACTCGGGAGGGTCGACCCAAACGACCCCGCCTCAAACGTTCGAGGCGAAACTAGGAGACGGCCCGGCCAAACCTCACACCTTGACCGTGACAGGCGAAGTCGAGACGATGTCGGAAACACCGACTCCCGGTTCCAGCACGGCGACGCAGCCCTCGGACGTCAAGGACGACCGCGGGCCTGACAGCAGACGGGACGACCGCAGGTCGGTCGAACGGGAAGCCGCGTCCGCACCGAACCCCTTGGTCTCGTTGCTCAATCTGGTGATCGGGCTGGCCGTCGTCGGCGGCCTCGGCTACGCCGTTTTCACCTACTACAAGAAGAACACCAAGCAGGTCGACGACGCCTTGAAGAAGTTCGGCATCGGCGAGCAGCCTCCGCAAGACCAGACGCCCGCACCGCCCGTGCCCCAGCAGCCCCAACCGCTCAAACCGATCGTGCTCGACGCCGCCGTTCCAACGGCCGCTGTCACGCCGATGGCCACGACGACGATGGTGGCGGCCAATCCACGACTCGTCCGTCCGGACGGATCCGTGGTCCTGCTGCAAGAAGGGGCGACGACCGTCGGTCGGGACGACGGCCTGGGCCTTTCCTTGATCGGCGAGTCTTCCGTCTCCCGCCAGCACGCACGGTTCGACCGGGCCGGTGACTCGGTCCGGCTGACGGACCTCGGAAGCACGAACGGAACGTTCGTGAACGGGAGCCGCCTCCAAGGCGAGACGGCCCTCTCCGTCGGAGATTCCGTGCAGTTCGGAGCCGTGGCGTTCCGATTCGAGGCCTGATGGGACGCGCACTGATCAAGGCCATGGTCTGCGGCGCGGCAGGCTTTGTCGCTTGGATCCTGACCGAACCGTTCTTTCCGAAGACCATTCCGGCAGGCAACTGGACGCTCGATCCGGCCTTCACGAACATCGAGCGGTGGTTCGTCTACTTTCTCGGCCTTCTGATCGGTGGTTCCGCGGGCGTCTTGAACGGCCTGGAGCGCGGCGGCAAGAAGAACGTCATGATCTCCACCGGTCTCGGGATCGTTTTCGGGGCTGCCGGAGCCGGGTTCGGCCACACGATCGCAGGAGCGGTGTATTCGCTCTTCGGCGGCGGGTTCGGGAACGGAAACGTCATCGCAAGGACGTTCGCGTTCCTGCCGTTCGGCGTCACTCTTGGGGCCGCCGTCGGTGCTTCGCAACGCTCCCTGAGGACGCTCGTCTCCGGTGCGATCGGTGGAGCCATCGGAGGGTTCGTGACGGGAGCGGTCTTCGACGTGACGGCGAGGGCGATCGCGGGCCTCATGCCTCCGATCGCCACTGCGAACGTTCCTGCCGGCTTCCAAGCCGAGACGGGAGCGCCTGCCCGGGCCGTCATGGCCTTCGGCTTGGGCCTGATGATCGGGCTGTTCACAGCCCTGATGGACTGGGCGACACGCCGCGCATGGGTGAGGCTCGTGCTGGGAAGGAACGAGGGCAAGGAATGGCCCGTCGACGCGGCCCAGACCCTGATCGGTCGTGACGAGCGGGCCCACATCCCCCTCTTCGGCGACCCATCGGTTCCTGCCCTTGCCGCCGTGATCGTCAAGCAGGGCGGCCAATACCTGCTTCAGGATCCCGGATCGCCGATCGGCGTCGGGCACAACGGTGTCCGCGTGCCGCAAGCCGTCCTCTCGTCCGGCGACACATTTCAGATCGGGACGATGCAGTTCCAGTTCCTCATGAAATCCGGATCGGCCGGAGCGCACGAAGGTCGGGCCAAAGGCGTCCCCGTCGGCGGCACGGCACCTTATCAAGGATTCCCGCAGGGCGTACCTCCGCCGGCTCAGGCTCCCCAGCCCTACGGCTACCAGCAGCCACCGACCCAACCGACGGTGGCCATGCCGCAAGCCGCACCCCAGCCGACCATGGTCTACCCGGCGCAGCCTCAGCCGTCGCAACCGACGGTCATGCCGGGTTACGGGGCGATGACCTTGGTCGCGGTCACGGGCCCGCTGACCGGGCAGCGGTTCCCGGTGGCGGGTGCCGTCGAACTGGGCCGGGAAGCGACGGGGGTCTCGCTCGGTTTCGACTCCCAAGCTTCGCGCCGCCACGCCTCGGTGTCGCCGGCCCAAGGCGGGCTTCAGGTCATGGACCTGGGCAGTACGAACGGCACGTTCGTCAATGGACAGCGCGTTCAGACGGCGTTCCTAAGACCAGGAGACACCTTGACCGTAGGGTCGACTCAGTTCAGACTCGAATGACGACCGAGCAAAACAGGCCCGGCCGGCGTCTAGTTAAGGGCAGAATTGCCGAAGGATAGAAGATAGGTAGCGGAATGCAGCAAGACCCCAACAAGACCGTGGTGGGCGGGTTCGACCCGAACCGGACCGTGATCGGCACGGGACCGGTGGACAACCGGACCCAAGCCATGTCGTCGGCCCCCATGGCCGGCGACCCGAACCGGACCACGGCCTGGGCGCCGCCGTCGCAGGAACTGCAAGTGACCGTGGCTCCGAGCCGGACGGCGACCATGGCGAACGGCCCCGCCCGCGAGCAGTTCCTGCTCGAAGTGACCGCTCCGCAAGAGCCGGGGCTCCCGGGTGTCGCCGTCGGAGGAGCGCGAACTCCGCTCAACCTGTGCCTGGTCATCGACCGGTCCGGGTCAATGGAGGGTCCACCGCTGGAGTACGCCAAGCAGGCTTGTGGCTTCGTCGTCGACCTCATGGGGCCTGACGACGTTTTGAGCATCGTCGTGTTCGACGAGACCGTGGAAGTCCTCATGCCGCCCCAGCGCGTCACGAACCGTCAAACGGTCAAGGACGGCATCTCCCAATTGACGCCGGGCTATACGACGAACCTGTACGACGGCATCCAACTCGCCGCCCATCAATTGGCGGTGCACGGCGAGAGCGGCCGTGCGACGCGCATGGTCGTCTTGAGCGACGGTGACCCGACGGCGGGGATCAAGGACTTCGCCAGTCTCGTCCAGCACGCGGGCGACATCAAAGCACGAGGCGTGACCTGCACGTTTTTGGGCTTCGGGCCGGACTACAACGAAGAGCTCTTGGCCGCGATGGCGAAGAAGGCGGGCGGGAACTACTATTACATTCCGCAGCCCCAACTGATCCCCGAGATCTTTCGGACGGAACTTCAGAAGTTGATGACGGTCAGCGCGATGCACTTGCGGCTGACGCTGAAGCTTTCACGGTGGGTGAACCTCCGGGGTGTCACCGGGCATTCCGTACCTCCGGACTCTCGCGAGTTCACGCTCGACCTCGCCGATCTGGAGCGCGGGGCCACGATGCAGATCGTCCTCGACTTTGACTTCCCGAACCATCCCCTTGGTCACTATCGCGTTTGCGGGGGAAAGCTGGAGTATTCGGACGCGTCGGGCGCGACCCGGGCGACGAACGTCGACTTCGTCATGGAGTTCACGGCCGACCCTGCACGCTACTCAGCGCCGCAAGACCCGAGGGTCTCGGCCGCCGCACAAGTCAGCGCCGCCTCCCGGACCGTTGAGCGGACGATCATGGGCCTCAAAACCCAACAGATCACGACGGCCGTCGCACTGGCCGACCTTCAAAAGACGCAGGCTCTTCTCCTTTCGCAAGGCCGGACGAACGAAGCCCAAGAGGTCACGGTCGCCATGCAGGCCATCCAGCGCGGCGACAAGGGCGGAGCGGAAAAGACGTTGATGGGCACCATGGTCAACCTCGACCAGGGCAAAAAGTAGCTTAGGAGTACGAGTGCTCTTCCTCGATACGGCCGTCCGCGATCCGGACGATCCGGTCGGCCTTCTCGAGCATCGACGGGTCATGGGTGACCATGACGAGGCTGCCCGGTCCCCTGTTCGCGACGAGGCTCTCGACGACGGCGGCCCCGTTCGCATGGTCTAGGTTCGCCGTGGGTTCGTCCGCGAAGACGGTCTCGCGGCCACCGAGCAAAGCGCGGGCGATGCACACCCGCTGTTTTTCACCGCCGCTCATTTCATGGGGCAGTCGGTGGTTCTTCGTCCCGAGGCCGAGCCCGTCGAGCAACGCGAGGGCTTCGTCGTGACGGTCTTCCCCCGGACAGGCCAAGACGACGTTTTCCAGTGCCGACAGGTACCCGAGAAGGTAGGGGTATTGGAACACGAATCCGAACCGCCGCAGCCTCAGTTCCGACCGTTCGGACTCGGGCATCTTGGCCATGTCGCGTTCGCGGTACAAGATTTCGCCCCGGCTCGGGGTTTTGAGCCCGCACAGAAGGTAGAGCAGCGACGACTTTCCAGAACCGCTCGGGCCGAGAATGCCGAGAAACTCGCCGTCCCTGACTTTGAGGTCAGCGTCTCGGACCGCGAACACTTCCTTGCCATGGTCGGAGTACACCAGGGAGGCTGCGCGAGCCTGGATCATACGAGCCTCCGCTCGACGACTCCTACGGGGTCGAACGTCGCGAACCGACGGGCGACCGTGACCGTGGCCGCGACGAAGATCGCGATCGGCACGGGGACGGTGTAGAGGTAGGCCGACTTGTCCCAGGGGTCGAGCATGAACGCCCTCGGATCCATCAACGCGGCTTTGACCGCCGAAAGGAGAAGGAAGGCCACGACGACTCCGAGGATCCATCCGCCGACCATCACGAGAGCGGTCTCGACGAGGACGCGGCGCAAAAGCGCCTTTCGGGTGTAGCCCAGGGCCTGAAGCAGGCCGAACTCCTGAAGGCGCTGGGACTGATAGATGTTCATCAGCATCGCCATCATCAGCGTGATCACGATGACAAGCATGGCCACGACGACGTTGAGGATCGAATACAGGATCCGGAACATTTCGTCGGTCTCCTTCTCGAGCTGAAAGTACGCGAAGACGCGTGCCTGTTCGCCCTTAAAGCGGTCGTACGCCCATCGGTCGAGCTTGCCCTGGTCCTTGACGTCTTGTGCCATCACGATCAAGAGGTCTATGGGAGGGAAGTGGTGTTCCCGGTGGTATTCGATCGGGCACAGGATCATCCAGGGGGCCATGTGGGCGACCCCGACGATCCGGACCTCTTTCGGCGAATAAGCTTCGGACGTGTCCGGACCGAGAAGGACGTCCCCGAGCTTCTTCCCCAAATTGCGCATCACGGGTTCGGAGACGATCGCTTCAGGTTTGCCGGCTTCCGGGTACCGCCCTTCGATCCGGGCCCCGCCAAGCCTGTCGACGTAGCGCCGCATGTCGTCCTGGCCTAAAGCGACGATGACGAACCGCCAGGGGCCGACGATGCTCTTGACTTCGCAGTCGCTGGCACGGCAGACCATGACGGGCGCAAGGGGGACGGGGGCCTCTTTCTCGACGACAGCCTTGAGAAGCGGAGTCATCGCGTTGTTCCCTCGAGGGGTCACGCCAAGGTAGTTGCGGCTATAGCCGTAAGTCGTCTTGATGCTGAGCGGGATCGAGTCCATGATCGCCACGATCCCCGCGATGAGCATGACCGCAAGGACGATGACCCCGACGAGAGGGAACGTCTTCCCGGCGTTCCGGACGAGGAACACCGTCGGGGCGAGGGGGTTGCGCACGCGTCTGGACAGTTTCTCCTAACGGAGCATCGGTGCCCGAGACTCCGCCCAGGGGCGCTCTACTGTCTCTTAGCGTGGCCGCCGATAACGGAGGAAGACCTCGTCCTCCTCGACCGTACAACTGAGTAGGTGGAAGGTCTTCAAAGACCCCCTTGGCAGAGGGTCCCCGCCGGCGACGGTCGGCGTCTCGCGCCCCAGCTTCACCTTGGGTGCCACGGTCAGGAAGACTTCGTCGATCAGATCGGCTTCGAACAGCGATGCGTTCAGCTCGCTTCCACCTTCCACGAGGAGCCGCTCGATGCCGAGGTCCTGACGCATCGCCAGGAGCACAGGGCGCCAGTCCGCCGATTCCCCGGTGACGAGGGTTTTGACCGGGCTTGGAACGTGAATCAAGCCTCTGGAGCCGGTGACGACCCATGTCCCGTGAGGATCGTCAGTGAAGAACCGTGCGGTGTAGTCCAGCCCGCCGCTGCTCGAGACGACGAACCTCTTGATGCCCGGAGCGTAATGGAGGCCCTTTGTCGCCCGTAGGGAACCGGCTCCGATCATGACCGCGTCGCTGACGTCTTCGATGGCCCGCATCGTCGCGTGGTCGGTGGACGACCCAAGGTCCATGACGTTTTCGTCGCGCTCGCCGGAGACGGTCTTGCCGTCGATCGTGGCGACCATGTTCAGGTACGTGTAGGGCCGCTCCGGCCAGGCAGGAGGGAAATCGAGTTCGGGATAAACGGGACGCGCGTCGGCCATCGTCGGCTCTTCCACCGTACGCATGCCCCTAGAGGACGCCGCGCCGGCCCCTCCATTGTGGGCCGGCCCATCGCCAGGATCAAGCCGCCTTGCGGTCGGCCCGGTCGTCCGAAGCGACCGAAAGGAGGTCCAAGGCGTTGCGTCCGTGCTCCGGCGCACTGGCGTGTCCGATCTTGACTTCGATGGCGTTCGAGCCCGCGAAGCGACCGATCAGCCATTGCGAGAAACGGCGGTTCATCCTTTGCCGGACCAGGCCCGTCGAAGCGCCTTGACCGGGCAGGATGACGGCGAAGCCGCTATCGCCGTAGCGGCAGACGACGTCCAAGGACCGGACCGATGACCTTAGGAAATCCACGCAGTCGGCCAGGAAGTCGCGGACGCTGGCCGCTCCATAGAACTCCTGAAGGCCCTGCAGGCCCGTGAACTGCACGACGACGACCCCGACGGCCGAGTTCGTCGAGACCACCCGATGGATCTCCTCGGTCAGCCTCGCCTTCAAGTAGTCCTCGGTATAGGCTTTGGTCTCCTCGTCCATCACTTCGCCGTCGTTCGGCAGTCTTCGGCGCAGGGACCGGTCGGCTTCCTCTTCGCTCGTCAGGATGCGGCGGAGCTTGCTGAGCGATTGTCTCAGGATGTGGGAGACGTAGTTGCAGGAAATTCCGAGTTTGTCCGCGATCTCGGTCTGGCTCATCGAATCGAAGTGGAAGTAGACCAAGACTTCGCGCTCCAGGTCCCGGAGCTGTTGCATCGCCGACTCGAGAAGGACCCGGTCTTCCACACTGACCTGACCCGTGCACGAGCCCGACGCGTCGAGCTTGTCCAGGTCGCAGTCGCCCTCTTCGTCCTCTTGAAGCGGCGCGTCCAGGGAGGACACGCGCAGGAGTTCCTGCGTCGCGGTGACTTCTGCGATGGCCTGTTCGCTGATCTTGCAGGCTTCGGCGATCTCCCGTTCGGTCGGCTGACGACCGAGCTCGGCCTGCAGCGTCAGTGTCGCCTTCGAAATGCGTTGGCGCAGTTCCTGGATCCAGGCCGGATGCCGGATGATCTGAGAACGGTCGCGCAGATAGTGCTTGATCTCGCCCGCGACGAGGTGCGTCGCATAGGTGTTGAACTTGACTCCGGCATGGGGGTCGAACTTACTGAGCGCGTTGAGGAGCCCGATGTAGCCGACCTGGATCAGGTCGTCGACCGGTTCCACGCCGCTGAAGCGGCGGGCGATCCGCTCGACCATCGCCGCACATTGGACGATGATGAGGTCTTTCAGGTCCGGTCTCGGGTCGGCGGCGTAATCCACCACCAACGCTTCGACGTCCTTCTTGGCTCCTACAGAAGATTCCGACATGTTCATTCCGTTGATCGTCGTTCTCCGGCCGTCCTGGCCGGATCCCTTCCTTCGTCCCTCCTGGACTCCGTCAGGGTCTGTCGTCCCTCCTGCCGGCCGTCGAACGGCGGGCAGGAGGGTGTGAATCGGTTACTTGTTGACGCTGTTGACGATGCTGAAGATCGGCGTCATGACCGAGATGGCGATGAACCCGACCACGCCACCCAGGAAGATGATCAGCATCGGCTCGATCATTGACGTCAGACCCTTCACCGTCGCCTCGACTTCGGTGTCGTAGAAGTCGCCGACCTTGACGAGCATCTCGCTCAGGCGGCCGGACTCTTCACCGACGTCGATCATGTGCGTCACCATGCTCGGGAACAGGCCCGAAGCGGCCAGCGGCACGCTGAGCTTCTGCCCCTCGCGAATGCTGGAGCGCGTCTGTTGGACGGCTTCGGCCAGGACGCCGTTCGCCATCGTTTCGCCCACGATCTCGAGGCTGCGCATCATCGGGACGCCGCTGTTGATCAGCGTGCCGAACGTGCGGCAGAAACGGGCCACGCTCATTTTGAGCGAAAGCTCGCCGACGATCGGGAACTTCAGTTTGAAGAAATCGAGCTGGTAGCGGCCCTTCGGCGTCTTGCCGTAGATCTTGATACCGATGAGCACGGCACCGACGAACAACAGGATCGTCCACCAATAGGCCTGCATGAAGTCGCCGATCGCGAACAGCATCGCCGTCATCGCCGGCATCTTGACGTTCATGCCCGTGAAAATGTCTTTGAACTTGGGCAGCACGAAGCTGAACAGCACGAACAACATGAGCTGCGAGAAGACCAGGACCAGCACCGGGTACATCATCGAGCTCTTGATCTTCGACCGGACTTCGGCTTCGTACTCCAAGAACCCCGACAGGCGGTCCAGGATGATGTCCAGGATGCCGCCGAGCTCGGCCGCCCGGATCATGTTGACGTAAAGCTTGTTGAAGACCTGAGGGTGCTTGGCCATCGCTTCGTTGAGCGTGAGGCCACCCTTGACGTCGTTCCTGACGCTCTCAAGGACCGGTTTGAGGATCGGATCCTTGGTCTGCGACCACAGGATGTCGAGGCACCTCAAGATCGGGATGCCCGCGTCGATCATCGTGGCGAACTGGCGTGAGAACACGACCAGGGCCTTCGGCTTCATCTTGCCCTTGGCCATGGTTCCCCGTTTCCGGGTCTGCCTGAGCTCGAGGGCCTGCAAACCTTCCGACCGGAGGTGCTGAAGGACCAGCGCCTCGCTGTCCGCTTCCATGACGGACTTGATCTTTCGTCCTGACTTGTCGACCGCTAAATAGGCGTAATAAGGCATCCTGCCGGGCTCCTCCCCGCATCTTGCGGGGGCTGCACAGCCTTAATTGTCGGAACAGCCGGACAGGATTCCCCAGGGGAGCTTGCCGGGTTTTGAGCCCTGAATTCCGGGCGTCCTTCGACCGATAGAGGGCTGACTCCCGCCCGACTGTCGTCGGATTCCGCCCTCCTGGGCGGCGGTAGCATGCAGCCTATGGACTTAGCCGAGAAGGCCGCGAGGCTCAGGGCCGAGATCGAGCGCCACAACGTCCTCTACTACGTCCACGACGCGCCGGAGATCAGCGACAGCCAGTGGGACGCCTTGTTCCGCGAACTCGTCGAGCTCGAAGAGGCCCATCCCGAGTTGCGGACCGACGACAGCCCCACGCAAAGGGTCGGCGCCCCCCCGATCGAGCGGTTTCTACCCCACCGCCACGGCACTCCCATGCTGTCCCTGGACAACGCCTTCGGTGAAGGCGAACTCCGATCCTTCGACGAACGTGTCCGGCGGTTCTTGGGAACCGAGGAACCCGTCGATTATGAGGTCGAGCTCAAGTTCGACGGGATCTCCATGTCCCTCACCTATGAGGACGGAGTCTTGGCCGTGGCCGCGACAAGGGGGGACGGGACGACGGGCGAGAACGTGACCGCCAACGCCAAGACCGTCCGGGGGATCCCTCTCCGGCTCGCGGTCCCCCTGCCCGGTCGGATCGAAGTCCGAGGCGAGGTCCTGATGCTCAAAGAGGTGTTCGAGAAGCTGAACGCAGAGCGGTCCCAGTCCGGCCGACAGGTCTTCGCCAACCCCCGTAACGCGGCCGCCGGAGGGATGAGGCAGCTCGACAGCCGGTCGACAGCCGAGAGGAAGCTCAGTTTCTTCGCCTACGGCACAGGCGCGGGCGACGCTGTCGTCCCCGCGTTCCGGACGCAGTCCGAGAAGATGAATTGGCTCCGGGACCTCGGGTTCCCGGTCCGCAAGGAGACCCGGGTCTGCCACGGCGTGGACGAAATCGTCGCGGCCGTTTCGGCGATGCAGGACTCGCGCGCGTCGCTCCCTTTCGGCATCGACGGGGTCGTGGTCAAAGTCGACGACCTTAGCCTGCAGGAGGAACTCGGGTTTACGGCCAGAGGGCCGCGATGGGCTGTCGCATACAAGTTCCCGGCCGAACAGGCGTTCACCGTCCTGAACTCGATCGAGTGTAACGTCGGACGGACGGGGGCGGTGACCCCCTTCGCCGAACTCGAACCTGTCTTTGTCGGCGGTGTGACCGTCGGGCGAGCCACGCTGCACAACTACTACGAACTGGCCCGGAAAGACATCCGGGCCGGAGACACTGTCATCGTTCAACGGGCTGGTGACGTCATTCCGGAGGTCGTCGGGCCCGTATTGGAGAACCGGCCGGCAGGGGCCGTTCCCCACGTCCCACCGACCCACTGTCCGGTCTGCGGAGCCGAGTTGGTCCGGGAAGAGGGCATGACCGTGCTCCGCTGTCCGGACCGACGGTCGTGCCCGGCCCAGATCCAAAGAAAACTGGAGCACTTCGCGAGCCGCGGTGCGATGGACATCGAAGGCTTGGGGGAGAAGCAGGTCGCCCGATTGGTCGAACTGGGTTGGCTGACCGATCTCCCCAGCATTTATGCTTTGAAGGAAAGGCGCGGCGATCTGATCGGACTCGACCGGATGGGGGAGACGAGCGTCGACAACCTCCTTGCGGCGATCGAAGCATCGAAGCACCGTCCCCTGGAGCGGTTCCTGTTCGCGCTCGGTATCCGTTACGTAGGGGACAGGACGGCGGCCGACATCGCCCGGGCCTTCGGAACCCTCGAGGCCTTTCGACAGGCCGACCGCGCCCGTCTCGAACAGGTGCCCGACATCGGGCCGCGGACGGCCGGGGAGCTTGAGGAGTGGTTGGAACAGACCGAAAACAGGGAGTTGATCGACGCCTTGCTCGGCGCCGGAGTCCGTCCACAAGAAGCCGAGCGTCCGTCCGGCGACCTCTTTGCGGGGCAGACCGTGGTCTTCACGGGCAAGCTCGAACGGTTCACGCGGGAGGACGCCGAAGCCCTGGTCATGCGGCAGGGCGGCAAGGCGGCCGGTTCCGTCAGCAAGAACACGGCGTTCGTCGTCGCCGGCCCTGGAGCCGGCTCGAAGCTGGACAAGGCCAACCAACTCGGGATCAAGGTGCTGACCGAAGACGAGTTCCTCGCGTCGCTCCCGGAAGGGCTGCTCGGAGAAGGGTAAGCCTTACCCCCGAACGGTACCGGGTTCTCTGGCTGATCCTGGCCTTGTCCTTCGGTCAAGGCGCGTCGAGACGCTACACTTGCCGAATGAGGAAAGGATTTTCGACCCGGGCCGTGCACCAGGCCGGTCACAAGGACGCCGCGTCTAAAGCCGTCACCTTCCCGATCTATCAGACGTCGACGTTCGGACAGTCCGTGCCTGGGGAGCCGACGGAGTACCTCGGCCGTAAGCTGAGCTACGGTCGGAGCGAAAACCCGACCCGTACCGTCCTCGAAGAAACCCTGGCCGATATCGAGGACGCGAAGTACGGGTTGACGTTCGCGACAGGGCTGGCCGCCGTGACCGCCGTCGTGAACACTCTCGGAGCGGGAGACCGGGTCGTCGCGTGCGCCGACCTTTACGGAGGCGCGTACCGCCTGTTCACGCAGGTCTATGCCAAGTTGGGGATCGAGTTCGAGTTCGTCGATACGACCAAGCTCGACTGCCTAGCGGCCGCGCTGGAAAAGCCGACGACCTTGGTCTGGCTGGAGTCGCCGTCCAACCCCCTGTTGAACGTGACCGACATTCAAGGGGCTTGCGATCTGGCCCACCGGGCCGGAGCGTTGGCGCTTGTCGACAACACTTTTGCGACTCCGGTCCTACAGCAGCCGTTGAAACTGGGGGCGGACATCGTCCTCCACTCCACGACGAAGTATCTCAATGGGCACGGCGACGTGGTCAACGGAGCGCTCTTGACCGACCAGAAGGAACTGTGGGACAAGCTGAAGTACGTCCAGAACGCGTGCGGACTGGTGCCCGGGCCCCAAGACTGCTATCTGATCCTCCGTGGCCTGAAGACGCTCGGCCTTAGAATGGAGAGGCACTGCAAGAACGCGGGCGTGATCGCGTCTTGGCTCGCGGAGCAGCCGAAGGTGACCAAGGTCTACTATCCCGGCCTCGCGACCCATCCCGGTCACGACGTCGCCCGTCGCCAGATGAAGGACTTTGGAGCCATGCTTTCCTTCGAGGTCGTCAACGGCGAGGAAGGCGCTCGGCGCGTCCTGCAGGCCTTCGAACTCTTCACCCTGGCCGAGTCGCTCGGCTGCGTCATGAGCCTGGTGAACCATCCTGCCTCGATGACCCATGCCAGCGTCCCGAAGGACGTCCGTCACGCCGTCGGGATCGGTGACGGACTTATCCGGGTTTCGGTCGGCATCGAAGACGTCGAAGACCTGGTCGCCGATCTGGAGCAGGCGATCGCAAAAGCGTGAGCACGACCGTCCGGCTAGGGCTTCTCGGTCTCGGCACCGTCGGTTCGGGGCTCGTCGAGATCGTCAGGAAGAGCGGTGCGAACATCGAGAAACGTTCCGGCGTCCGGTTGGAGATCGCCAAAGCGGTCGTCCGGAATCCGGACAAGCCTCGGCCGCTCCCCCGCGAGCAAGTGACCTTGGACGCGGACGAGGTCTTCGACGACCCGACGATCGACATCGTCGTCGAGGTCATGGGCGGAATGGAGCCCGCGAAGAGCTACATCCTCAAGGCGCTGTCTAAGGGCAAAAGCGTCGTCACCGCGAACAAGGCCGTCCTCGCGGCCCACGGGGCCGAGATTTTTCAGAAGTGCACGGAGTCGGGCCGCCAGCTCGGTTTCGAGGCCAGCGTCTGCGGGGGGATCCCGATCGTGCGCGCGCTGAGCAGCGGCCTGATCGCGAACGACGTCGACGAGATCGTCGGCATCTTGAACGGGACGTCGAACTACATCCTGACCCGGATGTACAAGGAGCGGCTGTCGTTCGAGGAGGCTTTGGCCAAGGCCCAAGAGAACGGCCTTGCCGAAGCCGATCCGACGTTCGACGTCGAAGGCATCGACGCGGCGCACAAATTGATCGTCCTCACCGAGCTGACCTTCCAGACGAAGGCCTCGCTCGACCAGATCGAAAGGGAAGGCATCCGCCAGATCACGCCGATCGACATCAAAGTGGCCGACGAGTCCGGGTTCGTCATCAAGCCCGTCGCGGTGGCACGACGGCACGGAGATTCGCTCGACCTGCGCGTCCATCCCGCGTTGGTCGCGTTCGAGCACCCTCTCGGACCCGTCAGCGACGAGTTTAACGCCGTCATGGTCCGGGGCGACGCGATCGGCGAGATGATCTTCCACGGCAAGGGGGCAGGGTCGCTTCCGACCGCGAGCGCGGTCATGTCCGACATCATCGAGATCGCCCGGAACCCAGGAAGCGGCGTTATGTGGAACCCGGTCGAGAGCCGGAAGCTGAACCATTTGGAAGGCCGCTCTCGCTACTACATGCGGTTCCCGATCGAAGACCGGCCCGGGCTGATCGGAAAGATCGCGACCGTCCTTGGCGAACACGGGATCTCGATCACGCACGCCAACGCCCGCTTGCAGGACCGCTCGGGCCGGGGCGACGTGACCGTCATAACCCACGAATCGTCGGAAAGCGAAGTCAGCAAAGCCGTGCGCGAGATCGCAGAAGCGTGTTCGCTTCCGGCCGAACCGGTGACGTTGCGGATCCTCGACTAAGGGAGGGCTACTCGGTATGCCCGCGCTTGCGGACGGCGATCATGTGTCCGGCCCCAAGGACCAGGAAGACGACGGCCCCTAGGGCCAGGTTCATGACCGCCATCATGGGCGACTTGCCTTGTTGGGTCACCTCATAGATCCGATAGCACCAGAATGCGACCAGCCCTCCTGCGACGGCAGCGGCCAAGCGGTAAGCCAGGCCCGGTTTCGTCCCGGCGACGAAAGCGCAGTAGAGCAGCATGAACCCGGTCGCGATCCCGACGGTCAAGGATCCCGTGCTTTGGGCCGCTACGAAGCCGATGATCCCGCCCGCGATGTTGATCAGTCCGTAAAGCGCGATAAGGATCCTATAGCCCATCGGACGAGACTACCCAGAGGTCGAGAAACAAGAAAGGGACGACCGGTTTCCCGGTCGTCCCACGCTTTGAATGCGAGCGAGCTTCAGTCGACGGGCCACTTGGCCATTTTCGCCGACTTCAAGAGGATCGCTTCTTTCGGGACGACGGCGCCGTTATCGGCCGGATCCCCGGTCTTCACGATCTCGTCCGCGACTTCGATGCCTTTGACGACCTTTCCGAACGCCGAGTATTGGCCGTCGAGCGCAGGCGTGTCCTTGACCATGATGAAGAACTGGCTGCTGCCCGAATTCGGATCGGACGACCGGGCCATGCTCAGCACGCCTCGGGTGTGTTTGAGGTCGGTGAACTCTGCAGGTACGTTGACTTCCTTTCCGTCCTTCGTGTTGCCCCCGGTCCCCCACTCGCCGCTCTTGGCCAAGTCCTTAGACTTCGGGTCGCCGCCCTGGACCATGAAGCCTGGGATGCAGCGGTGGAACCGCGTGCCGTTATAAAACCCGGACGCCACGAGCTGTTTGAAGTTTTCCACGCTCTTCGGGGCCTTACTGGGATAGAACATCACGACGATCTTGCCCTTGCCCGTTTCCAAGACGGCGACGTCCTCACCGGCCTTCGGGGAGTCGGCGAGCGGCTCGTCTTTCGGGGCCTCCGGGGTCTTCTCTTCACCCGTCGGCGATTCGGGAGCCTTGTTCTCGTTCTTCGCGAGTTCGCCCGAACCCGAGCCCGACGCCCCGGACGCGCCGTCAGGAGGCGGCGAACCCGGTTGCTCGCAACCGGCCGAGAGCGGGGCGACGACCGCAAGGGCCGAACAATAAAGGAGCCAACGTCGCATGAGGCCCCGATTATGGCACTGCGCGTGCCCAACGCCCGGACGAGGCGTCAAGCATACTGAACGACCATGACTGCCGCCCTCCTTGCCTTGGCCCTGGCGGGCCCGTCGACCCTGGACGCCCCTATCATGAGCGAACAAGACACCACTCCCCATGCCGCGACAGGCGCCCCTGGCGCCCCGATGCCCGTCAAGGGCGAGGAAGTCGCCGTCCTGACGACCGACAAAGGCACCGTCGTCCTCAAGTTCTATCCGAACGTCGCCCCGGAACACGTGAAGAGCTTCAAGAAGCTGGTCAGCGAGAAGTTCTATGACGGCACGCGGTTCCACCGCTGCATCGCGGGCTTCATGGTCCAAGGAGGCGATCCGAACTCCAAGGACATGGCGAAGAGCTCGGTCTGGGGGACTGGTGGCCCCGGATTCCATCTCAAGGCCGAGTTCAACGACGTGAAGCACACCCGAGGCGTGCTGAGCATGGCCCGGTCGAGCGACCCGGATTCGGCGGGCAGCCAGTTCTTCATCATGGTCAAGGAGGCCCCGAGCCTCGACCATAAGTACACGGCCTTCGGCATCGTCGTCGAAGGGATGCCCGCCGTCGATGAGATCGTCAAGACGGGCGACGCGGGCAACAACGGCAAAGTCGAGCCCGAAGACGCCGTAAAGATCGTGAAAGCTGAAATCAAGACCTGGCCGATCGAGCGCTGAAACCGAACGGCTCAAGCGAAGGGCGGACTACAATGGTGGCGTACCATGTTGTCCGCCCTTCTTGCTTTGTGCATGCCCTTGGCAGAGGACCGTCTTCCTGACGTTTCGGTCTTGCCCCAATATCTGGCCCAGGCCTACGTCACGACGAACAATTCCGAACTGCCTCCAGGAACGAGGGCCCTGCGCTTTCCCACCGCGACCCTCAACATGGGGCCGGGCAATCTGGAACTGCGGGGAGGAGAGATCGTCGGGGACAAGCAGCGGGTCCTCCAACGGGTCTACAAGTCAGACGGGACATGGGTGGATCGCGAGTGCGGCTGGTTCGTCTATCACCTCGGTCACGGGCACATCCATTTCGAGGACTGGACGATGTTCCGGCTGCGTAAGATCTTGCCCGGAGGCGGGGTCGGGGCGGTCGTGGCGAGCGGGGCGAAGACGAGCTTCTGCGTCCTTGAGATCATCGACTGGGACCAGACGGTCGGCGGACACTACACAGGCACGTCGTACGCGTCGTGCGGTCAGATCCAAGGATTGAGGCCGGGCTGGGCCGACGTCTACGGTTCGACCTTGGAAGGCCAGTTCATCAATCTGACCGACGTACCGGACGGCCAGTACTATCTGGAAGGGATCGTCGATCCCGGTAACCTCGTCCAAGAAAGCAAAGAATCGAACAACGCTTCCTTGATCGTGGTGTCGATCGGTTCGACGCCGATCGCCCAGCCGGACGCGTACGAGCCCAACAACACCCGCGCCGAAGTCGATGCCAAACCCGAGCGGGGGCACGACAGTGCGAACTTCGGACTGGTCAAGGGCCGGGTCGACGTCCGTAAGCTTTCGATGACGGACAACGACGACTGGTTCAAGTTCAAAATGCCGAACGACGGTTCGGCCGCTGACTATGTCCGTGCCCAATCGCCCTGGTTGCGACAAGGCAACTTGACGATGGAGCTCTACAACGCGAACGGCGTCAAGCTCAACACGTCGGCCAACAACTACAACTTCGAGCAGATTTCATTGTCGGGCAAACCGGCAGGGACGTACTACGTCAGGGTCACCCGGTTGGGATCGGCCGATAACCCTGAATACTGGCTTACCGTGGACTTGACGGGATCGATCCCGGTCTCCTTGGCCACGAACGAACCTAAGGGCGACGTTTTCTACGTCCGTCAAGCGTACGAGACGATTCCGGTCAAATGGGACTACCCGGCCACCGGGGCTCCTGCGGCCAAATCGGTCTCGATCTACAAGTCGCGGACGGTCGACGTCGACCAGGGCGAAGTCGTCGACGGTTACGAGGACATGCCTGCCCGAGGCCGCTCGGCCAACGTCATCACCGTCCAGTTCGGCCTTGGCGATTGGCACGTCTTCGTCCGGGCGACCGACGGCGGCGCCACGACCGATTCGTTCGCCCCGGCCCGGATCGTCGTGTACCGGAAAGGCGACACGGACTTCGACGGACAGGTCACCGAGCGCGAAGCGGCGACGTTCCAGGCGAGGCTGGCATCGGGGACGAACTTCCCCGAAGGATGGGCGACGATCTGCGACATGAACGAAGACGGCAAGCTGACTCAGAGCGACGCGAACATCATCTGGATGCTCGCCCGTGAGCACAAGGGCGGAAAACACTGACCGGCCGTTAGGCCGGAACGACGCGGACGGCCTTCCGGACTTCATAATCCTCCCGATGGCCGAGCGTCCCAGTTGGGACACCTACTTTGTCCAGATCGCGCACCTCGTGGCGACGCGCGCGACCTGCCCGCGCCGCTCCGTCGGAGCGGTGATCGTCCGTGACAAAAGGATCTTGGCGACAGGGTACAACGGCGCCCCTCGGGGGATCGCCCATTGCCCTCCGCAAGGGCCGGACGAAGACTGGCCGACCGGCTGCATGCGTGCGGGTCACTGCATCCGTTCGTTGCACGCCGAACAGAACGCGCTGCTCCAGGCCGCGATGATCGGCGTCCCGTGCGACGGTTCGGACATGTACGTCACGTGCCAGCCGTGCAACACCTGCGCGAAGATGATCATCAACGCCGGCATCAAGCGCGTCGTCTACGAGGGCGACTACCCGGACCCGTTTTCGCTCGAGTTGTTCCGAGACTCGAAAATGGAGGTCTACCGGTACGTTGGCGACCGTCTAGAGGTCGTGGAGCTCGGCTAAATGGGCTTGTGGTTCGGGCTATTGGCAAAGGTGGCCCCGTCAGATCCTATGTCGGGGTTCAAGTACCCCTTGCTGACGATGGTGTTCTCCTTGATGGTCACCGTCGGTCTGACGCCTCTCGTCCGCAAGTTCGCGATCAGCCGGGGTGCGGTGGACGACCCCAAGAGGGACGACCGTCGCGTCCACACCGAGCCGATCCCGCGCTGGGGCGGACTCGCCATTTTCGGCGGCGTCGTCGTATCGCTCGCGGTCATGCTGCCCCTGACCTACCCGCGTTCTCCCTTCCCTCCGTACTTGTCGGGCATGCTCGCCATCGGTGGCGTGCTCGTGGTCCTCGGTGCCGTCGACGACCTGAAGAACCTTACCGCCAAGCTTCAGATGGCGTACTTGGTCCTTGCGGGCGTGCTCGTCCAGTTGCCTTACGACAAAGTCGGCCGGGTCAAGGTCCAGGGCATGCTGTGGCCGCCCTTTTCCGAAGACGCCGTTTGGGCCAGTTTCGGGATCGCAGGAGTCGTCGTGACGGCGCTTTACATCTTCGTGGTGACGAAGACGATGGACACGATCGATGGGATCGACGGGCTTGCCGCCGGGATTTCGAGCATCGCTGCAGGCACGCTATCGATCATCGCGACCTATGAGGGCCAACCTCGCGTCGCCCTGATCGCCGCGGCCGCCGCCGGGGCCTCGATTGGGTTCCTGCGGTACAACTACAACCCGGCCAGGATCTTTATGGGTACGGGGGGCGCCCAGTTCCTCGGGTTTTGGCTCGCATCGCTGTCCATCGTCGGCGCCCTTAAGACCGCGGCCGCCCTCGCCGTCTTCATTCCCGTCCTCGTGTTCGGCGTGCCTCTGTTCGACGCGATGATCGTCGTGATCCGACGGGCGGCGAGCGGACAGCCGATCACACAGGCCGACAAGCGTCACCTTCACCATACGTTATTGGCCCGCGGCTTGACCCAACGGCAGGCCGTATGGGTGCTCTACGCCATCGCCCTGACACTCTGTGGGCTCTTGATCGCGATCGTGAGGGTCCGTGGCTAAGCCCGTCGCTTTGTTCGTCGTCGGGACACGGCCGGACGCGATCAAGAGCGCGCCCGTCGTCCTCGAGTTCCAACGGTGGCGAGACGTCGTCGACACCGTGGTCGTCTCGACCGGCCAGCACCGGGAAATGCTGGATCAAGCCTTGGGTGCGTTCGGACTGACGGCCGACCGCGACCTTCAGGTCATGCAGCACGGACAGTCCCTCGCTTCTGTGACCTCCCGCGTCCTTGAGGGTCTCGACGGGGCCTATGACCGGTACCGGCCCGACGTCGTCTTCGCCCAAGGCGACACCACGACGACCTTCGTCGCGGGCTTGGCCGCCTTCTATCGAAAAATCCCGTTCGCCCACATCGAAGCGGGGTTGCGGACCGAGACGGTCTGGGACCCCTTTCCAGAAGAATTCAACCGTCGGGCTTCGGCCCTCACCGCGGCGTTGCACTTCGCGCCGACCGCGTGGGCGGCCGATAACCTTGACCGCGAAGGCGTACCGAAGGGTACGGTCTTCGTCACGGGCAATACGGGCATCGACGCCGTCCGGCAAGTGTCGGGCCAGACCGAACAGTCTTGGTATCCGGACCACCACGGTCGTATCGTGCTCCTGACGACGCACCGCAGGGAGAACTGGGGCGACAAGCAGCGTGCCATCGCCGAAGCGGCGCTTGAGACCGTGCGACGGTTCGAAGACGTCCTCCTCGTCGTCCCGATGCACCGGAACCCACAGGTCCGAGAGGTCCTCCAAAGCGTCCTTTCGGGCCATCCCAGGATCGACCTGATCGAGCCTCCGGACTATGCTCCTTTCGTCAAACTCTTGGAGCGTTCGTACTTGGCCCTTACCGACTCTGGCGGCGTCCAAGAGGAAGCTCCGACGTTCGGGGTCCCGGTGCTGGTGCTTCGCGAGACGACCGAACGTCCTGAAGGGGTGCGCGCCGGGACGGCCCGTCTGGTCGGCACGGACAAAGACGACATCATGCGCGAAGCCTCCCGAATCCTCGGTTCGAAAGCCGACCGAGACGCCATGGCCCACGCCGTCAGTCCTTATGGGGACGGCGCGGCGTCTCGCCGGATACGGTGGTTCACGTTGAAGTCGCTGGGGATCGAGACTTCGCCGGAGTCGCCTTGGGCCTGATCCAAGCCGTCGTCTACGGCTTGATCCAAGGGCTCACCGAGTTCTTGCCGATCAGTAGTAGCGGCCACTTGTACCTCGTGACCGAGTTCCTGGGCTGGAAGGACGCGGGTTCAGGCTTTACGGCCGTCATCCAACTCGGGACGATCCTCGCGGTGCTGATCTATTTCCGCTCCGATCTCGGCAAGGCGCTTGCCGGATGGGCGGGGTCCCTGAGCGATCCGCAAAGGAGGGGCACCCCCGAGGCCAAAACCGGATGGGCGATCGCTGCGGGGACGGTCCCCATCGTCGTCCTCGGGCTTGTGCTCGAAAAGTGGATCGACCGCGAGTTCCGGTCGGCCATCGTCGTCGGCTCCGCTCTGATCGTGCTCGCCCTCGTGTTGTGGTGGGCGGAGAAGGCGGGCAAGAACGCCCGCGCGTCCGATGACGTGACGGTCAAAGACGGGATCGTGATCGGACTGTGGCAGTGCCTCGCCCTGATCCCCGGTTCGAGCAGGAGCGGTTGCACGATCACGGGCGGGCTGTTCTCGGGTTTCGACCGGTCGTCTGCGGCCCGCTTTTCGTTCCTGCTTTCCGTCCCCGCCATTCTTTTGTCAGGGGTTTACAAGTTGATCAAAGAGCGGCACGCTCTGCTCGATCAGGGAGCGGTGCCGACGATCGTCGCGACTCTCGTGTCGTTCGTGGTGGGCTATGCGGCGATCGCGTTCTTGATGAGGTACCTGCAGACCCGGTCGACGGGCGTCTTCGTCGTCTACCGGTTACTTTTGGGCGTCATCGTCCTCGTCCTCGCATTTTCCGGGCGCACGACCGCCCGGCCGACGGAACCAACGGGGGCCCGGCTTGGGGTTCATCAAACGTCGGTCCGGACCTGAACCGCCTCCCGAGGCGATGATCGTGGGCCTAGGGAATCCGGGCCCCCAATATGCGGGGACTCGCCATAACGTGGGCTTTGACGTCGTCGAAACGCTCGGAAAGAAGCACAAGATCGCGCTCCGTACGCACCGGTTTCAAGCTCAGTTCGGGGCCGGACAGATCGATGGGCGCTCTGTCGTGCTGGTCAAGCCGCTGACGTTCATGAACCTGAGCGGTCGGGCGGTCGGCACATTGGCCAAGCACTTCCGGTTAGGCCCAGAGTCGATCCTCGTCGTCGCCGACGACCTTGACATGGACGTCGGTCGGGTGCGGATGAAGCCGAAGGGCAGTTCGGGCGGGCACAACGGCCACAAGTCCATCATCCAGGCGCTCGGATCCGACGAGTATCCGCGACTCAAGATTGGGATCGGAAAAACGGGCGATACCGTCGACCATGTCCTGAACAAGTTTAAGCCGGACGAACGCGCCGACATCGACCGGGCCGTCGCGAAATCCGTGGAAGCTTGCGAGGCCTGGCTGAGCGACGGCCTCGACACCGCCATGAACCGCACGAACGGTTAGGCGAAGGAAGGGAGGCGGACCGGAACGGTCCGCCTCTACGGTCACTCCCGGATCAGTTCTCGACCCAGTTCCACTTGTCCGAGAACAGATTGACCGCGTTCGTCGCCACAGGCCCCACGCCTTTCTCGACGCTGACCCTGGCCCGGACGGTGCCCGTCGCCGGGTCGATGTAGTTCGTCGGGTTGGCGACGCTGACACTGAAGGCCGAGTCGGTGGTCGCCGCGTCACGGTAGTCGACCGTGTTCCAGACGCCGCTGGCCGTGTCCATCAACTCCGTACGGAGCTTGAAGCCCGGTGCAGAGACGCGATAGGCGAACTCCACGTTGGCGCTCGTCTGGTTCTTCCGGAAGGTGCGCGTCTTCAGTTCGTATCGGATGTAGGGATCCGTCGCCGTCGCCCGCACGAAGCTCTTATGGACCGCTTCGACGCCGTCGTCGTAGACCATGTCTTTGACCGACCCGCTGACGGCCTGTCCTCGGATCAGCGTCAGTTGAGTGGCCCAGATCGCATTGGTCACGTAGAACGGTTGGACCCAAGAGTTCCAAGTGGAACCCTGGGACCACTCGGCGTACGACCAGAAGAGACCGGGATACGCCGGGTCGGCGTCACAGCCGGAATAGTCGCCCCAACGGCCTGCCGTGTACGGTCCGGTCGAGACCATGTCGATCGCGTGCCCCTTCGAGGTGCCCGCGCCGTCCGCTTTGTTCCGGTAGGCATGGGCGGCCGAATAGAACTCGTTCGTCGCGCCCCGTGAGTATCCGAACCCGACGTTGTCAGCGTCGTCCGCTGCGATGGCGGGGAAGAACGACCGGACGCCCGTTCCAGGATCGAGTTCGCCGGACTGGACGACGACCGGGTTGTTCCCGGAAACGGGCCATCCCCTCGGATCGATCTGGTACCAGCGGCCACGGACCTGCGAGCCGTTCACGTGGTGGCTCGCCCATATGAACCCGTTGGCGGCTTTGACGCTCCACATCCGTGCGTCAAAGGTGTTCACCCGCGACGACGATCCGCTCTGCGGCGGGTCTTCGGGAGCGCTGTACGACGGGACGGTCAGCGTGAACCGGACGAGGTTCGGCGTGGTCAACGGGTTCCGAAGGGCGACGAGGTCGATCGCCGTATTGTTGGTCGCCTCCTTGTGCTCGACGAGGTACCACGGACCGGTCCCTGGCTGCACTTGGGGCATACCCGCGGACTGGGTCGACGTCGACAGCGTGGTCGACTTGATCACGGACGGGTTGCCGCCCGTCAGCATCGGTGTCTTGTCGATGCAGAAGACCGGGTAGTTCGAGGAGATCCCGAAACCGTCACCGGTGACGTAGAGCACTTGATCGTCTACGCCGAAGTTCGGCGAATCGAAGAAGTTGCCGGCCAAGCTGGTCGTCAGGAAGCGGTACGTGTACCAGACACCGTTCGGGTCGCTGTCGTCGGAAACGGCGACCAGGGCGGCAGAATCCGCGCTTGTCCCGGCCCCCTGCGTCGCCATGACCCAGAAGCGCCCCGTGCCTCGGTCGAAGAAGCACTCGGGATCGTAAATGAAGTTGTCCGATGCGGCCAGGCTCCCCCAGAAGCCGTTCGTCAGCCGCATGTTGTTCGAGTACGTCGACGTCCCGTTCTTGGTGTAAAAGGCGATACCGTCGTTGACGGTGACCACGACATGCTCGGGGCCGACGGCGAGGTTCATGTCCGGGGGCGTGAAGCTCGTCTGCGTGTAGGCGTTGAACCCGCCGTTCGCCATCGGGACTTGGAAGCCCCACCTGTCTTGTGGACGGGTGACGTTCTGCACCGGTGGCTCGTGCGGCCCGGCGAAGGACGTCGCCTTACGGTCGAACCGCATGATCGTCCGACTGTCCCGATCCGAGTCCCCAAACCGAGCAACGGTGTCCTCGGGCCGGGGCGCGAGCGCGGCCGAGACCGAACGGTCCAGTCCCGCGATGTCGATCAGCTTCGTCATCTGGACAGAGCTCGGAGCCTGACCGGACTTGCCTTGCGACCACACGATCGTTACGCCCGTCTCGTCGTACGCCAACTGGCGTTTGCCGGACGCTTCGATGAGCGACTGGTCTCCCTTGCTTTGGGAGTTGACCCTGACGGCCGGGCCGGAAGGGCGTCCGTCGCTCAGGAACGGCTGGACGTACACGTCCCTGTCGGCGGGTGACCGCTTGTTCCACGCGACGACGAACCTGCCGTCCGAGCGTCCGGCTACGGTCGCGGCGTTCTGGTCCGCATCCTGACCGGTCACGCGCAGGGTCTCGCCCGTTCGTCGGAGGTCTTTGTCGAGTCGCGCGCCTCGGACGACGGTCTTCGGGCCGGACTGTTCGACCCAGCCCAAGACGAAGCCCGTACCGGCCGTCGTCAAAGACGGTTCGATGGCGGACGGCCCCGTCAGCGTAACGTCGCGTCCGACCCTTCGACCGTCCGGGCCGAGAAGTCGACCGTAGACGCCCAGAAGGCGGCCACGGGCTGAAATCCGCTGCCAGGCTACGGCGAACCCGTCGTCGGTGGCGACGAGAGACGGGACAAGGTCCTGTCCTGAGGGTGTCTCCGAAACCTGCCGCTCGGGGCCGAGCGGGCGGCCGCTCGAGTCGAACGTCCGGACGAAGACACGGGTCGCACCAGGGGCGACTTCGGCGAGCCAAGCCGCGGCCCACGTTCCACGGGGCCCAGCCGCGGTCACGACGTCGCGGCGGTCTCCGACGGTCTGTCCGTTCATTCGCGTCGCGCCGAGATAGAGGTCCAGGTTATTGCCGCCCCGATAACGGGACTCATGGGCGACAAGGGTCCGACCGTCGACTTCGACGGCGCTCGGGGCCAGATGACTGTGCGCCGTATCGGAGGTGGCGGGTCGCTCCGTGTCCAGAGGTCGGCCGAACGCGTCGAAGGAACGGACCAGAACGCCTCCTTGACCTTGGTTCGACCGCTGCCCTTGCCAGGCGACGGTGCAGCGCCCGTCCCTGCCGATAGCGAGGGTCGGAGCGGACTGAAGTCCGTGGGACGAGACGTTCACCTGGCGCTCGACCACCGCATAGCGGCTTCCCGAGAACTCCAGGAAGAATTCGAAAGACGACGAAACTTTACCGTCGGCCGCAAAGGCCAAAAGTGCATTGAGCATGACAAGACTCCAACGAAGGCAACTGCCTACACCCGATGATATGCCGGCCCGGGCGAAGTTTCGTCAATGTTCTTGGAAAACGTTAAAAAATGCTGGGGCTCTGTGGCGTCAAGGCGTCGGTCGGACGGGTTCGAGGAGCATTTCTTTGGTGTACACGAAGTCCTCGCGCTCATAGTTGGAGAGCTCGAAGTCCTTTCGCAACACGATGGCGCCCGTCGGGCAGGCTTCCTGGCAGTAGCCGCAGAAAATGCACCGGATCATGTTGATCTCGTATCGGGCGGCGTAGCGCTCCCCTGGCGAGCGGCGGTCCTCGTCGGTGTTCTCGGCCGCTTCGACGAAGATGCATCGTGCCGGGCACGCCCCTGCGCAAAGCGAGCATCCGATGCACCGCTCCAATCCCGAATCGTATCGGGTCAACACGTGGCGCCAACGGGTCCGTGTGAACTGCTCCCGCCGTTCCTCCGGATATTGGACGGTCGCATGGTGTTCGCCCCAGGTCATCGCTCTCTTGGCCGTGATCCCGAATCCGGCCAGGATCGGCTTGGCGACGTCGCGGAAGACCTCGAAGCTCACGCCGTCTCCTCCTCAAGCGTCCGCGGCTTCAGCTCGATCAGCCGACCGAACTTGTTGTGTTTGATCTTCTGCTGGAGCTTCATGACGGCGTAGATCAAAGCGTCGGGAGAGGGCGGGCACCCCGGGACGTACACGTCGACGGGGACGACCTGGTCGGCGCCCTGGACGATCGCGTAGTTGTTGTACACGCCGCCAGAACTGGCGCACGCACCCATGGAGATGACCCACTTCGGTTCGGGCATCTGGTCGTAGATCTGCCTTAGGACCGGGGCCATCTTCTTGCTCAAGCGGCCGGCAATGATCATGACGTCGGCCTGCCTGGGAGTGGCACGGAAGGCTTCGGATCCGAATCGGGCGAGGTCGAACCGGCTCGCGACGGTAGCCATCATCTCGATCGCGCAACAGGCGAGACCGAACGTCAACGGCCACAAAGCGTTGGCCCGGGCCTGGTTGATGAGCGTGTCCAAGGTCGTCAAGACCACCGGGCCCGCTTTCTCGATATCGCCGATCACGGGCGTGCTCGAGTCGTGGAGCACGACGGTCTCGATCCTCTTCGGCATAAAGGGATTCTACTCCTCTTCGGCCGTATCATTCTAAGACGTCGACGGCGTCCCCGACCCGGATCGTTCCGACCGTGTCCGGGATCAGGTTGACGCCGAAGATCGCCGCTTGTCCGATCAGGCGGTAAGACGTGAGGGTCTTCAACGGTTCGTCTCCGAGCCGCTCTCCCGTGTCCTGGTCCGTCGTCGTCACGATGCACCGGCCGCAGAGCTTCGGCGAGCGGAACGTCACCGTGCCGATCCGCAGACGCTTCCAGCCGTCCTCAGCGAGCGCGTCGAAGCCGGACACCACGACGTTCGGCCGAAACCTGTCCATCGGGACCGGGGCCTCGAGCCGATCGTTCAGGTCGTTCAGGCTGGCTTCGTTGGCCAGAAGAAGGGGAAACCCGTCGGCAAAGCTGACATGGTCGCCGGACGCTGCAAAGTCTGGATGGACGGGTCGGACCGTCGAGTCCGGCATGTAGACGAGCCGGACGGGCATGTCGACCGCCGAACTCGCCCAAAGGGCGGCCTCGTCACCGGCGTCGACGGCGTCGACCGTGTCGCGCCAGACCGTGACCGGCCTGCCCGGACCTTGGGGTACCGGGACAACGAGCGGGTTCCGCCCCTGCCCTGTCAACCGGACTCCGATGTTCGTGGGTTCCGCCGTCAAGGTCGCCAATACGCCGTGCTCGCGCTGGGTGATAAACCTGCCGTCAGGATCGGTGAAGAGCCATCGACGGTCGGAGGCCAGTCCCCGGAGAGTGACGTCGGCCTCGGTCACGGGCCAGCGCCGGAGCGATTTGACAGGGTAAACGGCCAGTCCCGTGACGGATCCCACCTGGGAATGCTACCGTGGGACCGGGAATCGGCCGTGCGGTCCGGCGGTTCATTCAAGTCACATGGCACAGTCGCGGACAAAATGGCCACGGTCGCGGGCCGTCTTGATCGCGGTCTATGCCGTCTTCTTGGTGTCCTGGGCCATCGCGAAGTTCGGGGACGACGACACGTCGTTCGTGGCGATGGCGACCGGGAGCATAGGTGGTCTCGTCCTTTTCCCCTTGACGGTGGTCTTGACCTGGCTCGCCGTCCGAAAGCGATGGGCCGACGTCGCGGTCGGCGCGGCCTGTCTCCCCGTGTACTTCGTGCTCACGGGACAGGCGGTCTGGAACGTTCCTCGGTCGGCTCCCCGCGACGAGACGTTGCGCGTCCTCCAGTTCAACATCGAACACGGAAGGAACGGCCCGGCCCGCATCGCGGCCATCGTCCGTGAACAGGACATCGACGTCTTCGCCTTTCAAGAGTGCAGCGACCTCACGGACATCGCGACCACCTTGGAACTCAAGCGGCTCTTGCCCGATTACTCGTTCCTCTCCGATGGGAGCAGGACGAGCGGTTCCCGCCTGCCCGTTTTGTACCAGAGCGTCCACAAACTGACGCCGTTCGACTATTCCTGGACGATGATCGAGCAGACGGTGGACTTTCACGGCCGTCCGGTCCGCGTGTTGAACGTCCATGCCCCGAGCTACCTGCCGGAGCAGACTCTGGACCGGCCGCCTCTTGATTGGGGCCGCCGTTGGGGCGAGGTCGGTAGGGAGCAAAGCGGTCTCGTGACCCAGGAGCTGATGACGGTAGCGTCGTCGGAGGTGTCCACCGTCTTGTGCGGAGACTTCAACATGACGCCCGGATCGCGGCGGTACGGCCGGATCGCGTCGCTGGCCCAAGACGTCTTTCTGGCCGCAGGCAGGGGGACCGGGTGGACGTCGCCCGCATTCCTCCCGGTCAGACGGATCGACTACGTCTGGGCGTTTCCTGGTGTCGAACCGCTCGATTGCACGGTCTTGAACGGGTCGGCTTCGGACCATTCCGCGGTCGTCGCGGTGTTGAAGCCCGGCACAGCCCGAAAGTGACCGTGCCTGTCCGGCCTTAGGTCGGTACAATCTGCCCAAGGCATGCGCCTTTCAGATTTCGCGCGCAGGGTCGCGGGAGCAGACCCGTTCCTTGAAGCCAGTTCCGGAATCGATAAGGGCACGCGGTGGACGCAAGCCGCCCCCGAATCACGACCGGTCCTGACCGCTGCTTTGTGGCACCTGGCTTCCGACGGCGGACGCGGGCCGGCCGACAAGTTCCTCGTCGTCACGCCGAACTACGACAGGGCGCTCCAATGGGTCGCCCGACTGACCCTTTGCGGCGTCCCTGCCGATCGCGTCCGTCTCCTCCCGAGCGGTCAGAGCGCCCTGTTCGAGGACGCCTCGCCCGAGACCGTGGCCCTGTCCGACCGGATCGGCGCCTTAAGGTTCTTGGTGGACGATGAGCCGGGCATCGTCGTCGCAACGGCCCAAGCCGCTCTGGAGCGGACTCTGTTCCCGGACGACCTGCGCGAGTCCACGATCAGCGTGAAAGTCGGCGACACGTTCGACATCGATCAGGTTTGCGACAGCCTTCGTCGCTTGGGATACGAACCCGGTGAGCCGGTAAGGGTTCCCGGACAGTTCTCCAAGCGTGGGGGCATCCTGGACGTTTTTCCGATGGGTCACGAACGGCCCCGCAGGCTCGAGTTTTTCGGGGACGAGGTCGAAAGCGTCCGGTTGTTCGACCCGATGTCCCAACGTTCCTTGGACGGCGTCGACGAACTGACCGTGGCCCCGAGCCGGGAGACGATGGTTCCGACCGGTGGAGACGCCCACGTCGTCGACATGATCGAACGGACGCTGGCGATCGAAGAGTCGCAATTGCCCGACGAGGCGGCGCAACGGCTTCGCGAGACGGTTCAAGGGGACGTGGACGCGTTGCGGAAACGCGTGTTCTTCGACCGCCTCGACCTCTATCGGCCCCTGATCCATCCGGACTCGGGATGCGCTGTCGACCTGTTGCCGGAAAGCGGGTTGCTCGTGTTGGACGAACCGTTCGAAGTCGACGCCGTCGCACAACGGGCCGAAGACGAACTGGGCCAAGCCCTCGAACACCGTGCCGCCCGGGGGGAGATCCTGAAGAGCACGGCCAACGACTACGTCCTGCCTCCCGAGCACTTCTCGGTGGCGGAGCGCAGCCTGGCGCTGACGATGGACGGTGCTCCGTCCTGGTTTCCGGCCGGCCCGGAAACGGAGATCGGCGCCGCATCGCTCGCTCCCTTCCGAGGTCAGGCCGTGGGCTTGACGAAGTCCGTTCAGAACTGGCTCGATGCGGGCGTCCAGGTCGGAGTTTCTACAGACCAACCCATGCGGGCCAAGTCGGTGCTGGCCCAAGTCGACCTGTTCGTCTCCGAAAGCGACGGCGAGCAAGCCCCCGAAGACGCAGGTAAGGGCAGGCTCGTCCTGATCGAAGGAAACCTGGCGGGCGGGTTCGTCGTTCCGGCGTGGAAGTTCGGCCTCGTGACCGACCAAGAACTGTTCGGTGTCGCCCGGCTCAAGCTCCCCCAGCGCAAGTTCAGCGAGGGACTCCCTGTCACGACGGTGCTGGACCTTCAGCCGGGCGACTTCGTCGTCCACATCAATTTCGGGATCGGTGTGTTCCAGGGACTCGTCAAGCGGATCCAGGACGGAGTCGAGAAGGAGTTCCTTCAGATCGACTACAAACCGCCCGACCGTCTGTTCGTACCCGCCGACCAGCTCGACCGCATCCAGAAGTACTTGGCCCCAGAGGACGCCCCGCCGAAAGTGAACCGGCTGACAGGAGGTGACTGGCAGCGGACCGTGGGAAAAGCCAGGGAAGAGGCGCGCGAGTTCGCTAGGGAACTCATCCGCCTCTACGCCGAGCGCAAGCGCGTCGTCCGCCCGACGTTCGGGAGCGACTCGCCGTGGCAGGCGGAAATGGAGCACACGTTCCCTTGGATGGAAACGCCCAGCCAGTTGGCCGCCATCCATGACGTCAAAGACGACCTCCAGACCGACTATCCGATGGACCGTCTCGTCTGCGGCGACGTGGGTTTCGGCAAGACGGAGGTCGCCGTACGGGCCGCGTTCAAAGTGGCCCAGGCGGGCAAACAGGTCGCCGTCCTCTGCCCGACGACGATCCTCAGCGAGCAGCACTATCGGAACTTCGCCGAACGCCTGGCGGGGTTCCCGACCCAGGTCGGGCTCCTGAACCGGTTCTGTACGACGGCCGAGCGGCAAGACGTGAAGACGCGGCTGGCGGACGGCACGTTGGACATCGTCATCGGCACTCACGCCTTGCTCAACAAGGAGCTCCGGTTCAAGGATCTGGGCCTCCTGATCATTGACGAAGAGCAGAAGTTCGGGGTCAAGCACAAAGAGGCGCTCAAGGAGATCCGGGTGAACATCGACGTCTTGACGCTGTCAGCGACGCCGATCCCGCGCACGCTCAGCATGGCGATGATGCACATCCGACCGATGTCGCTCATCAACGACCCGCCGCCCGGCCGGCTACCGATCCGGACGTTCGTCCGCCCCTTCAGCACCGAGGTCGTGAGGGAAGCGGTGCTCCGGGAAATGGCGCGGGGAGGTCAAGTCTATTACGTTTATAACCGAGTCGACGGCATCCATCACGTCGCGGAGAAAATCCGCAAACTGGTGCCGACGGCGACGGTCGCGGTCGGGCACGGGCAGATGCACGAGAAAGAGCTGGAGCCGGTCATGGTCGGGTTCATCAAGGGTGAGATCGACATCCTCGTGAGCACGACGATCGTCGAGAACGGCCTGGACATCCCCAACGCGAACACCTTGATCGTCGAAAACGCCGACAAGTTCGGCCTCTCCCAGCTCTATCAACTTCGTGGGCGCGTCGGCCGTAGCGACCGTCAGGCCTATTCTTACTTCCTCTACGCGGGCACGAAGACGATGACGGAGCAGGCGACGTCCCGATTGGGAGCCCTGCAAGAGTTCAGCCACCTCGGGAGCGGCTATTCGCTCGCCTTCCGCGATCTCCAGATCCGGGGAGCGGGCGACCTCTTAGGGGCGAAGCAGAGCGGCCAGATGAGCGCCGTCGGGTTCGATCTCTACACGCAACTCATAGAAAGCGAGGTCGGGTTCTTGAAGACGTTCGCGGACGGCGGCAAGGACCCTTCGCTCCGCGACCCGCTCGAAGGACTGGCACCGTTGCCGACCGTCGACCTTCCCGTGAAGGCCTTGATCCCGGCGGAGTACATCGAAGACGAAGGACAGCGCCTCTTCTACTACAAGGAGATGATGTCGGCTCGGGGTCAGTTGTCCTTGACCGCCGTCGAAGCCGAGATCGAAGACAGGTACGGTCGGCTTCCGGACGCGGTCAGATCGGCCGTCGCCGTGATGCGGCTGCGGCTGCAAGCCCAGGAACTCCAGGTCGAGCGGATCGACGGAAAAGGCGGCCGGCTGCTCGTTTCGTTCTGGCAGGACAACGACTTGTCGACTCGCGTGTTCGCGATCTTGACCCAAGGGCACCGGGAGGCGTACATGAGCCGGGACCAGTTGGTCTGGCCGTTCACGGGCGACCCGGTCACCGCTTGTCGAGAGATGTTGGAAGGGCTACAAGAGGCCGTCCGAAAGGTCGAAGAGCAGCGGGCGGCGCTCGCTCGATCCGGACCGACCTAGGATTCCAGGGCCTGCCTGTGGCGCAACGGCACCGCGGGCAACCGGATCTCGCCTTCGGTCGATCCGGTGAACCTCACGAGCCTGTCGAGCACGACTTTGATCGCACCCGCGACCGGATAGGCGCAGAGCATTCCCGGGAGTCCGAACAAGGCCCCTGCGCTGAAGACGACGAACGCACTGAGGACTGGATTGAGCTTGACGGCCTTGCCCACGATCCGCGGGTTGATGATGGAGTCGTACGCGAACCCGACGACGAACAGGACGGCGATGCAGTAAAGCGCGAACGTCCACGAGTTGTCCGCGCTGAACAAGAGTCCCTTGGACTGTCCGCTCAGTCCGATGACCAAGAACACCACGACCGAACTGATGACGCCTCCGATCACCGGGATCAGGTAGAGCACGCCCGCCACGGCCGCTAGGACGATGAAGTACGGCGCCCCGACGATGCCGAGGGTGACGCCCATGACGAACGTATAGAGCACGATCGTGGTCACTAGACCCCGCAGGTACTTCTGGAACACGTCGCCGATGTCGCCGAGGAGCGAGATCGTCCCGGCCCGTATGGAGGGAGGTATGAACCTGGCGACACCGATCCTGAGGCTCTCTAAGTCAATCAACAAGCCGAACACGAAGACCGGGGTCAGCAGGAACATGAAGGCCTGCCCGGCAAAGGCGAGGACGCTGAAGACACCGCCCGTGACGAACTGTTGGGCCTGTTTCGTGATCTGGTCGCGGTTGGGATCGACGTACTGTGCGACGATCTCTTGTCGCGTCGTCGGGAGGTGGAGCTGGACAAGGGTCGGCTCATAGCGTTTGAGCGTCAGATCGATCTCGGCCATGGCCTGATCGGGGTCGGTCGCTGAAATCTTGTTGTACAGCGTCTGGACCTGCTCTTTGGCCTGACCGTATTGAGCCGACACGTACGGTCCGAGCAGGGTGCCGATGCCGACGAGCGAAGCGAAGAACACGGTGAGGACGCAGAGGACCGCGAGGGGACGAGGGACGCCGAGCTTACGGAGACGTTTGACGACCGGTTCCAGGACGACGGCGATGACGAGGGCCAGGATGAAAGGCGGAAGGACACCGCGGACCAGCCAGAGGAAGCCTAGGATCAGGACGACGATTCCGAGCCATAGCGCGATCCTCCACGCGTTCACGCGGCTACGTTACCTTGGAGCGTCGGGAGAAAAACGAAGGCGGGGTGCAGGTTCGAGACGTGCACCCCGCGTCAAAACCGTGTCCGGGCCTACGCGCCCAGCTCTTCGGCGTTCTTCATCGGGCCGCGCTTGGCGCGCTGCTCGGCGATCCAGTCTTCGGTCTTGCCCTTCAGGTCCTTGATCCGGCCGCCCAGGTCTTCGCGCATTTCGGTGCCGCTCTTCGGGGCGAACAGGAGGCCCGCCAGCGCTCCCACGAGGGCGCCGAGACCGAACCCGGCCAACAGGTAGACCAAAGCGTTCTTGTCGTCGTTATTGTTCATTCGTCACTCCGTTTCTCTTTCATCGACGGAAGCGCCTTTTGGCGTTTCCTTCCGGTCAAGTATGACCGAAACAGCTTGAAACCCACGAAGGCGACCGTCGGAAGCAGTCCTCGGGAACGGATTCCCCGGACCGTTTCGAACAGCTCGGCGAAGGGGTCGTCGGGCTTCCTCTCTAATACGGCACGGACGGCGTCCAAGTTGGCCTGTTGGGCCGATAAATCCGCCTGAAGGCCCTGCACCCGGCTTTCCAGCCGCACCAACGACGCTTTGAGACCGCGGGCCACGTTCACGAACACCGCAGCCAGGACGACGAGCGACGCGCCCAGCACGACGATGATCCAAAGGAGCACGGTTTCCATGCGGTCCGACCAGTCTACCGGCAGGAAAGCCGGCTCACTGTTCTAAGAACGGCAAGGTGAGGCCCGACATGGCAAGGACCGCGGACCCTATGAACAAGACCACGCTTCCCGCGATGTGAAGGTCGCCGTAGAGCAGGTCGGCGGGCTCGCCGCCCTCGTCCTTTTTGAACACCAGGAGCAGGTACCTCGTGATGCCGTAGAACACGAACGGTGCGGTCAAGATGATCGAAGGGTGCTCGGACGCCGTCGTGCTCTCGAGGGTGTAGATCCCGTAACACATCGCGGCGCCGCAGGCGAAGACCGTGACGAGGGCGTCGAGGGCCGGCCGGGTGTAGTGGGCCAGGCTCTCCCGGCTTTGACCGACGGCGTCACCAAGGAGCAGGAACTCGTGTCGGCGCTTGGCGAACCCGAGCATGAGCGCGAGCGCGCCCGTGCAGAAAAGGAACCAGCCGGAAATCGCCACGGACAAGGCGGTCGCGCCAAGCACGGCCCTCAGGACGAACCCCGTCGCGATGACGTAGACGTCGAGGATGGGAACAGACTTCAGCTTCAAGTTGTACGCGGTCTGGAGGACGACGTAGAAGGCGACGAGCAAGAAGCTGGACTTGTTCAACGACCACGCCACCGTCAGGGCGACCGCACACGTCACGCCTGCGAAAGCGAGCGCGAGCCCGACCGGAACGGCCCCGCTCGCGATCGGCCGGTTCCGCTTTGTCGGATGGTTCCGGTCGCGCTTGACGTCGAGAACGTCGTTGACGATGTAAACGGTCGAACTCGCCGCCGTCATCGCGACGAACGCGAGGAACACCTTAAAGGCAGCGTCCGGATCGGTCAAGCGGCCCGAAAAAAGCCATGCCGCCGTGACGAGCACGTTCTTGCTCCACTGCTTCGGCCGAAGCAGGAGGACGATGTTCTTCAACATGGCGGCCAAGGTCGGGCGGGTCGATTATACAGGGACGGCCATTCGGTAGACTCACCACCCTGTAGCGGAGCATGGCCAGCCGAACCCTCCCCAAGCCGGACGTAGCGGCATGAGCGACGGAGAAGCCCGAAGTTCGCTGGTCAAACGCATCGTCCGCGGCGTGGCCGCGAACGGGTTCGGGCAGGTCGTCACCCTCTTGTCGGGCGTCGTGACCGTGCCCCTGTTCATGCGCTACTGGGGTCAAGACCTCTTTGGAGAGTGGCTGTTCCTGAGTTCGATCCCCACCTACTTGTCGATGTCGGGTTTCGGATTCGGGACCACGGCGGGCAGCGACATGACGATGCTGGTCGCCCAAGGAAAGCGCCTCGAGGCGTTGCGGGTCCTCCAGACGGCGTGGCTCCTCTCGACCGTCCTCACGGTCGGGGTCGTCGGGGTCGCGATGGTCGTGTGCTTCGTCGCGCCGCTCGACCAGTGGTTCAAGAATTTCACCCTGTCGCCCCGCGAGTGCCTGAGCATCCTGACCGTCCTCCTCCTGAGCGTCGCGGTCGCGCAACAGGGGAGCCTCATCGACTCGGTCGCCAAAGCGATCGGCATGTTCGACAGGAACGTGTTCTTCATGAACGTGATGCGCCTGTGCGAGGTCGTCGCGGGCATCGTCGTCGTCGTCGCCGGTGGCGATCCATGGTGTTACGCCTGGACGTTGATCGTGTTCAAAGTCGTCACGTACCTCTCGTTCTGGGCCTGGTACCGAAGGATCGCACCGTGGCTCTATCTGGGTTGGCGGTATGCCGGCAAGGACACGCTCAAACCGATGGTCGGGCCGGCCCTCACGTTCAGTGCGTTCAACCTGGGGTACGCGATGAGCATCCAGGGGATTTTGATCCTGGTCGGCGCGTTCCTATCTCCGGCCGCCACGGCCCTTTTCGGTCCGCTCCGGACCCTGACCCGGGTGGTCCTTCAGGCTGCGACCGCCCTGGGGAACACGGTCTGGCCGGAGCTCTCCCGCGCGGTCGGGGCCGGAGACCTGGGCCTGGCCCGCCGTTTGCACCGGAAGTCGATCCAGATCACGTTTTGGATCGTTGCCCCGAGTTCGGTCGTGCTTTTCTTCATCGGGCCCTGGGTGTTCGCCAAGTGGACGACCATCCAAGGTCTCGATCCGCTCTTGCTCGGGCTGCTGCTCGTCGTCACGCTCTTTGGCAGCCTTTGGGGCGTCAGTTCCTCCGTCCCGCTGTCGATCAACAAGCACCAGTCCACGGCGTACGTGTTCATCGCGACGACGACGGGCGTCTTCGCCCTCGCCGCGGCCCTCGTCAAGCAAGCGGGCCTCGTCGGTGTGGCGGTCGCGATGGTGATCGGTGAAGCGGTGATGCTCGCCTTCGTCTGGCAGAAATCGTGGTCTTTGCTTCACGAAGACCCGAAGACGTTTTTGGCCCAGGTCTTGACGCCTCCTGTCCCCGGCCTCCGCCGCTCGGCCGCGCCTGGACCCAAAGACGACGAGTCTGCCACTATGGAGGATCCTCGATAACCGCATGCGGGCCGTCATCAGTTCACCCTCCAAATACCACTTCTTCGAGCTTGCCACGGAGCTTCATCGTCGGGGCATGCTCGCCGCGATCTTGACCGGATACCCCCGGTTCAAACTTCGGCGCGAAAAGGAACTGGCGCCTTACCTCCGGTTCTATCCGCACTTCCACCTCATTTACCGACTGATCTCGATCACGGTCGGACGGGAACTGGAGTACTTCGACCGGTCACTGTTCGACTGGTTCACCCGCGGCAGCCTTCCCGAGTGCGACGTCTTCATGGGCATGGACGGCTCGTCGCTCTTGACCGGGAGGACGGCCCAAAGCCGAGGGGCCGCGTTCGTCCTGGACCGACCGTGTTCCCATATCGCCTATCAGAACCGCGTCCTGCAGGAGGAGTCCAAAAGGGAAGGGATCCCGCTCCGACCGATCGACGACCGGATGATCGCAAGGGAACGCGAAGAGTACGACCTGGCCGACGCGGTGACGGTGCCGTCCAAGTTCGCGTACCGTTCGTTCTTAGAAGAGGGCTTTCCCGAAGACAAGCTTCATTTGATCCCGTACGGCGTCGACACCGAGCGGTTCCGCCCTGTCGACAGGCCCGACCCTGAGACGTTCGAGGTCCTGTACGTCGGCCTGTGCTCGCTCCGCAAGGGAACGCCGCACCTGGTCCGTGCCTTTGAAGCCGTGCGACACCCCAAGAAGAAGCTGACGGTGATCGGGAACGTCCAGCCGAACATCCGTCCCGTCCTTGAAGAGGCGCAAGGCAAGATGCAGATCGACGTTCTCGGGCACTTGCCCCAAGGCGAGTTGCCGGGTTACATGAGCCGGTGCCACGTCTTCGTGCTGCCGAGCGTCGAGGACGGATACGGCCTTGTCCTGAGCCAGGCGATGGCTTGCGGCGCTCCCGTCATCGCGACGACGAACACGGGTGGCGAGATGCTCGTCGACGAAGGCGTCGAAGGGTTCATCGTTCCGGTCGCCGACGACGAGGCGATGGCGGCCCGTCTCCAGCAATTGGCCGACGACCCGGACTTGCGGGACCGTATGGGGCAGGCCGCGCTGACGCGCGCCAAGGACATGAAGGGCTGGTCGTACTACGGGGACATGGTCGCGACCATGTTCGAGGACCTGACCGGAAAGTCGTCCCTAAGGGTGCCGAGCGGCCCTGTTCTCGAAGTTTAAGGTGACGAGCCTCCGGTCTTGAACCGATCTGGAGAGTAGAATCGTACGGAACGACATGTCTTCGGCCGCGCTGGAAACTGGCAAATCGGCCGCAGCCGGGCTGCGGGTCTCCATTTGGACCGTTGCCCTTTCGATGTTCATCGTCATCTTGTTCGTGGCGCAAGTCGTCACGGGGACAGACCCGCGGTTCGCGTCCCTCGTGTCCACGTACATCATCCTGAGTTCGCTGGCGATCAAAGTCGTCGGAGGGTTCTGGACGCTTCCTGGGATCAGCGTCGCGGTCATGATGATGCAGCACGTCGTCGTATCGCAGGTCGCGAAGGTGTTCTTCCTGCAGGTCGCGACGGACAGGTTGCTCCAGCCTGTCCAGACGATGTTCGTCTACAACCTGGCGGCGCTCGGGATCTTGTCGGCGGCCCTGATCTACAAGTTGTTCCGCGTCGAGCGTGTCCGGGCGATCTTCGAACCTGAAGAAGACGTCCGACGGCTCGGGTTCATGGCGATCATCTTCTTGATCATCTCGATCGCGCGCATGTTCCTTCTCCAGAAGTTCGGCGTGTACGAAGGTGCGGGGGGCGGCGCCTATATCGGCGGCTTCGTGGGCCCTCTGCGGCAGTTCGGTTTCTTCACGACCCTGGCCGTCACGTTCTCGACCGCCCACGTCATCAAGGTGTCCAACGGCCGCCGGTGCGCCAGCGTCTGGAACGTCAGTGCGATCTTGGCGGCCATGGCCTTCGGGATCCTCGGCGCCGGCCGTCAGGACTCGGTCAGCGCGGTCGTCGCGTTCCTGTTGACGCTCATCGCTTTCCGATTCAAGCTCCGACTGTGGCACTACGTCACGATCGGCCTCGCGGCGTACGTGCTCCAGTTCATCATCTTCCCTTACGCGCTGTACGCCCGCGGCGAGGGCGAAGTCCGTATCGGTAGCCTCGAAGAACGGGTCGCGAAAGCGAGCGCGCTTCTCGGCGACGTCGCGCTGAACCCTGGCAAGTACCGGGAGAAGGAAGGCCAACTCCAGCCGCAGATGCCGTGGCAGATGCAGCGGATGTACTATTACGGCCGCAAGATCCCGACCCTCGACCGGTATTCCGTCATCAACGCGACGGACAATATCGTGAACGCGGTGCTGCAACGGGGCGCGAACGGGCCGGAGACCGCGATCAGCGGTTTCTACATGCTCTTGCCCCGTTTCTTGAACCCGCAAAAGGAAGCGTTCGGGACGAGTAACACGATCGCCCACTTCGGCGACGGCCTCGTCGGAGAGTCCGATTACTACACCCAGATCACGCTCGGGATCGCAGCGGACGGGTTCTACTGCTTCAAATACGCCGGGGCGTTCTGGCTGCCGTTCCTCGCTTCGTTGGCCTATTTCACGGTGTACAGGCTCATGTTCCGGCCCGAACTCAAGCGGAACGCCTACGTCGCGGCTTTGATCTTCCTGCAGACCTGGACGTTCTCCGAAGCGACGACCCAAGGCCACGTCCTCCTGTGCCTCCAGTCCCCGTTATGGTTCTTCGGCTCCGTCCTGCCGATCATGTTGGTCGCGAAGGGCTTGACGCGGCGCGTCCGGGAGGCCCCGTTCATCTATGCGAAGCCAGTGACGACCCCTGCCGACGATGGCCAGGGCCCCAAAGATTGACCCCATTTCTGCGGGTAAACGGACAAAACTGGACGAATTCGACCGACGATGGTACATGATGGATCGATCAGGCCACGTCGACGTCGCACAGGCTACCGAGGGCCATCGGGCGGGTGCGGACTGAGGAGGCTGGGCCATAGGGGGCGACCATGTGCGGGATCATAGGGGCGTTCAGCTACGGTAGGGGCTCGCGCCCGCCGGACTGTAGCCGGATCAAAGCCGGTTGCGACGCCATGCTGGCCCGAGGTCCGGACGGCGAAGGCGTCTGGTCGAACGACGACGGCCGCGTGATCCTCGGCCACCGCAGGCTCGCCATCATCGACCTGAGCCCGGCAGGTGCACAACCGATGAGCCTTCCAGAGGAACAACTCTGGATCACGTTCAACGGAGAGGTCTACAACTACAGGGAGCTTCAAGACCTGTTGCGGTCCAAGGGCCGGGTCTTGAAGACGGGCAGCGACACCGAGGTGCTCCTGCACCTGTACGCCGTTTACGGAGAGGACATGTGCGACCGGCTCCGTGGCATGTTCGCCTTCGCGATCTGGGACGGAAAGAGGCAGGGTCTGTTCCTCGCCCGCGACCACTTCGGGATCAAGCCGCTGTACGTCGGCCGGCAAGCCGGCTCACTCGTGTTCTCGTCCCAGGTCAAGGCCATTCTTTCGACGGGCCTCCTCGACACGTCGCCGGACCCGGCCGGGCACGTCGGGTTCTTCACATGGGGCAACATGCCCCAACCGTACACCCTCTATCGGGAGATCAAAGAGCTGCCCGCAGGCTCGACGATGTGGGTCGACGAACACGGCGTCCGGGACGCGAGGACGTATTTCGACGTTTCCAACGAACTGGCCCGCTTGGAAGGCCGGGCGAAGCCACAGTCGCCAGGCGAATCCCAAGAGGCGCTCAGGTGCGCCGTCCTCGACAGCGTCAAGCACCATTTCGTCAGCGACGTCCCCGTCGGGGTCTTCCTGAGTGCCGGCCGCGACTCGACGACCTTGTTGGCGGTGGGGACCGAAGTCAACGCCGAACCGCCGAAGAGCATCACGTTGGGCTTCCAGGAGTACCAGGGCACAGAAGACGACGAACTCCCGCTCGCGGCCATCGTCGCGCAACAATACGGCTCGGAGCATTTGAAGCGGCACGTCGTGGGCAACGACTTCCGCTCGGATTTCGAGAAGATCGTCCTCGCGATGGACCAGCCGTCGGTCGACGGGCTCAACACGTACTACGTGAGTAAGGTCACGCACGAATTCGGCATGAAGGTGGCGCTTTCGGGCCTCGGCGCCGACGAAGTCCTCGGTGGGTATAGCTCGTTTTCGCAGATCCCCCGGCTCGTGAGCACGCTCAAGACGGCGAAGTCGATGCCTTGGTTGGGCCGTGCCTTCCGCATCGTTTCAGCGAGCCTCATGGGACGGATGACGTCGCCGAAATACGCCGGCCTACTCGAGTACGGATCGACCTACGGCGGCGCATATCTGCTCCGAAGAGGCATGTTCATGCCTTGGGAGCTTCCCGCCATCATGGATCCGGACATGGTGCGGGAAGGGTGGGAAGAGCTGAAAACAGTGATCCGGCTCGACCGACTGGTCGAAAACCTCAAGTGCGACCGGTCCCGCGTCTCCGCCCTCGAACTCCAGGTCTACATGCGCAACAGGCTCTTGAGGGACTCGGACTGGGCGGGCATGGCCCATTCCTTGGAGATCCGCGTCCCGTTCGTCGACGTCGGTTTCTTCCGGGCGACGGTGCCCTACTTCGGTACGGAGCAAGAGCCGGACAAATCCGGACTCGCCCGTGTTCCCGCCGTGCCGCTGCCGGCGGCCGTATTAGACCGGCCGAAGACCGGGTTCAGCATTCCCGTCCGGGAGTGGATGCTCGGAAGCGGGGACACGGGCGGCTCGGAACGGTCGCTCCGAGGATGGGCACGGCTCGTCCATAAGGAAATCGCCAAGCTCTAGCCACCTCCGGATGTCAGAATCCGACGGAGCCATGCGGTACCTGCACGTGATCAGCTCGGTCAATCCTGCCCAAGGCGGGCCGATCGAAGGGATCAAGCAGCTCGCGGCGGTGGCGGTCCGAAAGGGACACCACGTCGAAGTCGCCTGCCTCGACGGGCCGGACGAGCCCTGGCTCGGTGAGTTCCCCCTGCCGCTCCACGTCTTGGGGACGGGCAAGGGGGGCTACAGTTTTTCGCCGAAACTCGTGCCATGGCTGCAGGAGAACAAGGGACGGTTCGACGCGATCGTCGTCAACGGCCTCTGGCAGTACAACAGTCTCGGGACGTGGAGGGCTCTTCGGGGCGGGGGGCCGCCGTACTTCGTGTTCACCCACGGCATGTTGGACCCGTGGTTCAACGAAGCCTATCCCTTGAAGAAGCTCCGTAAGAACTTGTATTGGGCCTGGGGGATGTACCCTGTCTTGAGAGACGCGGCGGCCGTGCTGTTCACGAGCGAGGAGGAGAAGATCCTCGCCCGAAAGTCCTTCCGTCCTTACAAGGTCAACGAGCGTGTCGTCCAATACGGCACCCCGGGGCCGAAGGGCGACCTTGACGCGATGGGGAAGGCCTTCGTCGACTCCCGTCCCGAACTCAGCGGCAAACGGGTCCTTCTCTATCTCAGCCGGATCCACGAAAAGAAAGGGTGCGACCTGTTGGTCAACGCGTTCGCCCGGTGGGCCCGGAAGATCCCGGAACTCGTCCTGGTCATGGCGGGGCCGGACAAGACGGGCTTGACCCCGAAGCTTCAGGCCCAGGCCGCGGCCCTTGGGATCGCGGACCGGATCGTCTGGCCCGGCATGTTGACGGGGGACGCGAAATGGGGGGCGTACAAGACGGCCGAGGCCTTCGTCCTTCCGTCCCACCAGGAGAATTTTGGGATCGTCGTCGCTGAAGCGCTCGCCTGCGGGACGCCGGTCGTGATCTCCGACAAGATCAACATCTGGCGCGAGATCGAAGCCGCCGGCGCGGGCATCGTCGAGCCCGACGACCAAGCGGGGACGGACCGGGCCCTGGACCGTTGGTTCGCCCTGAACGCCGACGAACGGCACGAAACCTGCGCCAAAGCACGGCAGTGTTTCGAAGCGAACTTCGAGATCGAAAGAGCGGCGGACAGCCTCATCGAGGCGTTGAAGAACGGAAGGGACATCGACTGAGCCATGTCTGACATCCTTCAAGGGAACGACCCCTACACCGGACCTAGCTTCAGCCTTTCTAACAGGCTCAAACGATTGGCTTGGAACATCGTCAGGTCGCTCCTGTTCCGGACCTCGCCGCGACCCCTGCACGGCTGGAGGCGGTTTTTGTTGACATCGTTCGGAGCGAAGATCGGGAAGGGGGCCAACGTGCTTCCCAAAGCGGTCGTCTGGGCGCCGTGGAACTTGGAGATGGAAGAGTTCGCCGCCGTCGCGGACAATGTGACCGTCTACAACATGGCCCGGATCACCATCGGCCGCAAAGCGACGGTCTCTCAAGGCGTCCACTTGTGCGCCGGAACCCACGATTACGAAAGCAAGAACTTCCAGCTTTACGCCGAGCCCATTACCGTCGGCGCCGACGCCTGGCTGTGCGCCGAGTGCTTCGTCGGGCCCGGAGTCACGATCGGCGAAGGGGCGGTCGTCGCGGCGAGGGCCGTCGTCGTCAAGGACGTCCCAGCGTGGACCGTCTGCGGCGGGAACCCCTGCCGACCGCTCAAGCCCCGAGTGATCCGTGATGCCTGAACACTTGCCGGTCTCCGTCCTGGTCTACACGAAGAACGAGGAGCAAGACCTTCCCGGCTGCCTCGACTCTCTGACGTTTTCGGACGACGTTCATGTCCTCGACTCCGTGTCGACCGACCGGACGGTCGAGATCGCCCGGGAAAAGGGGGCCTCGGTCACTTTGCGGGCCTTCGACACGGAGTCCGTCCATCGGAACTGGGCGATGGAGAACGTCCCCTTCAAACATCCTTGGGTCTATCACAGCGACGCCGACGAGCGCGTGACTCCGAGCCTGGTCGCCGGCATGGCCAAGGCCCTTGCCGATCCTGGCCCGTACGTGGGTTTCCGGATGCTGCGCAAGGACTTCTTGATGGGTCAGTGGCTGAGGCACACGGCCCAGTCGCCCTATAACGTCCGATTGTTCCGACCGGACAAAGTCCGCTATGAGAGGGTCATCAACCCTGTCCACGTTTTCGACGGACCGACCGGAGAGTGCGAAGGCCACTTCGAGCACTATCCGTTCAGCAAGGGCCTCTCGTTCTGGCTAGAGCGGCACAACAGGTACAGCACGCTTGAAGCCCGACAGATCATGGACAACCGAAAGAACAACGTCCCGTTCTCGGTCGCCAAGGCCTTCTTGGAGAAGGACTTTCACCAACGCCGCTTCCACCAGAAGGAGCTGTTCTACCGGATGCCGGCGAGGCCCTTGGTCAAGTTCCTTTACCTGTACCTGGGGCGACGGGGCTTCTTAGACGGCCGGGCAGGGACGACCTACGCGGCCTTGCAGTCGGTCTACGAGTACATGATCGTGGCGAAGACCCGCGAGATGGAACTCCAAGAGCGCGGCGTCCACCTGTAAGGCGGACGCCGCGGCTCCTGCAGGACGGTTTCGGAACCTAGGGGCCGTTGCCGCCCCATTTCGCCGGGTCGAGGAACGTGTCCTTTTTGACGCCCATGCTCAGGGTCGAGACGGCCTTGAATCCGACGTTCTTGGCGGCCGACCCGTTGGCGGGGGTGAAATCGCCGCCGGGCTCGTTGACGAACTGCTGCGTGTTCGTGAGGACGTTGTTCTGGAACTTGAGGATCCATTCCGGGGCGTTCTTGTTGATGCCCCAGAGCTCCCAGATCAGGAACTTCTGGTTCGTCGTCCCCCGCAGACTGACGTTCCCGACGATCGTGTTGCCGAACGGATAGCGGTAATCGGTCCCGGTCAGCAGCGCATAGACCTGCGGATAGCGGTTCCGCCAGAGCTGGCCCTGCCACGGCACGCGGTTCGCTTCCCGCCAAAAGTCGTTGATCCAGGTCTGGTCCGCGGTCAGGCCACGGTCGTCGATCCGGACGCCGCCGATACAATCGACGAACACGTTGTAGTCGCAGGTGTTGTCGTGGCCGCCGCCGATCTGAATCGGTTGCTCGACCCTGCGGAACACGTTATGGTCGACGTTGGCCGAACTCCACATGTCGTCCAGGTAGATCCCGTGGTTACAGTAGACGCTCGGTCGGATCTGCCTGATGTCGTGCAGGTAGTTGTAGCGGATCGAGTTGTCGCGGGTCGTCCAGTCGGCACCGGCGTAGATCGCGCCCGAGTCGCACGCGTCGGTCAGGACGTGGTGGATCCGGTTGTATTCGATCTGGATGTCATTGCCGTGGAACCAGACGGCGCCATGGCTGTTGTACGCGATCTCGTTGTTCCGGCACGTCAGGCCCATGCCCGTCAGGTAGACCCCGTGACGGTAGTACGGCTGGACGGCGCCGTAGTGGTGGATGTAGTTGTTCTCGATGATGTGGTTGCCTTTACGGAAGACGGCCCTGTCGCCGCCCGAACAATAGACGCCGCCTTCACCGACGGTCGTGATCTCGTTCGAGCGGACGAGGACGGCGTTCCCACCCTCGACCCGGACACCGTTCGCGCCACAGTTCCGAAGCAGGTTGCCACGGACTACCGCGCTCGTACAGTTCTTGACCTGGACGGCGTCCTGCCGGCCGTATTCGACGGTAAAGGCCTGGAAGTCCACGTAGTTGGCCCCGCTGAGCATGACCATCGGCCCAGGGTTCATCGAAACGACCACCGACTTGCCCGTAAGGCTCGACGGCGACCAGAAGTAGAGGTAACCAAGCTTCCGGTCGATGTAGTACTCGCCCGGCATGTCGAGTTCGTACAGCGAGTTGACCAGGGTCAGCCTCCCGATCGAGTTCGGGTTATAGGCGGCGCGGCGGGCCGGATCGGCCGTGTTGCCGTCCGTGATCTCGATCCGGAAGTTGCCCGAACCTTTGTCGATCCACTTGACCCGTTCCTGGAACTGGTTGAAAGCCCTTTCGTTCAGGGTCCCACGGATCCAGTAGTCCTGGTCGTTGTTCGACGACTTGACGTACGTCGGCGTCTTCAACGACGACGAATTGACCATGACGGTCGGATTGTCGAAGGTGTTCCCGATCCCCTCCGCCAGCAGATTGGCGAAGCCCGAGTTCGGCCACTTCGAGAGCGGCATCCTCTGGCCGTCGAAGAACAGTTCGCCCCATGTCGGCAGGTTGGTGATGTTCGGTCCGACGTGGGACAGCGTTCCCGTTTCGGCGATCCCGTTAGCCTTCAGGTTGGCGACCGAAACGTACCCCCGTACGTTGGCCGCGATCTTTTCGAGCGACGGGCGTTCGTTGGCTTTCAACCAGGTCGTGACCGGCTTCCCCCCGTCGATCACGGCTTCCCGGACCTTTTCGGACCGGTAGATGATCCGGGCGCCGGAAGCGCCGCTGTCGGGCCCGGACAGGACGAAGGGCGCGAGCTGGCTGTAGCGTCCTGGCTTGACCGTCACGATCGCGCCCTTCGAAGAGAGTTTGCCTCCGATCTTGAGCTTCCTGATCTCGTCCCTGGCCCCCGTCAAGGTGGCTTTCGGGCCGTCCCCCTTCCCGTTGGGGACCGCTAGGGTCCCGCTCCACGTATCGTTGCCGTTTTTCGCGACATAGAGTAGGGTTTGGCCCTGCGCCTGATGGATCGTCAGGAACGCGGTGCCCGCCGCAATCGCCTTAAGCGCATGAAGACCGGTCGATGGTCTTCGCAGACGAAGTTCCATACCGTGGTCGTTCCATCGCTCGGATCGGGCGGCATCATGGGATTTGCTGGTGACCAGGACGAGCTAGTGAATCTGCAAGGACAACCGATGATGGGGAGAGGACGCTCGTGTATAATCACGAGGTCTGTCTTCGGACGGGCGAGCCAGGGAGCCAAGGCGACACACATGACAGGAGTTGGCGTATGAACCGCGACCAGATGTTGAACCTCTCGGTCACCGATCTTTCCTTCAAGGAACTGATCGCCCTGTTCAAGAGGCGGAAAGTTTCGATCTGGGTGACACTGGTCTTGTTCATCGCGGCCGGACTGGCGATCTCGTTCATCATGCCGAAGACCTGGATGTCGCAGAACGCGGTCGTCCTGGAAGGCAAGACCCAGTCGAACTCGTCCCAGCCTCTGGACATCGTCGGACAGATCAGTTCGACCGCCATCGACTACGACGTCCCGACCCAGATCCAGATCATCAGTAGCTTCCGGACGCTGTACACGGCGCTCCGGAGGATCAATTATCCTTTGAAGGCCGAACTGACGGCGGACGACGTCGAAAAGCTCCCGAAGGTCCAGGTCCAGCAGATCCAGACCACGAACACGGTCCTGATCTCGATCGAACACACGGACCCCAACGTTCCGCGCGAACTCGCGACGGCGATCCCGGACGTCTACCAGGAACAGATCCTGGAGACGAAGAAAGACCAGACGAAGCGCTCGTTCGACTTCGTCACGGCGCGGTTGGACGAAGAGCGGCAGAACTTCCAGAACCAGCAGCAGGAGATCGCTCAGTTCAAGCAGGAAAAGAACGTCGCGGACTACAAGACCGAGACTGAGATCCGTTCGTTGGCGCTCTCGGAGGCCCAGCGCAAGGTCGCAGAGGCCGAAGCCGACCTGCAAGGTTCGGTCGCCGCGCTCGAACAGGCCAAGCAGACCTGGGAATCGGCGCCGAAGACCGTAGAGAACAAGACGTCGACGGTCCGGTTCGCTTCCGTCGACCGGGCGAAAGACCAACTCGACGCCCTTTACGGCCAGCGCGAGGCGCTGTTGATCACGAACCTGCCGGACAGCGAGCGCGTCAAAAGGATCGACGCCCTGATCAAGTCGCAGGAAGAAGCCCTAAAACGGCTGGAGAACGGCGAGCAGCTCTCGACCAGTGCGAACATCCGCAACCCGCTTCTCGACGAGTACGAGCGGCAGTACAACATGACGAAGGCCGGCAACTTCGCCGCCCAGTCCCGGCTCGGCGCGATGAAGGCCGTGCTCGAAGAGCGCAAGACCCAACTTCGGGAAATGAGCGAGATCGGCGCCAAGCAGATCGCGCTTGAGACGCGTCTCGGTGAGATCCAGCAGACCATCACCCGGCTCCTCACGCTTCAAGGTGAGATCAAGCTCCGCGAAAACGCGCTACAGAGCCCGGTGACCCAGTTGACGGGCCCGACGCCGGCCAAGTTCGTCCGGCCCGTGACCCTGTTGAACGTCGCCCTCGCGATCCTGTGCGGACTCTTCGTCGGCGCCGTCATCGCCCTTGTCCGCGACGTGACCCTGGACCGCGTCAACACGTCCAACGAGGCTTGCAGCATCGCCGAGAAGGAAGTCTTGGGCCGTATCCCGGTCCGCGCCGCTTCCCGCGACCCGCTGATCGCCGATCCGACACGCGCCCGGGCTTTCGAGGCGTACCGTATCTTGCGGAACAGCGTCATCCTTGCATCAGGCTCGTCGAAATCCTTTATGGTCACGAGCACCGTCCAACGAGAGGGCAAATCGACGATCGCTGCGAACCTTGCCGTCGCGATGGCCCTCGAAGGCAAACGCACGGTCATCGTGGACGGCAACCTTCGCAAGCCCAGCGTCCATAAGCTTTTCAAGGTCGCCCGGGAGAAAGGACTGGCCGAAGTCTTGGCCGGATCGATGACCCTGGACGAAGCACTGAAAGCGTCGGAGACGCCGAACCTGGCCGTCCTGACAGCGGGCGCAGAGGCTCCCAACCCGACCGAACTCGTCGCCTCTGACGCGATGAAGGACGTCATCACGCGGTTGGAGGCTAACGCCGACTTCATCATCATCGACGCGCCGTCCGCATTCGGATTCGCCGACGCGCAATCGCTGGTGCAGGCGGTCAAAAACGTCCTGTACGTCACCGAACTCGAGTCACCCAGCAAGCAGCAGATGCGCGAGGCTGTCGGCATGATCGATTTCGCCGGCGGCTCGATCCTGGGCGTCATCTTGAACAAAGACCGACTGGCTTCGACCCGGACCCGGGGATCGAACTGACCCTGGTCGACTTCGCCCGGCCCCCCGCCTCCTCAGAGGACGCGGGGGGTCTTTGCGTCACGGGGGCCATATGCCGGGCCTGACGGTCCAAGCTTGCGGACCGCTCCCTGAGCCGCTCGTCAAGCGAGACTCTCGGCCGACCTTGTTCCTCGACCGTGACGGCGTCCTGAACGTCGATCACGGCTATGTCTGCCGACGCGAGGACTTCGAGTGGATCGATGGTGCGAAAGACCTTCTGACCTGGGCGAAAGACGAGGGCCTGAGAACGGCGGTCGTGACGAACCAGTCCGGAATCGGTCGCGGCCTGTACGAAGCCGTTCAGTTTCTGGACCTGTGCCGGATGATGCACGACGAATCCGACATCGACCTCATCACATATTGCCCTCACACGCCTGAAGACGCGTGTCCGGCCCGAAAGCCGGGTACAGGTATGCTGGAGGCCGTCGACCGCCTGCTCGGGGTCGACCGCGCACGGTCGTTCTTGATCGGGGACAAAACGTCCGACATCGCCGCTGCCGATGCGTTCGGCGTCCGGTCCTTGCTGTTCACGGGCGGAAACGTCCGTGACGCGTTTCTCGCGGTTTACTGACCGGACTGGAAACGCTTGACCTCTTGAGCCCGGTCGGTCGGGCAAACTAAGACCGAACCTTCCGTCACGACCACGACGAGGCCTTCGACCCCGAGGAGGCACACCTCCTGTCCCGTGCCGTCGACATAGACGACGTTGTCGGCCGAGTCGATCGTCCGGACGGTCCCGAGCGTCGTGTTCCCGTCGGGGTCCGGATCGAACGACCGCTTAAGGGAGTCCCAGGCTCCAAGATCGTCCCATTCGAACGCGGCTTCGACGACGTAGACCGCCGAAGCCTTCTCCATCAATGCGTAGTCGATCGACACGCTCTCTAAGCTCTCGAAGTCCGCGACGGCGGCTTCGGTGTCCCCCGTTTTGAGGTGACCAGCGATCGACCGGACTTTGGCGGCAGCGTCGGGACGCGCCCGTTCGAGTTCCGAGAGGAACGCAGGCAACGTCCAGAAAAACATCCCGGAGTTCCAAAGATAGTTGCCGGACGTCAGGTACGCCTCGGCCGTGACGAGGTCGGGTTTTTCACGGAAAGACCGCGCTCTGACGGCCCCCTCCGTCGGTTCGCCCAACTCGATGTAGCCATATCCCGTCTCGGGCCTGTCGGGCCGAATCCCGATCGTGACGAGCCCGCCTGTCCGCTCGGCCGTGTCCAAGGCCGTCGAGACCGACTCGTGGAACTTCTCTTGAGGCGCGATGCGGTGGTCGGCGGTCAAGACGGCCATGCTCGTCTCCGGCCAACCTTCGGGGTCTTGAGCCATGAGGTTCGCGGCGACCCAGACCAAGCAGCCGGTCGTGTTCCTCTTTGCCGGCTCAGCGAGGATATTGGCGCTCGGAAGTTGGGGACAGTCTTCGGCACTGCGGTCGGCCAGATGGCGCCCCGTCGCGATATAGGTCATCGGACCTCCGACCAAGGCGGCGGCACGGTCGACCGCTTCTTTCAAGAGCGTCCGGTCCGGATCCGTGAGGTTCAAGAACTGCTTGGGGCGCGATTTCGTCGAAACGGGCCAGAACCGCTCGCCCGAACCCCCCGCCATGATGACCGCCACTCTTTGAAACGCCATGATTCCGTGTCCTCCGGACAGTCTATCTAGTGACGCCCGTCCAGGCCCGACCTTGGGGACAGGAGGACTTGTCCGCGTAGGCTTCGTCCGGACCGCTTCCGACCTGATAAACTGACGGGCCTTGAGGTGTCGGACTTGAGCAACCGGTGCCGTGTCCCGGGACACGCACGCCAAGGAGATCGGCGCTGATCCTTGCCGCCCTCTATCTCGGGTCGTACCTGCTCGGCTCGGTCCCGTTCGGCCTTCTCGTCGGTCTGACCAAAGGGATCGATCTGAGGCAGGTCGGAAGCGGGAACATTGGGGCGACGAACGTCTTCCGCACGCTCGGCAAAAAAGCCGGCCTCTTGGCGTTCGCGCTCGACGTCCTGAAGGGCGTCGTGCCTCCTGTCGTGGCCCGTACCGCCCTCCAAGGAGTCGTCACGGACGCTCAACGGGCCGACCATGTGGTCCTCGTGGGCGTCGTCGCAGTGCTCGGTCACACGTTTTCGCCGTTCCTGAAGTTCAAAGGCGGCAAGGGCGTGGCGACGGGGTTCGGTGCCTTGCTCGGTTCGGCCTGGATCGTAGGGACGGCCGGGTTTGCCGCGTTCGTGGCGGTCTGGTTCGCGTCGGGTTACGTCAGCCTGGCGAGCATTACGGCCTGCCTGACGGTCATCGCGTCCGCTTACCTGACTCGTCAACCGCCCGTCTTTTTGGCCGTCTATTCGATCGTCCCGTTGCTGGTCATCGCCAAGCACGCTCCCAATATCCGGAGGCTGTTTAAGGGCGAGGAGCCGAAGACGCCGTGGCGGTCCAAGCCTGAGGCCTTGTCCAACGGAGCGGACGGCCCCCCGCCCGAGGCGGGTTTCGAATGAACTTCACGGACCGGGTTGCCACCGACCCCCTGGCCGCGTTCAGCGCGTGCGCGATTTGGATCCCGATCGTCTTCGTCGTCGTCACGATGGTCGGTTGGATGATCGCGGGAGAGGTCGAAACTCTCTTCGGGCTGGCGTGCCTTGGGATCGCCGTAGGTTCAGGGATCCTCGCCAGCAATCCGCCGGTGCCAGGGCTGGCCCCGTGGCTGTTGGCCTCGATGGTGGCCACGATCGTCCTGTTCCCGATCATTCGTGCCGCAGTCTTGAAGAGGGCTCTCGTCGCTATCGACATCGACCGTCTCGAGCGGGCTTTCGAAGCCCTGCAAGCGCGCCCGAACGACGCAGGCGCCGCCATGAAGATCGCGGAGGTCCTCTTCATCCGCGGGATGCCGGGACAAGCGATCGTCTTGGCCGAACGGGCCTTGGCCGTTCTACCGAAGGACGCTTTCCGGGAGGAAGCCCGGATGGTCGAAAGGTGGAAGGGCGAGCACGCCGACCCGGCACACTTCCGGCCGCTCTCTTGCCTGCACTGCGGAAACGCCAATCCGGTCGGCGAACTGTACTGTACGCGGTGCGGACGGCCGTACCTCGTCGAACTGGCGAGAGGGCGGTGGATGGGGGAAGGGTCGGTCCACCAGATCCTTGCAGTCTGGGTCTGCCTCATGTTCGCTTTTCTCGGTCTGCCCGTCGCTGCCCAGATCGCCCTTCGGTCGGTCCCCGTGGCGGCCGCCCTGGCCGTGTCGCAGGTCGTCTTAGGCCTCGGCGTGCTCGTTTGGGCGTTCCGGAAGGGAGGGCACCGTGAAGCGGCTTGACCGTTATGTGGTCAAGGAACTGTCGGTGCCCTTGTTCACGGGCACGTTCGTGTTCGCCCTGCTCTTCGTGGCGAACGACATGATGTTCATTTACAAGACCTACAACGTCGAGGCGATCCCGGTCGCGGCGATCGTCCAACTCTTGGTCTTCCAGTTCCCGCAATGGCTTGCGATCACGCTCCCGATCGGAACGTCGCTCGGATCCTCGCTGGCCATCTCCCGACTGGCGCGTGAAAGCGAGATCACGGCCATGCGGGCAGCAGGCATTCCTGTGTTCCGCGTTTTCCGGCCCCTCTTCTTCTGCGGGGCCCTGATGGCCCTCACGAACTTCGCCGTCATCGAGAAACTCGTCCCACCCGCGATGAAGGCCTACCGACGGCTGTCGAACGAGGTCGGGTTCCTTGCGGTCGTCCCCGAGTTCCGCTCGAACGTGATGCTCAGCATCAGCAGGTACAGCGCGAACTTCGGGAGCATCTCGCGCGAACGGGAGGGCGTCGTCCGGTTGCGGGACATCCTCTTGATCGAGCGTCCAAGGCCGGGAGAGGTCATGCTTTACAAGTCCGACGACGGCGAGTACCGTGACGGGGTCTGGAAGATCTACCGCCCGTACGTCATCGACCTCAAAGGCACGGTGCTCCAAGTCGCAGAGAGCCGGGACATGATGGTGATCAACGAGCCGATCGAAGTCGGGGACCTGTTCATGCCTCCCAAAGCCGAGGAGCAAACGATCGCTTCTCTCAGCCGTTCGATCAAGGAAGCGCGCGAGCACGGCATGTCGTCCCGAGCCCTTGAGATCAGCTACAACCGGAAGTTCGCCGACCCGGTCGCCTGCGTCGTCTTCGCGTTCACGGGGGCCGTCTTGGCGATGAGGTTCTCCCGAGCCGGGCCGTTCATCGGCGTCATGGTCAGCCTTGGCCTGGTCTGGGTGTACTTCAACGCCTATGTGGTCGCCGGAGACATTCTGGGCAAGAACGGTTGGATCAGTCCTGTCCTCTCGGCCTGGCTCCCGAACATCGTGTTCCTTTGTTTCGGTCTTCTCTTCGTGCGGAGGCTGGAATGAGGCGGATGCTCGGACTGGCGATGGCGGCCGCCGTGGGCGTCCCCTTGTGCTCGGCTCAAACAGGCTGGATCCCAGGGTTCAGCCGCTCGATGTCTGCCGTCAAGCGACAAGGACGGCTCCCTGAGAAGAAACAGGGCATCGGCGAGCCTTTCAAGCTGATCCACGCCGACAAAGGGTCCGTCGTCGGCGACGACGTGTCCGCTTCGGGGGCCGTCCACGCGACCTACAAAGGGTACGAGATCTTCGCCGACAAGTTGACGGGCAACCGGAAGACCAAGGTGTTCAGGCTCGAAGGGAACGGCAGACTGGTCGGTCAGACCGAGACGGTCGAGGGCGCCGTCGTCATCGTCGACTTTGGCAACGATACGTTCGCGTTCGAGGACGGCAAAGCCAGGATCAAGCCGGAGCGCTTGGAGAAGCGGCTCGTCGGCGACGTCTTCGTCAAGGCAGGCTCCGGCGCCGGAACACAGGCCGACTTTACGACCGAACACGGAAGCTTCACCACCTGCGACCTGGATCCGGCCCACTTCGAACTCGATTACGACACGAGCCGGATCATTCCGGGGAAACGTGCCGAGCTCCGAAGCGTGCGCTTGAGCATCTTAGGAAAGACCGTTCTGGGACTTCCTATGGTCGTCATCCCCTTGAACCGGCGCGGCCCCAAGACATGGCCAGAAGTCGGCCAAAGCGTCGACGAAGGCTACTACATCAAGACCAGGGTCTCGACGCCGCTCCATGGGAACGACTACGTCGACACCCGGCTCGACTACATGACGAAGCTCGGAGCCGGGCTAGGCCTCGACTACAACTATCTGTCCAAGACGGTGAACGGCAAGCTCTCCGCGTACACGATCACGGGCGGTTCGAAAAGCAAGGTCTTCTCGGCCCAGCACAACCAGAAGTTGGGGCGGGCCGACTGGACCCTCAGCAGCAACTATCAGTTGAGCGACTACTTGACGGCGCCTTCGTCCACCCTGTGGTCGACCTCGTCTCAGTTGCTTGTCCCTTGGGGTTCGGGGAACACGCGCCTCGGGTTCAACAGGTTCTTCAGCGAGTCGTCCGGGTTCAAGTCAGAGTCCCAGAACATCTCGATCGGTGACGACCGGCGGTTCGGGGGCGTGTCGTCCCGGATCGACTTGAACCTCGCCAAGTCGGTGTCGTCGGGGTTCGGTACGGACGTCCGGAGCCAACGGCTCGACGTCAAATACGGTGCTTCGGCCTCGTTCCGCTCCTTCGACGCCGAACTGACCTACCAGCGAGGCGTGCCGATCGGGAGTACGGCGAACTTCTACGACGCGAGCGACGTGACACCCATGCTGACGCTCCGGAGCACGGGCCGGCAGCTCTTTTCCGACGGGTTCGGTGAGCGTTGGCCGTTCTCGCTCGAGGCCAGCATCGGCGAGCTTGTCAACCCGAGCACGACCGGAAGCGAGCGCGTGACCCGCATCAACCTCGAAGCTGGGATCCGAAGGTCGGAAGGGTCGCCGAAACATTGGTCGTTGAACTGGGGAGGACGGTTCAAGCAAGGGCTGTACAGCGACGATACGGCTCAGTACGTCCTGAACTACGACAGCAACCTGGCCTATCACTTCTCGGGCAATTCCTCGGTCTCTCTCACGTACAACAACCTTCGCGCCTTCGGCTTCACGCCGCTCTCGATCGACAGTACAGGGCGCTCGGACTCCTTCAGTTTCGACCTGAACTACAACCCCACCAAGGCCCTCAAGCTCTCGTTGCAAACGGGATACGACGTGCTTCAAGGCGACCAAGGCGAAGTGCCGTGGCAGTTCGTTTGGTTCCGGAGCCGCTGGAACCCGGGAAAGTGGCTCGACGTCAACGGAACGGCGAGCTATGACACGTTCAACCAGGCGTGGAGCAATTTCAGAGTGGACGCAGGTGCGACCCTGGGCGATACGAGGATGTTCCTCGGTGCCCGTTACGACGGCCTCCGGTCTCAGTGGGCGGGCTTTAACGTCTTCGTCGACGGGTTCCGGGTCGGACGGGTGACGTCAAGGTTCTTGCTCGACTATGACGGGTACATGAAGCAGCTCGTCGCCCAGCACTACCAATTTGCTTATGACTTGCACTGTGCGGAAGCCGTGTTCGAGGTGATCGACAACCAGGTCGGGTTCCGGTCCGGTCGCACCCTCGCCTTCTACATCCGGCTCAAGGCGTTCCCAGGAGGCTCTCCGTTCGGCTACGGGACTCGCGGAGGATCGATCGGCGGCGGCTACGGATTCGGGAACTAGAGCTTCGCAGGGAGCAGGCCCTGCGACTGGGCAGACTTCGCTTCGACTGGTTGCTCGGCGGAAGGGAAGAGCGGACGGACGAACCCGAACAGGGCTCCGATCCCGAGCAGGCTGAGGACGATGAAAGCGACGGACGCGAACTTGCCCATCGCTGCTTGCGACTTCTCGCCGACGGTGATGCCCCACCGGATGCAGAAGTTCCAGATCCCGTAGGCGAGGTGATAGGAGCAGGCCGTCACGCCAAGGGCGTAGAGGACGAAAACGATGTATCCGTTCGAAGTCAAAAGCTGGTGCCAGGCGTCGTACTGGATCACGGCTTCACCCTGCGCCTTAGCCCGGACGGTCGTCGTCGCCACGTGGCCGACGAGGAACAGGAACGCCGCGACCCCGGACCAGCGCTGGAGGCGGTAGTACCGGTTCTCCCGGAACTTGTAGGCGGGCTGCGAGTAGTTGTCGCTGTTGCGGGAGACGATGAAAACGCCGTAGACCGCATGGAAGGCTAACGGCACCCAGATCGCGACGACTTCGAGGAGGAGCAGGACGTGGGCGGGTATGGACGAGAAAAACCCGATGACCCCGTTGAACTTCGTCGGCCCGGCGAGGCTGAAGCTGTTCAGGGTCAGGTGCTGGACCATGTAGAAGCCGACGGGCACGATCCCGGTCAGGGAGTGGACCTTGTGCCAGAAGTAGCTCTCTCGCATGCCTGGGTGGATTGTACTCATGGTCGGGAACGGTCCTCAGGTTCGGGCTGTCAACACCGCTTGAACCGGCGGTAGAGGTCTGACTTAGGAAGCACGATCGTGATCGGACGACCGTGGGGGCACAAGTACGGGTTTTCCGTCTTCGCCAGGTCTTGGATCAAGCGCTCCATCTCGGCCAGTCCGAGCGGGTCGCCGGCCTTGACCGCCATCTTGCAGGAGCACATGATGTAGACGTCGTCGCGGAGAGTCGACAAGCAGCCTTGGCCCAGTCCGTCGGCCAGTTCGTCGGCCAGGTCCCGCAGGGCGACGAGCGGCGGCCGGCCCCTCCAAAGGGCGGGGACAGAGCGGACGATGAAGCTCTCCCCTCCGAACGGTTCCAGGGTGAACCCTATGACTTCCAGTTCGGAGAGGCGTTCGGTCAAGAGTTCGACCGAGCGGCGGTCCAAGTGCAGCGTCTCGGGTTCGAGTAAGGCTTGACGTTCGACCGCGCCGGCTCCGCGACTGTCCCGGAGGTGCTCGTAGATGATCCGCTCATGGGCCACGTGCTGGTCGATGACGAGGAGGCTGGACGCGTTTTCGGCGATGATGAACGTGTCGTCGACCTGCCCAAGAACGCGCAAGCCCGTCAGGAACGCGGTTTCCGGGCTCGGCGTCGGAACGCTCGAAAAAGGTGGCTCCGCGGCACCGACGGCGGACGGCAAAGGCGTCCACGAACCATGGGGGGCGCCGAAATCGGAGAGGGCGCTGAAGATGTCGGCTTGCCCCGAGGCCGATTCGAGGGCGGCATTGGCGGCTGCGACGCCCTCGGCATGGGGGACCATTCCCGTCGCGATCAAAGCTGCGGCCACCCCTCGGCGGACGGCGTCGAACACGCCGCCTTCCATGTGGAAGCGCACTTCGCTCTTGGTCGGCGAAACGTTGACGTCGACCCGCGCAGGATCGACCTCCACGTTGAGGACGGCGACCGGAAAGCGCTTTTCGGGGGTCAAGGACCGCAAGGCTTGGTCAAGCGCGGCTTGGAGCGTCTTCGAGCGCACCGGCCGTCCGTTGACCATGAACCACTGGAGCGCGCGCGTCGGCTTCGTAAAGTGGGGAGGTGAGACGAAGCCGCGGACCCGGGCTTGTCCGTTGTAGAAATCGACGGGTGCCAGGGCTCGGGCGACCTCGCGGCCCCAGACTTCCGCGACCACGGTGCCGAAATCGCCACTCCCGCTCGTTTGGACGAGCGTGCCCGATCCGTGGCGCAAGGTGAACCGGACGCGGGGGTTCGCCACCGCGCACTTCGAGACGACCTCCACGCAGGCGGCCAACTCCGTCGCGTCCGACTTCAAGAACTTCAGGCGGGCGGGGGTGTTGTAGAAAAGGTCTTCGACCGTGACGGTCGTCCCTTGTGGGCCGGCGGTCGCAGTCGGGGTCGAGACGCGTCCGGATTCGCAGACGACGACGGCCCGGACGCCTCCGCCTTGGCCGCTTTGGACGGTCATTCGGGACACCGATGCGATCGAGGGCAGGGCTTCACCGCGGAAGCCCAAGGACGAGACGCTCATGAGGTCTTCGACCCGTGTGATCTTCGACGTCGCGTGCCGTTGGAGGGCCACGGGGATCGTATCGGCGTCCATTCCGCAACCGTCGTCGGACACTTCGATAAGTCGTCGGCCCCAGTCCTCGAGGCGGACTTCGATCGCCGTGGCTTGGGCGTCGAGCGCGTTTTCGACCAGTTCCTTGACGGCGGAAGACGGCCGTTCCACGACCTCGCCCGCCGCGATCTGGTTGACGGTATGGGGGTCAAGGAGCCGGACGACCGGTCGGAATACGGTCACGTCAGAGGCCGCCATCGCTGAGCAATCCGCCCGTCTGCGCCGACAATAGTAAACGTGCGGGGCTGACCCATTCTACTCCGCATCCAAACCGGGTCATGTTCACCTTTATCGGCATCATCATTGGTGTGGTCTGCACCATCGTGGGGTACGTCATCCACGGTGGCCAGATCGGTGCGCTGATCCAGATCAACGAGTTCATCATCCTCGGCGGCGCCGGGCTCGGGATCTTCCTGGGGTCGAACGGCATGCCCGTCCTCCAGCAGACGATCAAGGCCCTGACCGGCCTCCTCAAGCCGGGGATCTCGAAGCAGGACTATATCGACCTGCTCCGCATGATGTACCAGCTCTTCACCGTGGCTCGAAAGGAGGGCCTCCTCGGACTGGAAAAGCACGTCGAGGAACCGGAGAACAGCGACATCATGAAGAAGTTCCCGTCGTTCTTGAACAACCATCACGCCGTCCACTTCTTCTGCGACACGATGAAGGTCATCCTGACGGGCGCGGTCGGCCCCCATGACCTTTCTGAGATGATGGAACTCGACCTCGAGGTCGCTCACGCCGAGGAAACGGTCCCGGCGGACGCCCTTCAGAACGTCGCCGACGCCATGCCCGCCGTCGGGATCGTCGCGGCCGTCCTCGGCATCATCATCACGATGGGGAAGATCGGCGGCGACCCGGCCGCGATCGGCCACTCGGTCGCGGCAGCCCTTGCCGGAACGTTCTTCGGCATCTTCATCGGGTACGTCATCATCGCGCCGATGTCCAAGTCCATTTCGAACAGGGTCCGTGCGGGCGGGCAGTACATGACCTGCATCCGGTACGCGCTGTTCAGCTTTGCCCGGGGCGAGTCGCCCATCACTTGCGTCGAGTTCGCCCGCCGCAACATCGATCCGACCGTCCGACCCGGATTCCAGGAACTCGAAAAGGCGGTCAAAGAGAAGGACGCCGCCTAACCCGGTGACGGCCGGCCAGAGCTGACATGCAAGACGGCACCCCGATCATCATCAAGAAGAAAAAGGGCCACGGCCACGCCCATCACGGCGGAGCCTGGAAGGTGGCCTATGCCGACTTCGTGACGGCGATGATGGCGTTCTTCATGGTCATGTGGATCATGGGTATGGACCAGCCGACGCGCGAGGTCATCGCCGGCTATTTCAAAGACCCGGTCGGATTCGCGAAGAACATTCCGAAGACGAAGGTCAACCTTGTCAACAACACCGGGAGCCTGATGACGCAACCCGGAAAGGCTGGCCCTGACAACGGCAAGAAGAACGAGATCACGATGATGCGCCGGGTCGAGGAGAAAGTCAAGAAGGCCGTCGAAGCCGACCCTGGCCTGAAGCAACTCATCGCCAAGAAGGGGCTCGAGGTCAAGATGACGCCCGAGGGACTCGAGATCGAACTGATCGAGAACGAGACGAACTCCGAACTCTTCTTCAAACTGGGCAGCAGCGAAGTCCGTTCGCAGGCCAAGTCCGTCCTTGCCAGATTGGCGCCCGTTTTGGGCGCGACGAAGCGAAAAATGGTCGTCGACGGCCATACCGACGCCCGCCCGCTGACCCGTCCGGACTACGACAACTTCGACTTGTCGCACGACCGCGCCAACGCCGTCCGACGCTTGTTGGTCAAAGACGGATGCGGCCCGGACCAGTTCCTCGCTGTGCGGGGTTACGCCGCCAACCAGCTCCGGAACGCGAAGGACCCGAACCACTTCAGCAACCGTCGGGTCTCGATCCTCCTTCCGTACGCCTTTAAGGAGTCGTCGATCGAAGGGCTCCCGGCCGACCTGAACCGCGAAAGCATCGAAGGCGTTTTCCGGATGCCGCAGGTCCGTCCCGACGAACCTGCCGTCAAGCCCTGACGCCGCCTCCGGGCGTTATGTCCCGGGTGTGGAAAGGAGGACGCGCCGTTCCGCGGCTTTGTACCGTCCCTTAGGAACAAGCGACATGGAGGTCGGACGATGGCGGTAATGCTCTCAGATTTGTGGCGGTTTAACCTGGCAAAGGTGGTCGTGTTGGACGTGACCGACGACTACAGGTTCATGCAGCCGCCCCTCCCCCGAGACTGGTATCCGATCCTACGGGAAGTCTGGGTGACGGCCGCCGACCTCGACCGCAGGCTCTTGGAACTCGACCTCGTGGACGGCTACCTCTACGATTGGCACCAGATGCCGGACATCGAAGGGGACCCGTGGTACGTCGGCGTCGTCGACCGCGGCCTTCTCGGGCCCGCATCGGATCCGGCTTAGGCTGGAATGGTCGTCCTGGGCATAGATCCTGGGCTCGAGCGCATCGGCTATGGGATCGTCCGTCGGGAAGGGTCTCGGCTGACCTGTCTTGGGCTGGGCCTGATCCAGACGCCGCGCATCGCGACCGTCGACCGGCTTTCCCAGATCTTCGACGAGGTGACGGACCTTGTCCGGTCGTACCGTCCGGACGCCGTCGCCACAGAAAGGTTGTTCTACGCCAAGAACCAGACCACCGTCATCGAAGTCGCCAAGGCGATCGGCGTCGTGCACCTGGCGCTTGCCCGGGCCGGCCTCCATCCCGCCGAACTGTCCCCGCCAGAGGTCAAGTTGGCGGTCGTCGGGAACGGCCGGGCCGAAAAACGGCAGGTGCAGTTCATGGTCCAAAGGCTGCTGGGCCTTGTGGAGGCGCCGAAGCCGGACGACGTGGCCGACGGCCTGGCATTGGCGATCGCCCTGGCGCTCCGCGGTGGCGCCCAGGCTTAAAGCCCGTCGAGCACCGGAGCAGATCCGCGCTCACGCGCGACCGCAGCCTCACGGAGCCCTTCAAGCTCGTTGGCGTCCATGATCCGGTAAGCGCCGAGCCGGACGAGCGCCTCGGTGGCGTCGTCCCCGTCTGGCCCCCAGACCGCAGACTGCGACGTCCGACGCCGCATCGAATCGACCGCTCCGGCCCAAGTGCCGCCTGTCCGGTACCGAGGCCTTACGACGACGGTCAAGGGAGACGCCGCGTAGATCAACGTGTTCCGTTCCATCGCTTGGGCCGGGCTAAAGCCTGCCCACGGTTCACAAAGCGAGAGTTGACAGACCGCCGCGTCTGGCTCGACCAGGTCCAAACCGCACGGATAGACGGCCACGGTCCGGCCCTCCGAGACGTTCGACGCGGCCCGCGCCGCAGCGCTGTCGATGCCTCGGGCTCCTCCACTGACGACGGACAGTCCAAGGGTCAGGGCCGTCGTCGCGGTCTCGGTCACGAAGGAGACGTCTTCGGGATCCGGCTCGCGGGATCCCGCGATCGAGACCGTTTCGCCGGTCGGGGCCCGGCCCCGAACCCACAAGGCGGCCGGAGCGGACGCACCAAGGGCCCTGACCCATCGCTCGGGATAGTCCGGAGACGCCGCCGTCAGGGCTCGGCCTTCCTCGACGACCGGGAGCGCCCAATCGGTACGGCCAGGCTCGGCAAGAACGGTCGACTCTTCCCAAAGGCCGCAGTCCCGCAATGCGGCAGCCATGTCGGTCAACGCGGGTGCGAGGCGGAGGAGGGCGTCACGGACCAGTGGCCAGCGAGCCCTGCGAAGAGGCCCTCGCGGGGGTCCGCCACGGAGATAGAGCGCGGCCAACGCCACTTCGGACGCAAGCGTCCCCGAGCTCCCCATGGTCGGGAGATTACCTGTCTGGTAACCTCCGCCCTCGCTCCGCCATGCTCAAGCACCCCGACCTGACTCTGGACCGTATCCGACAGTTCCTCAAGCGAGACCTCGAACTCGGGAGTGTAACGGAGTCGGCCGAGCTCGACGTGGAGTTCGGCGACGGTAAGTCGTGGAAGTCGGTCGCCACGGGTTTCGCGTGGGGGCCGGCGTACCAGGAGGGGTGGTACCGGCTCAAGTTCAAGGTTCCCGCGGAGTGGGCGGGCCGCTCTTTGGCCGTCTGTTTCGAAAAACCAGAAATCTGGGGCATCCGTGACGGGTCGGTGGAGGCGACGGTCTGGAGCGAGGGTGTGCCGTGCGGTGTCTTGGACTATGGCCACTTGTACCACCGCTTGACGGAGAGGGCCGAGGGCGGAGAAGGGTTCGAGCTTCACCTGCAATGCTTCGCGCACAACGCGGAGACCACGGTCCATGGAAAAGAGAAGCCCCGGACAGCGAAGCCAGAGGTCAACAAGGGTTTTTGGCTCGTTTGCCTCGACCAGGACGCGATCGACCTCGCTTATGACGTGTCGTTCGGCCTCAGCCTTTACGAGGGGACCCCACTGGGAAGCCCGGTCCGGGACGTCGTTCTACGAGCCTTGAACGACGTCTGTAACCACTATCGGCCTCGGAACAAGAAGGCCGTGTCCCACTGCCGACGGATCGTCAGGGAGGCCATGGATTCGCTCGGAGAGCAGACTTCGCACGAGGTCGTGCCGGTCGGTCACGCCCACCTCGACACGGCGTGGTTATGGCCCCTCAGCGTCACCCACCTGAAAATGGCGCACACGACGGTCGCCCAACTCGGGTTGATCGACCGGTATCCCGAGCACGTCTTCGTCCACAGCCAGGCCTCGCAGTACGAATGGCTCGAAAAGGAAAACCCTGACCTCTTCCAGCGGATGCGGCGGGCCGTCCGAAAAGGGCAATGGGAACCTCTCGGCTCGATGTGGGTCGAGGCGGACTGCAACCTCACGGGCGGTGAAGCCCTGATCCGGCAGTTCCTCTACGGCCGGCGGTACTTCCGCGAGAAACTCGGGGTCGAGACGATCGACATGTGGCTGCCCGACGTCTTCGGTTACTCGGCCGCCCTTCCCCAAATCCTGCACAAGTTCGGCATCAAGGCGTTCCTGACCCAAAAGCTGAGTTGGAACCAGTTCAACAAGATCCCCCACCACACGTTTTGGTGGCAAGGCATCGACGGCACAAAGGTCTGGACGCACTTCCCGCCTGCGAACACGTATTGCGCGAGCTGTGAGCCTAAGGAGATCGCGAAGAGCGTGGCCGACTATAAGGATTCGGGTCGATCGGACCGCTCCCTTTACGTTTACGGCTTCGGCGACGGGGGCGCAGGACCGACCGAACGGCACATCGAGTACCTCCGTCGGGCGCGGACGGCTCCGGGCATGCCTGTCGTCGCGAGCCGAAAGAAGGCGGCCGAGTTTTTCCGGGAGAGCCTCGACAACAGCTCCGATCTCTGTACGTGGGTGGGGGAACTGTACTTCGAACTCCATCGCGGGACGTACACCAGCCAAGCCGCGAACAAACGCTCCAACCGTGAGTGCGAGTTCCTTCTGCGGGATGCCGAGCTCTTGGCCACGTTCTGCGACCACAAGGGCGGTTATCCGGCCGAAACCCTGGAAGCCGCTTGGAAGCTCGTCTTGCTCAACCAGTTCCACGACATCATTCCGGGTTCTTCGGTGCGCGAAGTCTATGAAGACAGCGCCAAGGACTACGACGAGGTGCGACGTCTGGCGGGCGGCATCGTGGCCGAGTGTCTCGAGCATACGGGCCGTAAGCTCGACACGTCCCAGATGAGGCGTCCTCTCGCCGTGTTCCACAACAGCACGCTGCCGTCCCAGGTCGAGGTTCCTTGGACGGACAAGGACGTTCCGGCGAGCGTGGTGTGCGGAGACGAATCGTTGCCGGTCCAACTGGTCGACGATTTTGGCGGATCCAAGCTGGTGTTCCAGACGCCGTCGTTGGCGCTCGGGGCCGTGGCCGTCGCCGACCTAGTCGAGAGCGCACCCACGTTCCTTCCGAGGCTCAAGGCGGGCGGGCGCCGACTCGAGAGCCACGAGTTCTCGGTCCGGTTCGACGGCAACGGCAACATCACCGGCATCCAGACCTTGGACGATGACCCGATCGAGTTCGTGGCCCCTGGAAAGGTGGCGAACGCCCTTCAGATCTTCGACGACAGGCCGTTGTTCTGGGACGCTTGGGACGTCGACGTCTATGCCCTTGAGACCCAGCGAGACCTGCTCAGAAGCGAGAGCTTCGAGGTCGTAGAACGGGGCCCGGTCCGAGTCGCGGTCGAGGTCGTCCGAAAGTTCGGCGACTCCGTGTTCCGACAGAGGATCAGTCTTGGCCCGACCCCAGGAATCCGGTTCGACACGTGGATCGACTGGAGGGAAGAAGACAAAATGTTGAAGGTGGCGTTCCCGCTGAACGTCAATGCGACCAAGGCGACGTTCGAGATCCAGTTCGGGCACGTCGAAAGGCCGACCCACCGTAACACGTCATGGGACCTCGCCCGGTTCGAGGTCTGCGCGCAGAAGTGGGCCGACTTGAGCGAAGGCGGACACGGCGCAGCCTTGCTCAACACCGGCAAGTACGGCCACGACGTCCTCGACGACACCCTTCGCCTCACGCTCCTTCGGTCTCCGAAAGCACCCGATCCAACTTGCGACATGGGGGTCCACCGGTTCACGTACGTCCTCCTGCCGCACTACGACCAGGTCCCTCACAGCGACGTCATCGCGGCCGCTTACGCGGTCAACGCCGAGCCCCGTACGGTCATGCTGGAGCCCGCGTCCGGACTGAACGCGCACTTGCCCCGGTTCGTCGCGTGCGACAACGGCGACCTGGTGATCGAAGCGGTCAAGCGGGCTGAAGACTCGGGCCTCGTCCTCGTCCGGCTCTACGAGTGCCACAACACGCGCGGGAACGGGCAGATCCAATGCGCGATGCCGGTCAAGAGGGCGTGGTCGGCCGACCTGAACGAGGCCAAGCAACACGAGCTCGACGTTCAAGACGGGTTCGTAAGGTTCGCGTACAAGCCGTTCGAGATCGTGACGCTGCTTCTCGAAGTGTAAGGACGCGGCCGGTATGATCGGGCCCATGTCCGACGCGCCGCGGCACCTCGACGGCTCCCCCGCCCTGATCGAGACGGAGTTCGTCCGCGTCGCCTTCCAACACGGCGAAGCTCACGCCGAAGGGGCGAACGGGTGCCGCGTCGAAGACGTCATCGGTCTCCTCGTGGACAAGCTCATCGACTTTCAAGGTCGTGCCTACGCCTGCGAGGAGAACGAATCGGCCCTTTACCACCTGACCCAGGCAAGGGACGCCCTCGTTTTGCGCCGCAGGCGTCGCGAGCAACAGGGAGTCTTCGGGCTGCCGGCCGCGCACCGTCCCGACTAAGGCTTTAGCCGACGAACTTGTAACCCACGCCTCGGACCGTCAAGACGTGGACAGGGGAGGCAGGGTCGGTCTCGATCTGTTCCCGGAGCCAGCGGACATGGACGTCGACCGTCCTCGGGGACACGAAGGCGTCTGCACCCCAAACGCGGTCAAGAAGCGTGTCGCGGGAGAAGACCTGGCCCGGGTTCCGGGCCAGAAAGTGGAGTAAGGCGAACTCCTTCGGGGACAAGGTGATCCGGAAGTCGTCGGACGCGGCCACGGCGTCCGCTCCCGACTTGTTGACGAACGCCTCGTGGGTCCGTGGGTCGACGAGCAGCCAGGGGAACTCGACGGCGTCGCCGACGGTCGGATCGCCGACCGAGCGCCGCAGGACGTTTTTGACCCTGACGGCCAGCTCGGCCAGTGAGAACGGTTTGACGACATAATCGTCGGCCCCCATTTCGAGTCCGGCGACCCGGTCTTCTTCCGACGCCTTGGCCGTGAGGAAGATGACCGGGACTTGGCTCCCTTTCCGGACGGCTTGGCAGAGCTCGTAACCGGAGCGGTTCGGGAGCATCACGTCGAGAAGGATGATGTCGGGTTTGACCAGTTTGAAGAGGCGCATGCCGTCTTCGGCGGATTCCGCCGTGAAGGTCGTGTAACCCTTGCGGCGGAGTTTGGTCTCGACGGTTTCGCAAAGGGTGGGTTCGTCGTCGACGATCAGGACTTTCATGAGGTGGCGATGATTTCGACGTTGGCACGGGGCACCGTCACCGCCCGGCCGTCATCGAGCATCGCTTCAAGGACACGCACTTCCGCTCCGGACTCCACGGTCACGAGCTGCGCGGGCAGTCCCGTCACCTTTCCCAGGAGTCCGAAGTACGGCTCCCGGATCACCCGGATCGGCGTCCCGACTTCGAGCGCCCCGCCGGAGGCGGCCACGTGACCTTCTCCGACCGTGCCCGTCATCGGTGCGATGACCTCTGGCCTGATAACGCCGGCGCGAATCTGGGTCGCACCATTGACGCTCGCATTCTGCCCCTCGATTGTTTTCAAAAGGTTAAAGGTCCGGTCGGCCATGCGTAGGTTGCCGAACCCTTCGGTCGCGATCAAAGTGACATTGATGGGCTCCTGCCCGGTGATGGCGACGCCGATGTCGTAGCCGAGGAACTTGGTCAAGTCGACGTCGCGGACCGCGCCGACGACGAGGCCGACGACGCCGAGTCCGTTGGCCCGCTCGAGAGCGTCGTACGTGATGCCGCTGCCACCGACGAGGATATGCCCCCGGTCGTTGTCGTGGATGTGGTTGGCGTCGAGGATGTCGTCCGGACTCGTGACCGCGACACGGATCTGGCCGTTCCGTTCCCCGCCGACGCCGAAGATCCCTTGGACCATCGCCCCGCGCGTCTCTACGATCGCGCCTTCGCCTTCCATCACCTGCGCGACCTTGCCGTCGACGTACGCCGTGATCTCGACCGGGATGCTCGGTTCTCGGATCAGAAGGCTGCCCGTAATCTCGGAAAGCCCTTCGACGGTGCCGGCAAAGTCGGAATGGACGGTCTGCTTGCCCCAACCGAACACGAACCCCTTGGTTTCGGCTACGACCTGCCCCTTTTCGACCGCGTCGCCGGGCTGGAGGCTACAGAACGTCGTGACTTCTTTGGCTTCCACGCCGAGCTTTTCGGCGAGGCGGACCGTCTGGAGCGGGCCAGGCAGGAGCGCTCTGGCAATGACCGTGTCGTGTTTGACCGGGTCGCCGGCCTTGACCAGCACCTCGCCCTTGATCGGGAGCCTCCGCGTGCGCTGGACGACGACGTCCTTGCTGACGGTCAGGCCGGGGGTGTATGCGGATCCCATTGTCGACCGATTGTATCACTTGGCCGAAAAGTCCATCGGCGACGTCGTGGGAACATTCGATGGGCCCCGACGGAGCGCGGCTTCAGTCCTTATCGGGGTCTCGGACGTAAGAACGACACGGGCGCAGACTGAAGTCTGCGGACCGAATGCGGACTGAAGTCCGCGCTCCGGAGGCGGACGCCACCGGCGCGGTAACCTCGCCTCCATGAAGGCGATCGCAAAGACGCGACCCGCGCCTGGAGTCGAGATCATCGACGTCCCCGAGCCGGAGGTCCGGCCGGGCTGCGTCAAGCTGAAGGTCGAAAGGGGCTCGGTGTGCGGGACGGACCTGCACATCTACAACTGGGACGCTTGGTCCAGCAACCGGATCCATCCGCCGCGGATCATTGGCCACGAGTTCTGCGGCACGGTCATCGAGGTCGGCGAGGGCGTGACGACCCACAAGGTCGGCGACTTCGTCTCGAGCGAGTCGCACATCGTCGACGCCGACGATCCCGATTACCTTCGCGGGGACGGGCACATCGCCCAGTCGACCCGGCTGCTCGGAGTGGACGTGGACGGGGGGTTCGCACCTTACGCCGTGATCCCGGCCCTGAACGCGCGGCACACGCCGAGCGTGGTGCCGAAGACGGTCGCCAGCATGCAGGACGCTCTCGGCAACGCGGTCCACACGGTCATGGACGGCCCGGTCGAAGGTCAGACGATCTTGATCACGGGAATGGGGCCGATCGGCCTTTTCGCGGTCGCGATCTGCAAGTGCCTGGGAGCGGCGAAAGTCTATGCGACCGAAGTCAGCCCGTACCGGATCGACTTGGCCGAGAAGCTTGGTGCAGACGTGGTCCTCGACCCATCGAAGCAAGACGTGTCCTGCGAGCTGAGGAAGCTGGAGCCGCGAGGGGTGGACGGCACGCTCGAGATGTCAGGCAAGCGATCGGCCTTGGACCTGGCGGTCGAGCACACGCGCCCAGGCGGTCGTCTGAGCCTGCTCGGGCTCTATGCCGAATCCGAGATCGGAGTCGACCTCAACAGGCTGATCTTCAAGGGGCTCAGGGTGCACGGGATCATCGGTCGGCGGATGTGGGAGACATGGGACCAAATGACATGGCTCCTTTCTGAGAAGGGTCTGGACGTCACTCCGGTCGTGACCCACGAACTGCCGTACTACGAAGTCGTCGCCGCGATGGAAGCGATGAAGAAGGGCGAAGCGGGCAAGATCGTCCTCAAGTTCGACGACTGACCTCGTTCGCTTGCCATACAGAGTCCGTCCGTCGTCAGGAGCGGGCGGCCGCACGATGACCGGCGTCCTTCGCATCCGCGAGTTCCGAGACCTTTGGATCGGGCAGACCGTGTCGCAGTTCGGCGATGCGGTCTATGGGATGTTGTTCATCTACATGGCGGACAAGACGACCCGCGATCCGGCGGTCGTCGGCCTTGTCGCGGCGTTGGCCGCGTTGCCGTTCCTGATCGTCGGTCCGTTCGCGGGCGTCGTCGCGGACCGTGTCGACCGCCGAAAGGTCATGTTGGCGGCGGACCTTTGCAGTGCGGCGGTGCTGGCCGGATTTATGGCCGTCCTCGCGACCTGGCCCGTGCCCCCGGTCGCCGCGATCTTGGTGACCCCGTTCCTTCTCTCGGTGGTCAACGCGTTCTTCATGCCTGCCCGGGGAGCGGCGCTGCCCCGGCTGGTCCCGGAGGGACGGCTCCTTGAGGCGAATTCGTTGTCGTCGTCGACGATGCACCTCATGAACAACGCGGGCCTGATCCTCGCCGGAATCGTGCTCGCTCCGCTCGAAGCCGCTGATCCGGACCGCTTCTTCCTCTTGGCCGTGTCCGTCAACCTGCTCACGTTCCTCGTGTCAGCGGCCTTCATCGGCCGCCTACCCGCGCTCGAGCCCAGGCGGGGCGACGACGAAGGGAAGTGGACGGAAGACCTTCGTGCGGGCGCAAGGGCCGTTTGGAGCCGCGCCGCGTTGCGTGCGATGATGGGTGCGAACCTGGTCGTCAGTTTGGCTATCGCCGGGTTCATGGTCGTCTACACGTCGACGAACCGGGCTTGGTTCGGCGGCGACTTCCGGTCGTTGACGGTCATCGAGCTGACGTTCACGGTGCCGCTCGTCATCGCCAGCCTTCTGGTCGGCAAGTTCCGCGTCCAAAGGGTCGGGATCGCTTTCGCGGTCTGTCTCGGCGCGGTCGGGCTGTGCGTCGCGGGGATGGGGTTCGCGAGAGACCTGTGGGTCTACTGCACCTTGAACGCGGTCTGCGGCATCGTTCTTCCGTTCGCCTCCATCCCGGCGATGACCTATATGAGCCTGGCCGTGCCGGACGCTCTGCGAGGGCGCGTCCAGTCGGTGGCGACGATGGTGACGGCCGGTGTCCAGCCCCTTGGCGCCGGACTGACGGGACTAGGGTTGAAGAACCTGGGGCTGACCGGGATGTACCTGGTCATGGGGATCGGGACGACGTTGCCCGGTCTGACGGCCTTGGCCGCGAGTCCGGCCTTCCGCCAAGCGAGGGTCCCGTCCGGTTCAGGCGGCGTGGAAGGGCAGGTCCCGACCGACCCGGGCGAGGGCTAGGGACAAGACCTCAAAGCTCTCACTGAGTTTCCGATAGGTCGGGGCTTCGGAGTCGTAGGGGCGATAGTCGAAGGAGGACACCAGACGGTAGCTCTCCTTGCCCTGTAACGTGTAGTCGCACAGGAGTTCGCGCCCGTCGTCGAGTTTCAGCCTCCGAAGGAACATCGGGTTCAAGCCGCTCCAGAACAGGATGTAGTCCCCGATGTGCTTATGGACGTCCCGCTCCCGTTCGAAAGAGTCCGCGTTGAGGCGGACGTCGCCCTCTGCGAGCATTTCGAAGACCGAACTGAGGCTACGGCCGGAGGCGTCCCTGATGCGGAACAGGCTGTCCGTCCGTGCGAACGCCACGAGGAGCGAAGCGAGGTAGTCCTCGACGTCTTCGAACGCCCCCTGGGGGCACTCCAAGGCCATCGCGTGCTGCACGCGTTCCAAAAACAGCAGGTAGAGCGGGTGCTCTCGACCGGATCCGGACATCTTTTTCGCTCTTTGGTAAAACTCGGGACGATCTTCGACCCGTCGTAGTTCTTATAGACCCAATCTTCGGACGGGTTTTTCGACAAGTGGACGGTGCCCGGCGTAAAGTCCGGCAGAATTGGGAGTAAGAAGGATCGTGATCGGCAGCAGGGACCCTTACGCGGGACGGGCTAAAGAACACCGGACGTACTTTTGGATCGGTGCCCTGTTGCTCGTGGTCGCCCTCCTGTTCGGCCTGATCGGCGCCGGGATCCTCGGTTTCGGCGAGAAGGGGCGCTCGCCGTTCACCGACGCGCGCGGCACGAAGGGCCCCGCCACGACGGGAGCAGGGTCGGAAACAACGGCCGTGACGGCCGCTTCGGGCGGGCCGACGCCCTTCACCGGCGACTCCAAGACGATCAAGCGGATGCCGAAAGAGGTTTCGGACTGGTTGAAACACCTGGAGCTCTGCGAGCGCAAGCGCCACGATCTGTCCCGGGAAGCGATCTCGGGCCTTCAAGTGATGGGCACGATGCTCAGCGGCACGGGGGCGACGACGGAAGTCCTCAAGGGACTCCTCGGCGACGATTACGACATGGAGAAGGCCAACCCTGCCAACGAAGTCGCGCAGTCGGCCAAGGACAACCGGGATTCGTGGCGGGAACTGATCACGTTCTTCAATTCGAAGCCGCCGCCCACCGAATGTGTCCCGACCCGCAACGCGTACCAGCAGTGCCTCACGGAGACCCAGGCGATGATCGGCGAGATCCAAAGTTGTCTGGAGTTCGACCCGGCCGACACGGGCGCGGCGCAGGCGGCGATCGCGAAACTGAACCGTCTGACGGGCACGAGCGCCCACCGTATCGACGTGGCGGGCAAGCAGACGGACAACCTCGTCCAAGAGGTCTGCGACCGCTATGAGGTCCAGAAGTGGTTCCGGATCGAGGGCGATGTCGGAGGCGGCGTCGGCGGGTTCCTCGGCGGCAAGTAGCGCAGACGAACTTTCGCGGGCTAAGATTACGTCAAGAAAAGGGTGCCCGGGCGTCGCGTCCGAGAGGCTTGGGCGGCTAGAATAGACGGTCGGCCGGTGCCTCGCCACCTGCCGTCCCTTTGAAAGGTTCGATCACGATGGCAGTTCCGCGTTTACCCATGGGCGATTTCTTGCTTCAGCGAGGGTTCGTCACACCCGAGCAGATGGACGAGGCCAAAAAGGTCTCGCAGCAAACGAACACGGAACTAGGACGCACCATCATCAATTTGGGTTTCGCGGGCGAGCGGGAGGTCCTGCACGCCCAAGCCCAGGAGGCGGGCCACCCCTTCGTGGACTTGGACCGCGTCGCGATCGAGCCGAGCGCGGTCAACGTGGTCCCCGAGCGCATCGCGAAGATGCACAGCGTCATCCCGGTGAAGAAAGAAGGCAGCGTGCTGTGGGTCGCGATGGGCAACCCCAACAATCTGGAAGCGCTCGACCAGTTGCGGCTTGCCAGCGGGTTGCTCGTCAAGCCGGCCGTGGCCGTCCCTGGAGCGATCGAGGACGCGATCCGGAAGCACTACTCCGGCGCGGCGACGAACGGGGAGGCGGCACCCGAGAAGCCGGCGAGCGGAGCTCCCGGCGGGGACAAGATGACCTCGGACGTCCGCGCCCTGATGGCGCAGGCGCAGGTCGGCCGCGACGTCGCGGACAAAGGTTTCAAAGAGGACACGGCGTCCGACGAGGAGATGGCGGAGCAGGCGCCGATCATCCGGCTCGCCAACGCCGTCATCCAGCAGGCCATCAACGACCGGGCCAGTGACATCCACGTCGAGCCGCAGGAACGCGCGGTCCGGGTCAGGTACCGCATCGACGGCGTCCTCATGGAGGCCATGACGGTCCCCAAGAACCTTCAGGCCCCGCTCATCTCGCGTTTGAAGATCATGTCCGAGATGAACATCGCCGAGCGGCGCGTCCCTCAAGACGGCCGTATCGAGGTCCGGACCGGCGGAAAGGAGTTCGACCTCCGCGTCAGTTCGATCCCGACCCCGTTCGGTGAAAAGGTCGTCATGAGAATCCTCGACAAGGGGAACGCCATGGTCGGCCTCAACAAGCTGGGCATGTTGCCGGAACTGCAGGCGCGCATCGAGGAGATGGTCAGCCAGCCGAACGGCATGTTCCTTTGTACGGGCCCGACGGGTTCCGGCAAGACGACCACGCAGTATTCGGTCCTCCACAAGCTGAACACGATGGAGGTGAACATCATCACCGTCGAGGACCCGATCGAGTACCAGCTCGGCGGCATCGCGCAGGTCCAGGTCAACAGGAAGGCCGGTCTGACGTTCGCCACCGCGCTCCGCGCCTTCCTCCGCCAAGACCCCGACATCATCCTCGTCGGCGAAATGCGCGACCTGGAAACGGCGGAAATCGCCATCGAGGCGTCGCTGACGGGCCACTTGGTCTTGTCCACCCTTCACACGAACGACGCGCCTTCGGCCACGATCCGTATGGTCGACATGGGCGTCGAGCCGTATCTGATCTCTGCCACGGTCATCGGCGTCCTGGCCCAGAGGCTCGGACGTAAGGTCGACTCCGACAACAAGGAGCCGTACGAAGTGCCCGCAATGGACCTTCGGCGCTTCGGGTTCCCGGTGGCCGATCCCGAGGAGAGGGTCACGCTGTACCGCGGCATCCCGGCCGATCAGAACCGCATGACCGGCTATCGGGGCCGCATGGGCATCCACGAACTCATGACGATGAACGAGGAGATCGCCGAACTGGTCGTACGACGTTCACCGCTCGGCGACATCAAGGCCGCGGCCAAGGCGAACGGCATGAAAGAGTTGCGCGAAGACGGTCTCGCCAAGGTGCTTTCCGGCCTGACGACTCCGGAAGAAGTCATGCGCGTCGTCTTCACGGCGGGATACTAAGGAACGCAGACCGTCGACCGACAAGGCTAAACTGGAACTCGAAGACACCGAAAGAACTGACATGGACAACTCATCGCCGTACTCGCCGTCGCCTTTGCCGCAAGACCTCGTCACGCCGACGGGCGAACCGCCCAAGCCGGAAGGCGAAGCTCCGTTGCCGCCGGTCGGCGGGCCTCCCGGCGCGAACGGGGCGCAACAGCCGACGGTCGAAGCAGGCGGGATGGCGAAGGTCGGTTCGGGTCAACCGAAGACCCTGGAAGACCTCCACATCGACGAACTCCTGCACGTGGTCGTCGACCGGAACTGCTCGGACCTCCACATTTCGGCGAACAGCGAACCCGTCATCCGGGAGGACGGTCAGCTCAAAAGGCTGAACTATGAAAAGTTCACGCCTCAGCAGTGTCAGCGCATGCTGTACGAGATCGTCAGCGACGATCAGATCACGCGCTTCGAGACGACCCTCGAGCTCGACTTTTCGTACCAGCTCCCCAGGCGCGCCCGCTTCCGTGTCAACCTGTACCGCGACCGTGGCGCCGTCGCCGCCGCCTTCCGTCTCATTTCGAACCGCATTCCGACCTGCCGCGAGTTGAACTTGCCGCCGTTGCTCGAGCAACTGACGGAGAAGCCCCGCGGTCTGATCTTGGTGACCGGGCCGACAGGTTCCGGTAAGTCGACGTCGCTCGCGGCGATGATCAACTACATCAACATCAACAAGTCGCACCACATCATCACGATCGAGGACCCGATCGAGTACCTGCACACCCACAAGCTGTCGGTCATCAACCAGCGCGAACTGGGTAGCGACACGAAGAGCTTCGCGAACGCGCTCCGCGCCTGTCTCCGTGAAGACCCGGACGTCCTGCTCGTCGGTGAAATGCGCGACACGGAGACGATCGCGTTGGCGATCACCGCCGCTGAAACGGGCCACTTGGTCTTCGCCACGCTCCACACGAACAACGCGGCCGAGTCCATCGACCGTATCATCGACGTCTTCCCCCCAGGGCAGCAGGAACAGATCCGCGTCCAGCTATCGAACAACATCGTGGCGATCGTGGCTCAGCAACTGCTCCCGAGGGCGAGCGGCCCTGGGCGCGTCCCGGTCAACGAGATCATGATCGCGAGCCCCGCCATCAGGAACCTGATCCGCGAGGGCAAGACGCACCAGATCCCGTCGATGATCCAGACCAGCGCCGCGATGGGCATGTTGAGCATGGACCAGTGCCTGCGCGACATGTACATGAAGGGCGTGATCACGATGGAAGAGGCTTTGACCCGCTGTCAGAACGTCGAAGAACTCAAGAAGATGATCAATTTGGGCGGCGCACAAGGTGGACCGCCCTCGAGCGTCCGAAAATAGGTAAGGGAACATGCCCGTCTACAGCTACACGTTCAAAGACGCCGCCGGCGGCCTTCAAAAGGGCACGGCCGAGGCCGATACGGAAGAGGCCCTTCGCGCCAGGTTCGGTGAGCAAGGTCTCGAGATCGTCGAGATCCAGCTCATCAAAAAGGGCAGCGCTCAGAAGGCGCGACGGTACGGCAAGGTCAAACTCGCCAACCTCGCCGTGTTCTGCAGGCAGTTCTCCACGATGGTCGACGCGGGCGTCTCCCTCGTGCGCTGTCTCGACGTTCTGAGCCGCCAGACTCAAGACCCTAAGCTGAAGAAGATCTTGATGGACATCGGCGAACGGGTCGAAGGCGGCGAATCGCTCAGCCGGGCGATGCAACGCCACCCCAGGACGTTCAACAACCTGTTCATCGGTCTGATCCGCGCCGGTGAGATCGGCGGTGTCCTGGAAGAGACCCTGCAACGCCTTTCGACCTTCTTGGAAGCCGACGTCGCCTTGCGGCGCAAAGTCAAGTCGGCGTTGACCTATCCGGTCCTCGTCATGATCGCCGCCGTCGCGATCGTCATCTTCCTCGTGTCGTGGGTCGTCCCCCAGTTCGCCCAGCTCTTTAAGGACATCGGACTGAAGGACCAGGACTTCCCGGCGATGACGAAGTTCCTGATCGACCTCAGCAAGAACTTCACGCAGAACTGGCTGGTCATCTTGATCGCAACGACGGTGATCATCGTCGGTTGGAAACTGTTCGTCTCGACACGGTTCGGGCGACGGACCGCCGACCGGATCAAACTCGTCATCCCCGTCTTTGGCAAGCTCCACCACAAGGTCTGTATGGCCCGGTTCAGTAGGACCATGGGCACCCTCCTGACCTCAGGCGTCCCGATCCTTCAGGCGATGGAGACCGTCGCCGGCACGGTCGGGAACACGATCATGGCCGATGCCGTGCTCGACGCCCGCGCCAGGATCCGGGAAGGCGACCGGATCGGTGACCCCTTGGAAGCCTCCAAGATGTTCCCGCCCATGGTCGTCCACATGATCGGCGTCGGAGAAGAGTCCGGCTCCCTGGACTTCATGCTCCAGAAGATCGCCGACTTTTACGAGGCCGAGGTCGAGGCGACCCTGGCATCGTTGACCGCCGCATTGGAACCTGTCCTGATCGTGTTCCTCGGCTTCATCGTCGGCTTCATCGTCATCGCGATGTTCATGCCACTGATCAAAGTCATCGAACAGCTCTCGAACGGAAGCGACGAAGGGCCGTAAGGTCCGACGGGCGCCCGGATCAGAACCGCCCTGCTGAGGTCACTCAGCAGGGCGGTCTCGTTTTTGGGCCGGTCGTCACTCGTCCAGAAACGACCACGTCGAGTCTTTGACCGTTCTTCGGTAGTCGCTAAGCTTGCCGCACAGGTTCGCCCGGGGCTGGATCGCGGCGTCGGGGACGTCGCTCCGGAACACGTCGGCCCATTCGCGCAGACCGTTTCGGGACTCGATCCTGGCGAAGCCTGGCTCCAACAGGGCCGCGTAGAGGGCCGCCAAGGAACTGAGAGGGCCGTTCGCGACCACCGTCAGGGCCTGTCCCGACCGCTTCGTTTCCTGTGCGGCCGCCAGGATCTGGAACGCGCCTGTGAAAGCCAAGGACGTCCCGGCGTATACGGCGTAGCGGATCTCGGCACCGGACAGCTCGCCGGTCCCGAGGATGTCGAGGGCCAGCACGGAAGCTGCCTCATCGGGCGTCCGTGAGGCCAGGGCTGCCGCTTTCCCCCGGTCGTCGACAAGGATTCGGACGGACTTCGACCGCGACCGGTCGAGAAGCACAGCCGGCGTTCTTAACCCTGGCAGCGGTTCGAACACGACGGTCCGGCGGTTGCCGGTTCCGCTTTCGGTCCACTGACGCGACGATGGCTGTGGTCGGCCACCGTTCACGGCGATCAGGTTCTCGACCACAGCCGGACGTGTCGATGCCGACAATCGTTCTCTCGCCAGATCCTCCATCGTCCGTTCGTCGGAGGGAGGAGGGTCGAGGACCAAGAGCGAGCGGTCTTGCGGGTCGATCGCCGAAAGTCCGGGTTGCTCGACCGGGCCCCCGTCGCCCGTTCCGCGGAGGTAACGGTCGAAGAAACCGATCATGGCCTCCCGCATCGGCCGGTTATAGTCGTGGGGGCCGGGGAAGATGCGGACCTGGACGTCGTCCTTCCGGCCATAAAGCGCCCAAGTCTGAGCCGCTTTGTCCCGCGTTCGACGCATGGCGTCCGGCGGGAACTCACCGTCGTTCTCGGCCCCGATGATCAGGACAGGCTTCGGGGCTTGGACGGCGAGGACGTCCGAGCGGTCGCCCACCTGGCAGGTTCCCGGCACGTGGTTGCACGGGCACCCGTTCTCGGGGGCGGTCTCCATGCTCGACATGTACACGACGGGTACGGCCGCCGTATAGCGGTCGTCCGCGGCGAACGCATAGAGCGTGGCGAGACCCCCGCCTGACGCACCGGTGATCCCGACTCTGGACACGTCCGTGTCTGATCGGGTGGCCATATAGTCCAGCGCCCGGAACGCGTCCCACACATAGGTCCCGGTGGTGTTGGCCCCGCCCTGCACGAGCTTAAACTCGAAGTGGCTGCCTTCGGCACGCCGTTCGATCAGGCTATCGCCTTCAAAGCTGTTCCCAGGGCTGTCGATCGCGATGGCGATGTAGCCTTTCAGGGCCTGGAAGGCACAACGGAGTTGGATCCGGTCTTCGTTCTTCTTGTGCGCCCAATGGCCGTTCACGTTGACGATCACGGGCCGGCGTACGAGCGGGTCGCCTTGCGCCTTGTAGACATGGGCGGTCACGTAGAAGCGCGGGCTACTCTCGAAGACCACCTTTTCGACCGTGTACCCGTCTCTCTGGACGACGCCCGTCGTCCTCGCGTTGAGAGGAGTCCTCGGTGGCATGGGATCGAGGCCCAAGGTCCGGAGCAATTCGGTCTTTCGGGACGCGCGGAGCTTGTCGGCCTCCTCTCTGGACGCCGGTGCGGGCCGGCTCGCCATCTGGACGACGCGCCCTCTGAGATAGGCGTTTGCGATCGACTGGCCTTTTCCGCCGAGGACGTCGCCGTCGGTGACGGGGCCGGGGACGACCCGGGACGAAGAGGTTCCTTGTTCGAGAGCCACGACTTCGCCCAAAGTCAAGAACGGGACGTCGAGAACGTTCATCGTGTCAGGCCAAAACGAGGTTGTGAAAGGGGCTCCTTCGGTCCCCGCGTCGACGAGCACGACCGGCTTGGGACCGCCGATCGTTCTCAAGAGCGCCTTGATGGCTTGGGCCGAGGGTGTAAACGCGCAAGTCTGCATCAAGCGGGCCATGACGACCACGACCCTTCCGCGTCCGATCTTGGTCTCGGCGACCCCGCCGTTTCCATGGACCGTCCAACCGTCGGTCGGAGCGATACGCTGCCACAAGACGCCCGGCACCTCCGTTTTCGACATCCCCAAGGCTCCCGAGGGGTCGAAGACGTCCGGAGTCGGGCAGTTTTCGAACCGGGGCGGACGGGGCAGGAAGTCGAGTTTGTAGCGTCCGGACACGAAGTCCTGCTGCAGGACGACCAAGTCCAAACCTCGCGACACGGCTTCCAGCAGTTTGCGCTTCTGAGACGAGTCAAAGCCGTTGAAGAACCGCCACGCCCGCGGGGCGAGCAGCAGCGGCCCGTACTTGTCCGGGTCCAAGACCTTCGGATCGAGGTGGTCTAGCGCTTCTTCGCTGCTGTAGATCTGCGGTGTCTGGCCAGGCAGTGACGGGACGACTTGGTACGGCGCGCCGTTCCCGGCGAAAGCACCGGGCTGGCGCGAGACCACACCGCGCGCGTCTTCGGTTTCGACCGCGAGGCAGTGCCCCCAGCGTTCGCGCCGGATGGTCGCCGTCCATCGTCCCTCTTTGGAGACCATCGCGACCCGGTGGAAGAACGTCGAACTGGGCAAAGGTTTGTGCAGCAGCCAAGCGCGCCGGAACGGCCCGTCGATCGAGCAGATGACGTGACGCGTACTGAGTCCGACTTTGAGCCGCTGTCCCGAAACGGGCGCCGGCACCCGAGACGGGGCCCTCTGGACGCCCGTCGTCCCTAAGGCTCTCAACGATGCGGCATCGTCCTGGACCGACTTGAGCAAGGACGCCCAATGGAAGGTGTTCGTGTGCATCCGCAACCGCTCTGTGAAGGGCCGGTAGAACCGGGCTTCCGGAGAGTCGGAGAGCCGCTTCCATGCGTCCACAAGGCTGTCCGGGGCCGACGCCGAGCTCTGGCTGAGCCCCGGTCGCCCGGTTTGGCGCATCGAATCGGCCAACTCGGTCGCCGTCTCCGCCTTGATGGCGTGATAGAAGCCTAGATGAGAGAGCATTTCGACGGCGGCCTGGATCTCTTTGAACCGGGCCTTGCCTTTGACAGGAATCCGGTCGGGCGTCACGTCCCGGATCGCCCGAGCGTCGAGGGCAAAGCGCTCCAAGAGCGCCGCCAAGTCTTGGACGGGTCTCCGGCCGTCCTTGAGGCCAAGAGCCGTCTGCATGGCGTCGTCAGCAGGAGCCCGTACGGCCGACTCGTCGAGAGGGCGCAACGTGACGGCGTCGTACGTGCTCCCCCCTGTTTCGAGCTCCGGCGCATGGTCACGGTGGTCCGAACCGAACGCGCCTGACAGGAACGCGGTGGGGACGATCAGGCTCGCGGCGGTCCAGGCCTTGGAAACGGTTCCGGACGCGTCGCCGAACCAGTCCTTGAGCTTTGCTTCGAAGACGGAGTCCGGAGTCTCCGGGTCATATCCGAGGCGGCCCCACTCCATCCAATAGAGCTCGTCCCGCTGGTGCGTCCAGTCGCAGTACTTGTCGTCGGGATCGGCGAGGTAGTACAGCGGGTCTTTCGGATAGTACGCGTCAGGCCCCTCGATCGTGTAGCCCGAGGCGGTGCCCGTCCTCATCACGCGGATCGACCGTCGCACCCAGTCCGGGTTATGGAACGGGAAGATCCTGTGCGTGCCGTTCGCCCGTACCTGCCATACGATCTTGTAGGGGTTTCCAGGCCACCGGCCCCCGCCTTCGGTCGGCCATCCCGGCCACGTCTTCGCGTTCTTCTTCGCATCGCCCGCGTCGCTGAGATAGTCCTCGAACGAATAGCTGTACCAATTCGCCATCCGCCCGCCCGCGATCTGGTACGGCGCCCCCCATTGTTCGCCGTTGTATTTGATTTCGACCGTGAAGTCCTTGGAAGCCCGGGCCAAGGGGAGGACGTTCTGCCTGCGGGTGATCCAACTCCTGGTGATCAAAGGGATCGGTTTTCCGCTCCGGTCGACGGCTTCCTGGTAGCACTTGAAGAACGACTCGCTCTTGCCGCTCTCCCCGATCCTGAACCCGATCGCGTCCAGGCCGGGCGCCTTTCGGACCATCTGCTCGACGGCTTCGCGGGTGTAGGCGTATACGGTCGCTTCGGTCTCTTGGTACGGGACCTCTCGGTTCTGGGGGATCTTGAGGTTCGCTTGATAGGACATCAAGCTGACCCGGATGCCGCGCGCATGGGCCATGTCGATGACCTTGTTCAGCCGGGCGAGGTTGGCGTCCTTGACCGTCTGAGGCACGCCGACCTTCGGGAAGGACGGGCTCGTCACGAAATAGGCGTACAGGTTCGGCGCGTCGGTGACGCTGATGTCCCAGCATCCGTGGATGTCCAACCAGTTCAGGCGGCTCTCGGCCATAAGGTCGAGGAGCGAGGTCCAGTACGAGTCGTTCTGGAACCACCAACGTTCCGGATCCGTCAGGGCGGCGACGTCCGTGTCCGTGTCGTTCTTCGCGACGTTCCACGGCAACGTGAGGAAGAGATTGAGGCCCCTGTCAGGTAAGAACGGCCGTGCGGACACGTCGTGCCGCCACGCCTTTTCACCTTGAATACGGACGCGTTCGGCGAACTCGAGGGCACCGTACATCGCCCCGTTGGGGTCGCTGCCCGTGACCGTGACCTTTCCGCCTTTGACCTTGATCTCGAACGACTCCTTCGACGATCCGGGCACGATCCGGACGTCGACCAGGGACGCCTTGGCCCCAAGGTCGCGCTCCAGCGCCGCCCGTCCGAACGCGACGGGGTCGGCGGGCCGGAGGGTGCAGGCGGCGAGTAAGGTGAAACTCATGGTCCTTCCTTGTCGCGGGCAGGATATCACGGGCCGCGCCGGGTCTGTACCGTTCCGGACTCCTCGTCCGAGGGCAGGCTCCCGATAATCCGGTCAGGGCGGCTTGCGGTAACCTCCGCGAGGCCCAAGGAGGGGCGTGGCGTGTTCCCAGAGTGGACGTGGATCATCGGGTTTTGGATCGGGGCGGCGGTCGGCAGCTTTTTGAACGTCGTGATCTATCGGCTCCCTAGGGGTCTAGGGGTCGCCAAACCGACCCACAGCTTTTGTCCCGTGTGCAAGCACCGCCTGACCGGCCCGGACCTCGTCCCGCTCCTGAGCTGGCTGTTCTTGGGCCGCAAGTGCCGCCACTGCAAAGCCCCGGTCAGTAGCCGCTACTTTTGGGTCGAACTTGTGAACGGCACGTTGTGGGGCTGGATCTGGTGGATGTACTTGAGCCGTCCCGACGCCGTCGGCGGCGCCGGCCAGGTCACGGTGATGGCTGGGGACCCTGTCAAGGCCGTCGCGTTCATGTTGTTCGCGAGCGCGCTCGTGGCCGCGATCTTCACGGACCTCGCCCATTACATCATCCCTGACCAGGTCAACGCGTTCATGTTGATCACCGGACTCGGGATGAACGCGGTCATGATCGCCCAGGGTCGGCCGGAAGCATGGACGGCGGGGGTTCCGAGCGCCCTGGCGGGGGCTCTGGCCGGAGTCGGGGCCCTTTGGGGCATCGCCTTTTTAGGCCGGCTGCTCTTCCGCAAGGACGCGATGGGCCACGGTGACATCAAAATGGCGCGAGGGATCGGGGCCGTCTTGTTCCCGATGATGGCGCTGGTCAGTTTCGGGCTGGCCGTCATATTGGGCGCCGTGATCGGTGGTCTGCTGGTGTTGGTCCGGGCGCTCTCCCGCAAGGGCGAGCCGGAAAGCGACGACGCGTACGAAGACGAACAGCCGGAGAGCTTCGGGTCCTTGATCACGTGCGGACTGGGGTACGTGCTCTGTATCGACGTGATCGGCCTCGTGGTCCCGAAGCTTTACGAACGCTGGTTCGCCGAAGACCCCTATGCGGTCGAAGCAATCGAGGACGAGCCTCAAGTAGAATTGACCATGATCCCGTTCGGGCCTTATCTTGCTGCGGGCGCTTTGGGTGCGGTGCTGTTCGAACCGCAGTTGACGGCGCTCGTAAATTCGTATACCCAGACGTTTTTTGGGGGCGCATAAGGGAACAAGGCCGGCGCGGGGTCCGTCAAACGTCGAAGAGACGAGAAGGGCAACATGCGTCAGACGAAAGCTTTCACCCTCATCGAGATCCTGACCGTCATCGCGATCATCGCGATCCTGGCCGCGATCATCTTCCCCGTCTACGTCAAGACGAAGGAAGGCGCGTACCGCTCCGGGGACATCTCGAACATGAACAACCTGCGCCAGGCCCTCCAGCTCTACAAGCTCGACCAGGGCGGCTACCCCCCGCAGCTGCTGGGCTATGTGACGACCTATACACAGGGAGGGACGGACATCGTCCCGGCCAACGCGCTCAAAGGCTTCCTTTATCCGAAACGGGTCGGTTCGATCAATACGTTCCGGCCGGCGTTCAACCGGGCGGGCCTCTCGGACGTGACCACGGCCGTCTGGCCGGACAAAGAGGTCGCGGGCGTCCGTCCGATCGTGGACACGAACGGTGACGGCAAGATCGACGCGACGGACGACGTGGCGGGCGCCCGTCAGGCTTACGGCCCGACCGACGGGACCGTTTGCTACGGCGGCGTGCCGTGCGCGAACCAGAACCAGCAGGTCCAGCTTTACACCTTCAGCGGTTACGACGTCGCCCAGGACCAGGACGCGAACGGGGTCAAACGGTACGAACTGCGTTACGCCTTGTTCTGGACCAACTTCGCGATCGGCACGGGCAGCGGCTACGGGAACGGTTCGGCCAACGACGACCCGCGCCAGCTCGGCTACGCCGATCCGCCCGAGACGACGCCGATCACTTGGAACGGTTACTTCCGCGATTTCAACAACGGGTCGCTCGTCAAAGCGAACCGCGACATCGTCCTCTTCCTGGGCGGCGCGGCGCGCCCGTTCGCTTCGAACTTGGTCAAAGAGTACAGCTGGCGCGTGATGCCCTGACCTCCGACCGTCGACCGAGCCAGATCTAAGCCATGAGAAACCTTCGACGCGCGGGTACGACGATGATCGAGCTATTGGTCGTCATCGTGGTCTTCCTGGTCGGGATCCTCGCCATCGTGCAGGTCTTCCCGCCGGGCCTCGGCATCCTCAGGACCGCCGCTTTCAACACGAGCGCCAACCAGCTCGGGACTGCTGAGATGCAGCGCATCCAGGGGCGCTCCAACCAGTTGGCCGAGATGATCGTGCCGGTCCGGTACGTCAACACGGCTGGCGGGGTCCGCGTCCAGATCGATTCGAGCCGGTTGACGTCCGACCTGATGCCGTCTCCCGGCACGACGGGAGGCAAGGTCGACCAGTCGGGCAACGTGATCGTCGACGGCGTCAACATCGGAAGCTGGCCGAAGGTCAGCGGCGCCAACCTCTTTTCGCGCGTCATCGGCGAGAGCACGGTCGTCCCTGCTCCCCGGCGCGTCCCTGGACTGCCTGCAGGACGGGACTTCGGCGGCGTCCTGCAGCTGACGTTCGCTCCGGCCTACTATTATCCGACCCAGCAGGGGATCGGCGAGGACGGCGTCCTCCAGGTCTACGGCAACGACTATCGGCGGCGCTTCGGCAACTACGACGCCAGCATCCCCAACATCTTCCGCTGGGCCGAGAACGAGTATTACTACGTGCCCTACGAGCCGGACAACGGCCTCCCGTCGAAAGACGAGATCTGGATCGCGCCGAACAACGTGCGCCGCAAGTACCGGATCGCCCTGAGCTTCGCCTATGACAACGGCGGCCGGACGGAGCAGTACGACGTCATCGTCCAAGCCGACTTGGACCCGAACAACGTGCCGTCCTACGCCCGCACTTCGGGCCGGTACTGGATCCTCGCCGTGGACCAACTCGTCGCCCAACCGGACATCTATTCCGGCGGGTCCCAGTTCAATCCGTCGAACTTCCTGTACGCCGACCCGGATTCGGTCCGGCTCCAGCGGGTGTACCAGGAGATCCCCGGATCGCAGTCGTTCAGCAACGACCCTTACGAGTACCGGGTCGCGGGCACGGGCACCTTCGGCACGCTCGGGTTCTGCCTCGGCACCGTCCTTCTCAATCCCAACGGTTTCAATTCCCGGTTCGTCGGCCCGAACGGCACGAGCCAGGCCCTTCTCGCGAGGGTCGATTACACGGTCTACGACTGGCGGCTCATCCGCGACGAGTTCCGCGTGCCTCCGAGCACGGCGGTCGGGTCCACGGTCCAACCACGGCAGATCAAGCTGACGCTGAACGGCATCAAATCGTTCGGCACTGCCAACCCGGACCAGACGACGTATAACGGGACGGGCCTGACGGTTCCGAACCTGATCACCTACAGCGGCGGCGGCACGTCCGACGTCATCGTCCAGGACATGGACACGGGCGCGATCCTGCTCGGCAACCAGCCGAACGACGCATCGGTCGCGAGCTATCCTCAGAACCCGGACAGCGGATGGACGGTCGACAAGATCAACGGCCAGATCCTGTTCCGCGACGTGGACGGCGACGCGTCCAACGGGATGTCCGTCTGGGCCTGCTATCCGACGGGCGACGTGTTCAACCCGTGGACGCCCCGGCAGCTCCTGCCCGACGTCTCTCACCGGAACGTCCGCGTGCTCTACATGGGCCACAACGAGTGGTCCGTCCAGCCGTTCAAGGCCGCCCGGCAGTACCGGGTCTCCGCCTACGGCGTGGCCGCAGGCCTGTCTCCCGGACAAGTTTTGATCGGCGGTTCGCCCGATACGAACGGCAACCCGATCGGCAGTCCGTACCGGATCTACTCCGCCCCCTACGACCTCGGCCAGAAGATCGTCGTCGGCGAAATGTGGGTGACGACGGGCGGCCAGCCGTATCCTGTCTACGACCAAGAGTTCCAGTTCTCCGGTATCGAGAACGTGAACGGCGTGAACCTGGCCTATGCGGACATCCGGGACAAGGTCTCGGGCGGGGCGGTCTTCGACTGGTCGCGGGGCTATGCCGTGCGCCGGGTCCGAGGGGCCTCGCTCTGGGTGCGCGTGATGTGGAACCCCACGTCCATGAAGCTGACCGACGATCAGGCCGCGAACTTCAACGACCTCGAGTTTTGGATGCGCAGTTGGCGCAAGACGGATAACGAAAGCCTCCAGATCGGAGGGAACGACTGACATGGCAAGGCGAAAAGGCTTTACGCTGATCGAGCTGATCACCGTCTTGGCGATCACGGCGATCTTGATGGCGATCATCTTCATCCCTGTGGTCCAGGGTTTCAACCTGACACGGGCGGCTCAAGGGTTCGCCGACGCGCAGGACAAGGCGCGGTCGCTCATCGCCCGGCTCGAGCGCGAACTGCAGAACGCCGCCGCCGTGCGCGATAACAGTGCCAGCCGTGGCGCGTGCACCGTCGTCGTGCCGGGCAAGGACGGGACGGCGGTCGCCACCGACCTGCCGTTCACGAAGCTGGACGCCTATAAGCCTTCCGAAGGCGACCCGACGCGCGGCCCGTCCGGGGCCTTCATCAATCCGGACACGGGAAAGGAAGACCCGACGCTGCAGGCGCCCAAAGGGCAGCCGAACTTTCCCGCCGCTTCCGGGATGTCGATGACGCGGTACTTCGTCGGCCTGCACAGCCCGGTTTCGACCGGTGCGGGCGGCCAACCCGTCGCGCCGGGGGTCTACAACAACCCTTATGACGGCCTGCTCATGTCCCTTAACGCGTCCCGTGACAACCTCTACGTGCTCTACCGGGCCGAAGTCCAGGTCAAGGTCTGGAGGAACGGGCAATACGTCGTCAACACGGACCTGTTCCAGGACGCGAACAACGACGGCCAGGCCGACGACATCGACGATCCCGCCTTCTTCACGCTGCTTCCGGGAGTCGACGCCAACTATGCGAACGGAAGCCTGACGGCTCAGGGCCAGGCCAAGGGCCTGCGGATCCTGAACTGGCTGAAGAAAGCCAGGGTCGTCACGGAAGTCAGCCGCTACGACATGGTCCAAGCCGTCTACGACCGCCGTACTCGGGCCGTGTACTACGTGAACAACGTCCCGCAACTCGTCCCGCTCGTGCGGTTCCAACCGACGAGGGTCACCAGCGAACCTGCGGCGGGCACCACCGCCGTCCGGACCGGCGAAGAGACCAACAATGCCCTGAAGGTCGGCCCTGAGACGTTCACGACGCAGTACGGCGCGTGGTCCTCGCTCCTGACAAGGACGTGGCCGAGCATTTGGCCCGCCACCTTTGCCGCGAACGGCGCCCGCGCCGGCGACCAAAGGGCGCGGTGGGGCTCGGACCCCAACGACCCGACCCCGGCCTACATCGTCGGCCGGACGTGGAACAACGGTGGCGCCGACGTTTTCAGCCTCTTCTACTACGATCCGGCGACCATGGCCGACGACATGAACGACGGCCTCGAAATCTTCAACGTCACGCGCTGCCTGGACATCCGGCGCCTTCCTCGGCCGGACGTCAACGCGGGCGGATACGTCTACCCGTTCGCGTTCACCGACTCGGTCAACGCCGCGACGCTGAACGGCAACGTCGGCGCCCGGCTCAATTTCGTTCCGGCGGTACCGGACACCCGGAACGGCAAGCTTCTGTCCAGCTTCGATTCCCGCGAGGTCGGCACCGACCAGACGTTGCCCTACGAGTACCGCGTGCCGAGTTGGGGCCAGCAGTCGGCCGCGGGACAGCCGTTCGACCTTCGGACGGGCGTCCGTGTCAGCCCCTACAACGGTGGCGCCGCGCAGGACTACACGCCGAACAACGACCCCGACGTGGGGACGGGCGTATGGACGGACCCGATCTTCCAACCCGTCAACCGGCGCTTCAACAAACTGTGGAACGACTTCCCGACGCTGTTGCCCGGCCTGGACCGCGCCCAGTACGTCAAACGGTTCATCGACCTCCGGGTCTGTCCGCAACCGGACGGCACGCCGTCGGTCCTCGATCCAGCCAGCGGGATCGGACGCGCGTTCGTGACGCCGGGCAGCGAGACCGTGATCGGCCCGGACCAGAGGCCCGGCCCGAACTTCGGCCGGTACGTCCGCTACTCCCGCGTGAGCCAGCGGCCCGTAGGCCCGAACCAGTACCTGATCAACTACGTCGACCAACCCGAGCCCGACTACTCGCTGGTCTTCGCGGGCCAGTCGATCATCGGCAACCCGTACGACCCGTTGACGCCGGTGCCGCAGACGCCCGTCCAGGCGCTGATCCAGCCGCAGTTCCGTGCCGGGTACGTCGAGTTGAACTCTAGGTTCGGCGAACCGATCCCGAGCGGCTACTCCGACTCGTCAGGGTTCCATCCGACAGGGAACATCTTCGTGACGTACCGCTTCCAATACACAGAGCCGAACGACGTCATCGCCGTCGACTACGACTCGACTCAGGTGATGGAAGTCTCGCTGACGATCCGCAACTATCCGCAGACCCAGAACCTGCCGAACCCGCCCTCGATCACGGTCAAGGGATCGGCGGCCGTCCGAAACTTTGTGCGCTGAGAGCCTTTTGACCATGACTTCACAGACGAGAGCCGCGAGTATGAGACGACAGTCGGGCCAGACCCTGGTGATGGCGATCATCATCCTGGGCATCCTGATGATCCTAGGGTTCGCTTTTGCCGGGATCATCAGCCGGAACATCGCCGACACGTCCCGTGGACGGCAGCGCAACCTGGCGACCGAACTCGCAAAGGGGGGCGCCGAGTATGCGCACTACCAGTTGCGCTACTCGCAGCTCGGAGCCGACTGGAGGCCCGCCCCTACGCCACCCCAAGCCGACGCTCAGGGTTTCAGTCGGGATCCGGATTCGCTGTACCTGCGGGCGGCCGATCCAACGCGGCCGTTCAGCGACGACCCCCGCCTTGCGAACGTCCCCGACCTGGGAGGCCCGGACGGTTACGGCCCGTACGCCCGAGCGTTCTTCGACCGGGGCCGGAGCCTCGTCCGCGTGCGGTACGCGCCGTTCGACTATGACGCTTTCGCCAACCCGAACGGCCAGCTCCGCGATCCGGGCAAGGCCCGCAGCTACCTCGTGATCGAGGTCGTGGGCCGGCCGGGGCAGCTCCGGTCGGGTTCGCGCACCGACCCCAGCCTTCAACTTCCGGAGAACGTGAAGGTCACGAACTACGCGAGCTTGGCCGACAAGACGGCGTCGATCGCCCACATGAAGACGGTCGACAACACGCTCACCAACACGCGCAAGATGATGGCGTTCGCGTCGCTCGGCATGCTCGAGAGCGCCCGCTACATCCACAACATGGACCGCTTGGGCCGGCCCGCGGAGCTGGGATGGCCCGACGCGGGAACGCCGCAGAACGGACGCCCGACGCCGTTCGACCAGGCCAGCGTCGGCGTCCTTTATGGCGACGGCAGCGCGCCCTATGGCAACAACGATCCGACCGACGTCCGCCCCGTCAACGTCCGCCAACTCTGGGGGCGCGTGTTCACAGAGCCCAACGCGGGCCGCGGGAACGCTTGGACGACGGCTCCGGGCCTTGGTTCGCTGTACTGCAACGCCGACCTGAAGCTGTTCGGCGAGCACGACCTTGCGGTCAACACGAGTTTCGGAGAGTCTTGGAACGTCGCCGGCAAGATCCTGCCCGCGAACACGATGTCGCTCCTGTCCGTTTCGCGGACGTATTACGACCGGGCCGTCGACCAGTGGCGCTCGAACTTCGGGCCGAACACCTCGACCGTCCAGACTCCGATCCAACTGGCAGGCCCAAGCCTGGAGAGCGAACAGCCGGCGTTCTCGACGGTCGGAAGCGTCCTTCGCGACGCGAGTGGGAACTCCGATCTCGACGGGTTCACCCGGGGCATCCCTCGGAAGGATCCGGGATCGATCTTGACCGTCGACCCGCAGAACAAGCAGAACCGCTTCCTCAACATGACGAGGGACAGCGGCCGCATCGTCAACGGTGGCAACATCGGACGGTTCGGGCTCGGATCGGGCGTCTATGTCGACAGTAACGAGCGCGGCAACTCTTCGAGCGAGGACGAACGGATCATTTCAGGCGCGGTCAAGTCGTTGCCGACGGACTGGTTGAACCCGAACAACGCCTCGTCCCAAGGCTGGAAAGGGCCGTACTACATCCCGCTCGCCTCGTACCTGAAACTGCTCCCCGACGGCTTCGAGGTCCGGCGCGACACGCGCAGCCGGTCGCCGTACTGGCGCAATCCGGACGGCCGCAGCTCGGGCGACTCCGTAGCCCGGTTCCGGGTGCGGACGGTCGAGTACCCGCTCGGTAGCGGCAAGTTCCAGCCCATGGTTCTGGACAGCGTCCAGAACCCGCAACTGGTGACGCAGCCGGGTGGAAGCCTGAGCGACGACGAGTTCCGGAACAACGGACAGCTTTTCAACGGCGTCCTCTTCTTCGAAGGCGATCTGCGGGTCCGCGGCGTCATCCCGACCGACCAACAGCTCACGGTCGTCTCGATGGGCTCGATCTACGTCGAGGGCAGCGTGACGAAAGGCGTCGTCACCGAGACCGGGGCCGTGCTGACGAGGCCGTCGCGATCGGCCGTCGCCCTGATGGCCAAGGACTTCGCGGTCTTGAACCCGACGATGTTCTTTGCGCCCGTCCCCGGACAGAACGTGGACGAGAAGAACGAGAGCCTGGTCGCGGACACGCCGAACCCGTTCGAACTCAAACTGGAAGACCCGACGATCACGCTCGAAGCCCAGTTCCTCTTGGACCCGAACACCCCGGCGTCGGTCGGCGGCAACCCGAACAACCCGACGACCTGGCGGCCGTTCGCCACGAACTATGCGTCGGTCGGTAGCAACACGCCGCTCTCTGCGAACCTCTTGGTGACCAGCAGCGCCGACGACAACGGTCCGACGTTCGTCTCGCTCGACGTGGCACCGAACAGCTATGCCCTTGCGGGCGGTTGGGGCGCCTACCTCTTCCCGAGGACGGTCACGTTCGGCGCAGTGACGGAAGTCTTCAACGCGGCGGCCGGCTACTTCACGGGCGTCGGGAACATCCCGGTCTACGGTCTCGGAAACCCCACGTTGAACTCCTACCCGAAGTTCGAGACGGTCGAATTCCCGGTCGTCACTTCGGCGTTCAATCTGGTCAACCGCCAGATCGTCCCGCCGAACGCCAATCTGGGCGACTACCGGCTCGGGGCCGACGACTCCAGCGTCTTCCGAGTCCGCATGAACGGCGTCGGAGGGGCCCCGATGAAGAACTATCTGGCCAACCGGACCGCCGTCGCACCGCACGACGTCCGCATCGAAGCGGCGCTCTACGCCGAACAGGGAAGTTTCTTCGTGATTCCGGGCAACTGGTTCAACACCAACACCCAGGACACCCGTTCGAACTGGATGGACCGGAGCGCGGGCGGCCTGTACCCGAACATGACGAACGACGAAGCGAACCAGAGGCGGTTCAGCCTTTTCGGCAACACACCTTCGGTGCCGTTCTTCGGCGAGCCGCTGGACGTCAAGATCTCCTTCGTCGGTTCCGTCTCGGAGAACATGCCGGCCCCGATCAACGCTCAGGCCGAGTGGATGATGAAGTGGGGCTGGATCCCGAGGCAGATCGGATCGACCGGCCTTCGCGTCCCGCTGTCGCACACGTCGGGGTTCGATCCGAACATCGTCCCCGCATTACCGAACTTGACCGTCGTCCATGACCCCGTGTTCGCCACCGGGGGAGTCTGGGACCCGTCGGGCAACTCCTTCGTCTCCGTGCGTCGGGACGAATATGGATGGGTGCTACCCCCCATGCCGAGACTGCCCGTCAGCCCGACCTTGGCTTATTTCGGCGAGGTGAACCCGTGAGACTGACCAGACTGTCCGCTTTGCTTTCGTCCGTCGCCTTCGCGACCCTTGCTGCGGCGCAGCCCTTGAGCTACGCCCAGGCCAGCGTCCAGATCAAGGCCGGCGTTTTGGTCCTTCCGGGACAACTGTACAACGGTGTCGCACAGAACGCCGCGCCCCACGTTTGGGGGAACCTGGACCAAGACCAGACGACGAAGCCGGCCAAGTGGTCGTTCTCGAACCCGCTCGGCCCTACCGTCCTCACGTCGAACGTCCGGACGCGCTGGGCTGCCCTGGACGTCTCGACGCCGCCAGTGAACACGCGTCTCAATAAGAACTCGGCGCCGTATTGGGAGGTCAATCTGGACTCGGTCGACGACCGCGCCCTCGCCCAGTTCAATGTCCTGTCTTTGACCGTGAACCAGACGCTTCAGCTCAACGCGCCCGAGCGCGAGAAGCTGCGCCGGTATCTCGACCAGGGCGGCGTCCTTTGGGTCGATCTGGTCGCGGACACCAATTCGAACCTTGTCAACGATGTCGTCAACCCGGCTCCGCTTTCGTTCGGTTGGGTGAACTCCAACACGGCGGTCGACGCGAACCTGTTCCACCCGGTCCTCCAGTTCCCGAACCCGTTGTCGCTCGGTGAAGTGACCATGGCGGAACTCGAACTGCCGGCAGGGAGCAAGCTCGTGACGACCCCTGTCCCCAACGGGACGATGGGCAACATCGAAGTGTTCGAGAAGTGGATCGAGCCGGATTCGACGAGCTTCCAACCTGTCGCAGGTACGTCTGCGGGCAACACGATCAGCGTCGGCAAAGTCGGGCAGGGCTTCATGGTCCTGACGAGCCGAGGAATGTCCGCGAACCTGAACAGGGGCTATGACACGAACACGGCCCAGTTCAACCTGAACCGGGGGTTCAACGGTTTCAGCGTCCCGAGCGACGCGGCGTTCATCGCCGCAGCGAAGCTGGCCGTCAACATCGTTTCGTTAGGCGGTCTTTGGACGGGTAAAGACGGCGGTTCGCGGCATACGGGTTCGATGAGCGTCGACCTGACCGCACCGTTGTTGCGGCGGTTTTCCGACAACCCGGCGGGTTCCGGCAGTTTCGACGTCGGACAACAGCCGGCGCTGTACAAGGGCCGGGTCGTGGTCTCGAAGGGCAACCGGGTCTACGTTTATGACGCCCGCCCGGACCGGGACATCGACGGAGACGGGAGCGCGGACGACGGCCTAGAGAACCCGATCGGCGTCCTCGGCGACCTCGTCTGGGTCAGCCCTCCGCTGGGCGGCAAAGTCAGCGCTCCGACGGTGGTGGAAGCCGCCAACACGGTGCTTTCCAATCCGAACAGGCCCGGTTTCCGGCCGACCGACCAAGTGTGGGTGACCGACGACACGGGGGCCGTCCATATCTTCGACCTTGACTGTGACGGTGCGGCCCAAGGCGTTCTGGGGAACTGGCCGCCGCTCACGAGCATCGCCCCGCCGAACGCGACGGTCGCGACGACCAACGGCCCCTATCCGGTCGTCATCCATGAAAGTCTGGCGTTCGTGACGGACGCCGCTAGCGGCACTCTCGGTACGACGGGACGGGTCTGGATCATCGACGTCGACCGGGCCGTCAAGGCCAACACCTCCAAGGAGTGGGCGATCTTCCAGTCGTCCCGCATGCCGGAACCATCGGCCGCGTGTACCGTGGGCTACATTCCGATCCAGGACGGGTCGGGCGGACTCGACCGCGTCGTCTACGTTCCGACGATGCCGAACACGGCGTTTTCACCGAGGCCCTGCGGTATGACGAGCCTTTGGCTGGGAGCCAGGTCCGAGTCGCCGATCAACCGCGATTACGACGCGTCCACTCAAGTCTTGCAGGTCTCGACGCGGGCGTCCTACAACGGCCTTCCGATCCTCCTTGTCCACGGTGGAGCGACTCCGTTGAACAGCCTCGGCCTGAAGTTCACGCTGTTGGACTCGAGCGGCAACCCGTTGCCGACGAACACGGTGCGCACGATCTTAGGGAACGCTTCGGTCAGTGAAACGACGCGCGGCGTCCTGCAGTTGAACGGGGTCGTGGCGGCCGGGTTCGACCTGGACGGCAAGCAGACGGCCGGTACGGGCGACGACATCGGTTGGCGCATCGACTACACCATCGATTGGAGCCAAGCCGGCGCCGGCGCCTTTTCGCCGTCGTACGAGAACTACGTCCGAGGCAACCTTGAGTTTCCTGACGACAACAGGAACCTGCGGCAGGTCATCGGATCGCCCGTCCTGGGGCCGAACGGCAACATCTATCTCGCGACGTCGTTCCGGGGCACCGCGAACGGCGGTGGCGGATCGTACTTCACGTTCAAAGAGAACCGAGGGCCGGGCAATTTCTCGATGGTCGGACGGTTCGAACTTTACGACCGTCTGTCGTTCGCCTTGAACAACACCTCGGGAGCGGCGGACACGATCACGATGCGTCCGGTCTTGACGGACAACGACACGATCGTTCAGCTCATCGGGTTCTTGAACCAGGAAATGAACACTTGGCAGTTCACGAGCGGCCCGGTGCTCCGAGGCGACACGGTCTACTTGACGGCGTCGGCGATCAAGCCGATCTTCACGGGCGTCAAGACCGGCGTCACGATGGCGTTCAAGGCCGAGACCGGCCCTCCGACCTTCGAGGTCCAAAGTACGGATTCGAACTTCACGATCGTCCAGTCCGATCCTGCGATCAGCGTCACCAAGAACGCGCCTGAAGCGTACAGCGTCCTGCAGCAGGGCCAGTTCACGGTGGAGCCGATCGGTGGTTCGACGCGTTCGCGCGTCGTGCTGAACAGCCTGATGAACGTGACGCGGGGCCGGATCCGCGATTCGATCAACTTCAGTCTGCCGGTGATCGTCAGGCGGGGAGGTCAGACGGACACGCTGATCGAGCCTGAGGCCCTGTCCGACAACGGCCGCATCATCGCGGGGTACGCCGGAGGGAAATGGAACCCTCTCGTGTGGTACACGTGCTTTAACGGCTTCGATCCGGGCGCGGGCCCCTTCGTCGGCGGCCAGACCTTGTTCCAGGGTGGGGCCAGCGTGTTGCCGAGCTTGATCCTGAACAACGGGTTCGCACCCAGAGGCATGGTGTTCGCCATGGACGCCAACATCAGCGCCAACGACGAGTTCCTGCAGCCGAACCCGGACCGCCCCTGGACGCAGCAGTTCGTCCACTTCCTGGGCAACAACTTCAACAACGTGCGCGTCGCGCCCGCCTTGAAGTGGCCGCAGTTCAAGGGCATCAATGACATGGACGACCTCAGGATCCGTATCCTGCAGGCCGCCATCGAAGAGGACGGCGTGAGCAACATCAGCGGTGGGGACGACACGCTCGCCGTGACGGGCCCGAACACGCTTTATGCCTTCAGCCGATCGGACATCCTCGTCGTCGACGCGGGCCGGATCTCCCGGTTCGATCCGGCGGGCAATCCGATCTGGATCACCGACCAGACGGTGCTCGGCGGGCGTAACACCCCGACCTCGGGTCAAGGCTCGGTCCGACAGCTCAGTGAGCCCAACCGGATGTATCCGGCGGGCGGCAACGGCTACTGGGTCGTCGATACGGGCAACAACCGCGTCGTCAGGACGGACGGAGCTTCGAGGGAGATCCGGACGATCGAGTCGTTCCGGGTCGACCCCACCTATGTGCCGGCCGGGCTGCCGAACCAGAACGGAGTGGCCGGCCTGAGCGCAGGCGAAGGGCGCAAGCTCCGCAGGCCGAAGGACGTCTTGTCGTGGGAGACGCTGGTCGACGGCTCGGTGGCGGGCAACAACCCGTTCTCGAACCCTCAGCCGCTCGAGCGGTGGGTCCATACGATGATCGCCGATTCCGGTAACAACCGGATCGTCGAACTGGTCGACAGGTACCAGCTCGATCCTGCGACGGGCCGTTACATGGGCGTGGTCCAGTACGAGGACCCGGTCGGTTCCGGCAAGTTCGTGAACGCACTGGGCGTGCTCAACTGGCACACTCCGGAGGAGTTCACGGGCCGCGATTACAGCTACAACAGCATCGCCAGGGTCGTCCAGGACGTGGGCGGCGTGCGTCACAACGTCATCGCGTTCGGCTTCGGCAACGTCGAGCCGGGCAAAATGTCGCTGGGCCTGGACTCTAACGGCCTGGATCCGGACCGTTCGAGCGGATACGGCGGGATCGTCCTTTATGACGGCCCCAATTCGGCCGTGATCCGTGAGTTCAAGAGGCCCGCCATCTTGGCCGGAACGTACCTCGCCGAGAACCCGCCGGGCTCAGGGAGTTTCTCGTACTCTTGGCCGACCGTCGACCAACCTGAGAGGACGCAAAAGCTCGTCGGGCTCAGCAGCGTCACGCTCCGTTACGTCGACGTCGCCGGTGCATTGCGGCTCTCGGCCATGGTCACGGACTCTACGGGCGTCTACGAACTCGTCCAGGACAATTCGGGCACGTGGGTCGTCCGGTGGATGATGCCGATCGAGGCGTACACCGGCATGCGGCACCCTCGAGGAGCCGGACCGTTCACCCAGGCTCAATTGGGCGACAATCCGCGCGGCTTCCGGCCGACCTACGCGAAACGGCTCGATTCCGGCGAAGTCCTGCTCGTCAACGGCTATTCGGGGACCCTTCTGTCCGGCGCCACGTTCCAAGGCGAGGTCGTCCTCGTCGACGGCACGTTCGCGGACGGGGCGACCCAGACCGAAGACCCCGGCTACGCGCTCAATAGGAGGAACCTCGGTTTCAACCGCTTGAGCGTCAAGTTCGAACTTCCGCCCGTGCAAGGCGCACGGGGCGTCGTCGCCCCTGTCTTTGCGGCGAGGCAATAAGGATCAACACACCCATGCTCACTCAGAGGACGATTCTTAAAAAGCTTCAAAAGCTCGGCACGGCCGTGGTGGCCGTCGGTGTCATGGCCCTCGTAGCCGTGGCGCAGGACTTCCCCATGCACTCGGCCAACCCGAACCGCACGGGCCTCCCTGTCGACGTCAATGCCGGGGCTTTCCCGCCCCAGCAGTACAACGACTTCGGCCGGGGCTTCCTCCGGTGGTGGGATCCCGTCGTCGAGTCCAAAGTCTACTTGGACAACGACCAGACGGGAGTCTTCGGCACGTCGTTCGACACGCCGAACGCGTCGTGGGGAGATCCGACACCGGGCCAAATCGTCGCCTTCAACTACTACAAGGCTCTGGGCGTTCCGCAGATCTACCGCTATAGCGGGCTCGTCAAAGGCACGAGCGCCGACGATCCGGCGGCAGGATCGACCCGGAGCTATTCGTTCCAGTTCAACAACCTGAGCACCGCTCGGGCGTATTCGTTGTCGCTGAACATTCCGGTCGGCCCGTCCGACGTGGGGGGCGGGACGATCCTCGACCTGCGCTATCCGCAGAAGTACATGGTCGTCCGAGTGACGGGAGCCCAGGGCGGCGACCACACCGACGTCATCAACTACGACACGCATGCGGGGGATTTCGTCCGCTTGGGCAACAACGGCGATCAGACGACGCTGACGTTCACCCCGACGGGGACGACATTGACCGTCACGGTCTTCAACACCGCGCCCGTCGGCGAGAACGGCCAGTTCCTGGATCCGGCCTTGAACGCGAACCCGGCGCTCTTGAACCAGCAGCTCGTCTACGCCGACGCGGTCGGCCTGGGCGTCGAGGGCGGCGGGAGCCGGGGCGTCTACACGGCGGCTCCGATCGTCGGCCGTCTGAACGCTCCGCCTCCAGGAGGCGGCACCGAGTCGATTCCGTGGAGGGTCTCGGCGGCCCGGAGCGAACCGGCGGTCGTCGGCGACCTTGACCGGAACTACAACCTCGGCGTCGTGACGAGCTATGACGCGCTAGGATTCTCGGTCGCAGGTTCATGGCAGACCCGCTACAACAAGGTCTTCAGTTGGCCGGCCCGCCGTCCCTTCGACGGGACGGACGCCGAACTCAGCCGCTACGGTCGCGACAAGCGCGACTGGATCATGGCGGCGGGTAAGGACCGTACCGACCAGCACGTCGTCGTCGACAACCTGAACGGCGGTTTCGCCGCGACGGCCAACTTCCTTCCATCGGCGGGAGGCGCCGACGACTACGGCCCCACCTTCGCGTCGACGCCTGCGATCTCGGGCGCCCCGACCGAAGAAGCGACCTTCGGGCAGAACATGCCTGCGGCCAACTATTTCATCGACGTCTGGATGCCGGGCAACAACGGCCCAAGAAAGGTCCAGATGAGGGTCTTGATCGGCGGGACGCAAGTCGACCTGCTCGACCTTGACGAGAGCCAGCCCAGAGGTTGGTACCGCGTTCCGTTCCAAAGGACGGGAGGGTACGCCCACTCCGACGCTCAGCCGCTCCAGGTCGTCATCACCAACCAGACCACCGAGCCGCTCGACGCGGGTAAAGACGTCCACGCCGACGCCGTGCGCTTCGTCCGTCAAGCCGATCTGGGTATCGATTCGACCCCGCTGCAAGTGACGACGACCGTCCAGACGGGCGGTGGCCCGGTCAACCGCGACGTCCTTGTCGTGGCCATGGAGAACGGCCGGCTGTACTGTACGGACGCCCATGGCGACCCGACGACCGGCGCGCCGCCCCAGGTGTACTGGACGTACCCGACGGAAGGGTCGACCGATCCGAACAACGATCCTGCCGAAGACGGTAAGGACCGGATCGCCGAAACGGCGGCCGGGTTCGACCTGACCTCGGCCCTCGTGGCCAACGTCGGCGGCACCGACCTGCTTTTCGTCGCATCCCAGAACGGCAAGGTGTACTGCATCGAAATGTCCGGTCGTGGTGACGGAACGGCGCGCAGGCGCTGGACCTGGCCCGACGACTACGACCCTTCGGCTCCGAACGTGCCGATGCAGGCCGGCGTCCAGCCGATCGTGGGATCCCTGTCCTTCGGTACGGCGGCCGGCAACGTCCCGATCGTGATCGTCCCGACGCAAGAAGGGCGCGTGATCGCGCTCGACGCCGCGGGCAACCTCGCCACGAAGAAGTCCTCGATCGTCTGGCAGTACCCACTGGCGACCGACCCGGTCCTCGGTCCGGTCCAGATGACCCCGGTGGTCACGGGTGGACGCGTGTTCTTCGGAGCCGCGCCTGACCAGACCGCGACCACGGGCACGATGTACGCCCTGAACGAAGGGGACGGGACGTTGGCTTGGACGCAAGACGGCGCCGGCATCGGCGGTTTCTCGCGGTTCGGCGCGTCGTCGCCGATTTCGGTCCCGGCCTCCATGTTGAACCCGCCTGCGGGAACGTGGGGCGGAACGGCCGACACCGGGAACGACCGGCTCTTCGTCGCCGACGACGCCGGGCTTTTCGCGTCCCTCGATCCCGCGTCGGGAACGGTCGCGTGGTCGACGAACGAACTGCCCGCAGGCTCTGCCGGGCCGCTCCGGTTCCTGTTCACAGCGCAGTACGACAACATCGGCTCGATCCGGCAGGACATCCCGGCCGTCATCGTGACGACCGTCGACGGCCGCTTGACCGCGTTGAGCGCGAACGGCCTCTTGAACAAGGCCGGCTTCACCAAGGTGTGGGGCTACGCGATGGACGGCCAGGCGCAAGTGTCGCCCGCCATCACGGGTGGCTTCAATAACGGTCTGAACGTCCATTCGTGGGCCTATGCGGGCGACAGTAGCGGCTACCTCTACGCCTTCAACTCGATCCTCGATACGAAGGACATTCCGATGGTTCCTGGCGTCCCGCCCGGCTTCCGCGATCCTGGACAGAACGATCCCGACCTCGATCTGCTGGATAACGCGATCGACCCGAACAAGTTCATCCTGATCTCGCCCGAGCAGTACGACCAGTTGCGGCAGAAGATCGACGACCCGAACGTCGGGGTGACGGCGGCGGAGGTCCTTCAGGTCGCCCAGAACTCGGCCGCCCAACGGCGCCATTTCGACTTCGGCGAGACGCTGTACGTCTTGATCTACGACCTTCCGGAAGGGACGGGTTCGACCGCGAACTACTACATCGAGTTCGAAATGAGCAGCCCGGGCCGTACGGCCCAGCGCTTCCAGTCTCCGATCCGGCAGTACACGGGCGACGCCCAGAACCGCGGCTTCGTGCTCCGGGGCATTCCTCTGATGACGACCGGTATCGGCGGCATCGGCCCAGGCCCGAACCTTCTCTCCGCCCGGGCGACTTCGGCCGGAACGCGGAATCAGGGCACGGCCGTCCGGCTCTTCAAGCCGGCCACGTTCAACCCGCCGGTCAATGCCGACTACTTTATCGCGAACCCGTTGGCACTGGCGTACCTGGACGACAGCGGCATCGTGAACTCGAGCGTGTGCCTGCCGACCCTCGTGAACCCCGATCCGACGATCGTGGTCAACACGGGCGACCCGCGATGGCCCCTGTACAACTCGAACGGCAACGTGGGAACGGACCAGAACCCGGCGGCGGGCGAGCCAGCAGGCCCGGTCGGGCCTGACCTCCGGAGCAAGGGGCAACCCGTCAGTCACGGATCGCTCGGCGTCCAGCAGCTGTACGTCGTCGACCGAAGCTTGATGGCGATCCTGCTGGGTCGCGGCCTGGACGGAGTCCGGGTCGGCCCGCGCGACATCGCTTGGGTCAAAGACCTGACCGATCCGACGACGGGCGGCGTGTTCCAACCGTTGCTTCAGAACGGCGTCAACTACCCTGGGTTCGAAGACTATCCGGTCAACGTGCCGAACACGAGCCTTGACTATCCCAACGTGGGACGGGAAGGCTTGGCGATGACGGCCAATCTGTTCGGACAGGCCCAGAACCCGCTGTACCCGTCCGGCATTTCGCTGAACGCGCCGTTCATCGCACCGGCGAACGCCACCAACTACCGGACGCTGACGGGCTATGAAGCCCAGATGACCCGCCGGGTCACCCCGACCGTGTTCGAGATGAGCCTGCTCGTGCCGCGCTACCAGCCTTCGAGCAAGAGCGACTACTACGGCAGTCAGATCATGTTCATCGACCCGCAGGGCGGAAACTCGACGCTCGATCCGACGGTCGGCTCGTTCCGCACGTTCGGGATCGGACTGGACGTCGCCCGCGACCAGCGGATCAACTTCCAGACCCCCACCCTGGACATGGGGTCGCTTCCTTCGGGCGGCGGCTACAACGGAGGCGCAGGTTTCGGCCCGTTCCTGCCTTGGGACCCGAACACGCAGTTCAGCCCGTGGAACCCGGCCTACAACAACCTGTTCCAACCGTTCGCCGTCTCGAACGACGGGAACGAGAACATGCTCGACCTGAGGCTCGCGAAGTTCTTCTTCGACGCGAACGGCAACCGCCCGGTCGAGTTGTTCATGCCCGGCCAGCACGAACTAGCCTGGCTGGACGCTTCTCTCCACCTGCACTCGTCGATCGACCGAAGGTATTCGGCGTCGTTGCTGGTCGGTAGCGGCCCAGGGTTCGACCCGCTCGGAAGGAACATCCTTCAGAAGCCGAGGCCGAACGACTTGATCGGGACGCGTTACAACGTCAACCCCAGGAGCAGGCCGAACGCGAACTTGCGGACGGCGGGCGGCTACCTGTTCAACCCGGGTCAGATCGTTCCCGGCGATCCGAAGATCGGCGTCAGCGCACCGATCGGCGCTCCCTCGGGGCAGTACATCCGAAAGGTGTTCGCGTTCGAGAACAGCAACACGGGTAACGACATGAACGCGGACAACCCGTCTTTGGGCACCGACGAAGCGTACACCGACCCTGGAGCGAATCTGAAGTTCACGGTCCGTGAGGGCCGGATGACCAACCTGCCCACGACGAAGTCGGCTCCGATGGTCGAAAGCCTGCCGACCGCGACGGGGAACTTCCTGTGGTCGAACTCCGTGCCGAGCGCGATGCGCGACGGGAACGGCAACGTGTTCGTCGCCTGGGCCTCGAACAGGCTCGAGAACGCCAACACGCCGGGCTGGAACGCGATGCAGCGCACCGAGACCGACCTGCTACGCCAGGACAAATGGCGGATCTACGTCGGATCCTTGCGGTCGACGCTGGGGAACTCCCTCGGTGAAAGCCCGATCAACGACCTGAACGCCTGGACGGCCGAGAACAATTCGCGCTGGTACAAGCAGACGCTCTTGATCGACCCGCCCGCCAACGTGTTCTCGGTGGACACGGCCAACGGCGAGACGCTCGACCTCGACTCGGTCGCCTTCGGCGCGCCGACGTTCCCGACAAGCGGGTTCTTCAATTTCCTCGAGTACCCCGCGACGACGGGCCGGTCTTGGAACAACGGCAAGTACATGGCGATGCTGGGCGAGGCCACGAAGCGGGACGCTTCGGGCACCTCCGTCCCGCTGAGCGAGATCATGCTCGTGCCGATGACGTTCGCGGCCGACGGGACGATCAACTACAATCCGGGTGCGATCCTGACGTCGCCCTTCGACCCGACGGTCAAGAAGAGCAGGCTGAGCTTGGTCAACACGACCCTTGGCAGCACGTCGTACGCCTCGGTGTTCTACTCGACCTATTCGAACGGCCTCGGCCAGATCGTCTGGAACAACTACAACTCCACGTCGAACCTGTGGACGCAGGGCAGCCTGCGGCTAGGGAACGCCTTCGAGAACCTTGGCGCTCCGAGCGCGTTCGCCCGCCGCTATCGCGACGGGAACCAAGGCCGGATCAACTTGACTTTCACGGGCAAGGTCCGCGGCCGAAAGTTCAGCGAGGTCTACATGGCCCGGTTGACGGCGAGCCTGTTCACGGGCGTGCCGACGGGCCGTAACTCGGTCTTGCCTTACGGCACGGCCACCGATCCTCTGATCGACGATCTGACGCTCGACCCGGCGACGGGCGTGTTCTGGGCTCCGGGCCTGCAATGGGTGACCGACCAGGCGTCGCTCGACCAGATCGACATCACGACGGACCCGTCCGGCGCGACCGGCTCGATCTGGGACCAGAAGACGGCGACCCGCGACTTCGACCAGGCGTCCGGCATCTTGAAGTTCAACTCCCGCTTCGGCGGCAGCGTCCTTCTCGAATCGTCGACCGGCGCGGTCCGCATGACGGGCGTGATCCTGCCCCGCGGGACCAGGCTGTACATCAAGTACCGGCCGTCGATCGTCCGCGTCAGCACGGGGACGGGCGCCAATTACCGCTCGGTCGCCACGACCTATGACGACCGCTTCATCGGCGTCCGGGTCGTGCCGGGCAACCCGCAGCGCAACCTCTTGGGCGACCTGCAGAACTGGGTCGGCGAAGTCAACGCCGCTCAGCCGGACTCGCCGCTCAGGTGGGACCGCACGGTCGTCGCCTACACTCGGACTTCGGGCGACGGTACGGCCGCGGCCCGGCCGTTCTATCAGACGCTCCGGCCGGGAATCGTCCTGGCCAATGCGATCCAGACGGACCAGAACGGGGCCGCGACCTACTTCCGCGTCGACAACTGGGGCGGCGGCGTGGCCGTCGAGCACTATGCCCAGTTCGACCCGGCGACAGGCCGCGTCTTCTTCCTGACCGGGAACGAGGACCGACGGGTGACGGTGACGTACGATGCGGTGGACGAAAGCGGCCGCTTTATCGGCCGGCTCACCGAGGCGTGGACCGTCCGGCAGATCCCTGAACTGCTCGAACAAGCAGTTCCGATCGAACAGGTGGGCAACGAGTCGGGCCTCTCGATCGCACTGGACCCGTTGAACTCGCCGTTCAACAACATCGACCCTGTGGCAGGGCGCAAACCCGGCCTCCTTTGGTTCTTCTGGTCGAGTTCTCGGACGGGGCAACCGGACGTCTATTTCCAGACGGTCGCGCCCCGGTTCTCGCCGAAACGGCCGAACCAGTAAGGGCGTCCAGGGCCCGGAAGGACGAATTTTCGACTTCCGGGCCCTCGGGACGAAACTTTTCAGCCTCTTGAGCGCGTCTGCTTCGGTACGAACGCGGTCCGCCGTGCAGGCCGGCCTCGTTGACAGCCAGTCGCTCCGGGTGCTATGATGATGCCGCCTGCTGAGCTAGGGAAAGATCGTTCATGGCCAAGAAATTGAGCAGTGTCCTCGGTGTGGACATAGGAAGTCAGACCATCAAGATCGCCGAGGTCAAGTTGCAGGGCGGACGCCCGACCGTGACCGCTCTTGGACTGGCCCAAACTCCGGACGGTGCCGTCGACCATATCGGCATCCACGACTACGACAGCGTCTCGAACGTCCTGAAGCAACTCTGCGGTTCGGCAGGGGCCAGCGTCGGCGACGTCGTGATCTCGGTCGCGGGCCAAGGCGCGGTCCTTGTCCGGACGCTCGAGGTCCCTGCGATGAGCGACGCGGAGCTCAAACAGCACATGGACTGGGAGATCACCCGGAACATCCCGTTCGCCGAGAGCACGGTCGTGAGCGACTACAAAGCGTTCCCGCCGGCCCCGAACAACCCACAGAACATGGACGTCGTGATGGCGATCGCGCCGCAGTCCGCGGTGGACTCGCTGATCTCGCTCGTGAAGAAGTCTGGCCGTAAACCGGCCGCGATCGACGTCGAGCCGCTCGGCATGGCCCGGACGGTCGCTACGGCCTACAGTTCCGAGCTTGCGGGCAAGTCCGTCTGCGTGGTCGACATCGGCCACAAGACGACGGCCATCAACGTCTACCGGGACGGCAAGCTCTTGATGCCTCGCCAAGTCCCGATCGGCGGAGAAATGATGACCAAGGCGATCGCCGACGGTCTTGGTGTGTCCTTCGACGAGGCCGAACACATTAAGTCCGAAGTGGTCGTCCCGACCGGGCCCGGAGCCCAGTCCGGGTCGTACAACCCGTTCGATACGGCCGCGACCCAGACGTTCACCCCTTACAACCCGTTCGCCGAGCCCGACGAGTCGTTGGGCGCCCCGCCGGCAGAGCCCGCGGCCGAAGAGGCCGTTCCTGCCGCCCCGGTCCCGGTGGCCCAGGACGTCGCTCCCGACCGGGGTTATCAAGCGATGGCCGCGGTCATGGACGAGTTCGTGGCCGAGGTGCGGCGCTCCGTGGACTATTTCCGCAGCAAAGGCGGTGAGGTGGACATGCTGCTGGTCTGCGGCGGCGGGGCGAAAATGAAGGGGCTAGTCGCCTTTCTCGAATCCGCGATCGGACTTCCTGCCGAACTCATGGACCCGCTCCGGGGCCTGACGGTTTCGGCGAAAAAGACCGACAGTTTCCGTGACGAGGACCGTCAGGAGTTCGCAGTGGCGCTGGGCAACGGCCTGCACATCTGCTTTTAAGGACGAAAGATGAAGCTCAACCTGCTGCCAACGCACGTCTCAAAGGAAGGACAGTCCAAAGTCGCCTGGGTCGCGTCCGGCCTGATGGTGGTCGGCGCCATCGCCGTCGGCGCCTATGCGATGTTCTGGTCGAACCAGGAACTGACGGCCGCGAAGGACCGGGCCGCCAAGTACAAGACCAATTACGACACGGCGGTCGCCACGGCCAAGAAGGCCGACGACATCATGGCCGGTTCCGTGGTCATCGACCGGAACTTGAAGCTGGCGAACGCCATGCTCAAGCACAATACGGTCTATCCCGACCTGTACCGCGACGTCCTGTCCTATGTCCCGACGTTCTTCCGTGTGACGGACGTCACCGCGACGTCGCTGGGGCCGGGGCTGTGCACGGTCTCGTTGACGGGCGTCATCCAGACGTACCAGCAATACGCGGACATCATGCTCGCGATGTTGAGGATCCCGGGAGCGACGAACGTGACCCGGGCCGGTTTCGCCGACGTCCGGCCGGTCGTCCCGGCGCTGAACGACGGCGACCAACGCGGCCTCCCCGTGAGGCCGGGCGAATCGAATTTACCGAGCGACCCGATGGCCAGGCTCGAAGAGATGATCGCGAGGGCCGAATCGGCTCCGCGCGGATTCGTCGGGGCCGAAGGGTTCGGCGTTCCGGACGCGACCCGGAAGGGCGCGATGCCGGACTGGTCGGTCATCACCCTGGTCGTCACGATCAACCGGGACATCCAGACCCCGGACCCTGAGGCGACGTTGAGGGCCCAAGGCGGCGCGTCCAACTCGCCCGCTCCTGGCGGCGGCGGCGGCCCTGGGAACACGACGCCGACACCGAGCGGGCCGGCGCCCGGTCCGGCCGGACCGAACAACCGTCGCGGCGTCGGAGGGGACAACGCCGACTAAGGAGGCAGAACGGTCATGAAATTAAGTCCAATTTCTATCTTCGTCATCGGGTTGAGCCTTGCCGTGATCGCGGCGATGGTCACCCTGACGAACTTCCTGCCGAACGTCGAGGAAGCCAAGTACCAGAACGAACTGGCCAACCGCTACATCGAGCAAGCCGGCAAGCAGAAGCAGGCCAACGACAAGGTCAAGAAAGCCGAGCAAGACGTCCAGAAGATGGAGCTCGAGTGGCAGAAGATCGTCGCGGTCAAGACGCCGCCGAACAACGTGGGCTCGGGCGGAATCAACCTGGCGGTCAACCGCTGGCAGTTGACCAACGATTCCGTCAAGTTCCGGAACAGCGTCCAGAACGCCGTCAACGCCCAATTGCGGCGCGGCGGGGTCAGGGTCGTGAACGGTCCGCGGATCCCGTCGCCTCCTGGCAACGCGGCCCAGATCGTCGAGTATTACAACTATCCTGCGATCCGGTTCCCCGTGTTGGTCTTCAACTTGGGTGCGGTCACGGTGACCGGGAGCTACGCGCAGATCATGTCCCACGTCCGGGCCTGGTCGAGCATGCCGAACTATCTGGCCGTCGCGGACGGTCTTCAGTTATCAGGGACGACCCCGACCATGACGGGGACGTACAATCTGACCCTCGTGGCCTACATCCGGGGCACGGAAGTCGCGCCGACCGTGCCGGAATCGACGGGTGCGGGCGGCGGTCAAGCTCCGGGCGGCAACGCTCCGAGCCCGACCGGCCCTAAGCCGGGAGGCAGATAAGGCGATGAAAACAGTCGGTCTACCGATCATTAGGAACAGGAACACCATGTCGAAGAGCTGGATCGTGCTGGGAGCGCTGGCCGTCGTCCTGACGGGATGCGACGTCGGCGACAAGACGCAGGAGCTGACGACCGTACCGCCGTACAACCCGCCGGCCCATCAACCGGCCGCTGCGGCCGGCATCGGCGCGGCCGTCGTCGCGACGCCTGGGAACGACGCCTTGCAGCTCGCACAGACAAAGTTCTTCCGGACACGGCGGGACGCCTTTGCGCTCCTTCCGTCAGAAGCCACGTTCGAACGGGCCCAAACGTCGTTCCGGCTCTTGAACGACGGCGGCGGCTTTGCGACTATGTTCACTGAGCCCGAGGCCAAAGACGACGTCGCGCCGGTGGTCGAACCGTTGCCGGCATGGCGCCTGACGGGCGTGATCATCGGGAACGGTGTCGTCGCGCTGCTCGATACCGGCAACGAGGTGTTCGACATCCGGCCTGGCATGAAGATCCCGAACAGCGACTGGACGGTGGTATCGATCGACTCCGACCGTGCCGTCCTTCGGAGACCAGCGGGCAAACTTCCGACCGTCTTCGTCGTCCCGTTACAAGGCGCACCTCCTCGAGACCAGCCATCGGGCGGTACAGGCGGAGGAACGGGCGGCGGCAACCGAGGCGGAAACGACGGGCCTCCTTCCGGTCCGAGCCGCGGCAACCCGGCGGGCGGTGGCGGCGCCTCCATGAGTGGAAGCTAAAATGAATTCGAAATCGACGACAGCGAAGCCATCGGTCATCTCGGGCTTCTAAGACTATGAGGACCAGAATGAAATCAAGAACTCTCTTCGGAACCTTGCTGGGCTTCGCGGTACTGGCGACGGCATTGACCGCGCCCGTTTCCTCGACGGCCCAGAACCAGGACGTCAACAACCAGAACATCGCCGAACTCAACCTCGATCAGGCTGACGTCCGCGACGCTCTGAAGGCCCTGTTCAAGATCGTGAACGCTAACTACACGGTCTCGCAGGAAGTCCAAGGCACGGTCACCGTCCATTTGAAGGACGTCCCGTTCCAGACCGCGTTGAGGAACATCCTCAACCAGGTCAATGCGACGTACCGCGTCGAGGGCACGACCTACACGATCATCCCGAAGCCTGAAGTCAACTTGAACCCGGGCAACACGGACACCGGCAACCTGCCGAACACGTCGACGTCCAAGCCGACGGTCCGGATCAAGGTCCGCCACGCCGACCCGCAGTTGATCAGCCAGATCCTCGCGGGCACGATCGACATCGGTACGCAGCCGGAGTCCAGCACCATGACGGGGCTCGGCGGCGGCGGCGGCTTCGGCGGCGGCGGCTTCTCGGGCGGCGGTTTCAGCGGCGGCGGCTTCTCGGGCGGCGGTTTCAGCGGCGGCGGCTTCGGCGGCGGCGGCTTTAGCGGCGGCGGCTTCGGCGGCGGCGGTTTCGGCGGCGGCGGCTTTAGCGGCGGCGGCTTCGGCGGCGGCGGCTTTGGCGGCGGCGGCGGCGGCGGCTTCGGGCGCTGACCGCTCAGGACGACACGATCAGGAGGATACTGGTAATGAATTGGAACAGACTCGCAAGGACCGTCGCGGCGCTCGCGGCGACGGTCTCGTTCACGACCCTCGCATTCGCGCAGGAGGACGTCCTTCAGAAGAAGGTCGACCTCTTCCTGCGGGACGCCGACCTTCAAGCAGCCATCCAGGCGCTGACGCTTCAGACGGGCCTCCAGTTCGTCGTGAAGCCCGGCTCCGGCGACTTTAAGAAGATCAGCCTGCAGCTCAGCCAGCAAACGGCGGAGCAGGCGATCCGGTACATCTGCGACGCGGCAGGCGCCTATGCCGAGAAGGACTCGAACGGCGTCTTCGTCATTTCGAGCGGCAAAAAGGAAGAGCCGACCACCGAGAAGCAGCAGCCCGAAGTCGCGGTCGCGAGGCCGCACATCACCAAGACGATCAAGCTGATGAAGGCCGATCCGGACCTGGTCCGGGCGATGCTGAAGGACGTCGTCTACGACAGCGACCACGGCCTGACCGAGATCGACAAGTTCATGCAGAACTCGTCGACGACGCCGAAGGCGATGAACAACGTGTTCCAGATGTACGGTTCGGGCCAGTCCGTCCTTCAGACGGCGAGCCCCAAGCCGACCACGTCGGACATCGTCCTGCCGGACGAAGCGGCCCCACAGTTGGGCGGCGGCGCCGGAGGCGGCCAACCCGGCGGTGGAGCGGGCGGACAGAACAACCCGGGCGGCCAACAGGGCGGCGTCACGGGGCTCCGCGGCGGTGACGGCCTCGTGCCGCAAGGCATCGACCGCATCATGTACGACCCGACGGACAACTCCTTCCTCGTGCAAGGCACAGAAGAAGCCATCCGCGAACTCGAACGGATCATCGAGCAGTTCGACAAGCAGCCCCGACAGGTCGTCATCAAGGTCGAGTTCGTTTCGACGACGCAGAGCTCGGACCGTGCGCTCGGCATCGACTGGCTCTATAGCCGCGGCACCGTCAACGCCGGCGTCCGGCCTGGCGAGTTCGCCCGGTCCGGCGACCCCGTGTTCTTCAACTATGCGACGGGCAACATCAGCACCCGCTTGCGGACCCTGATGAACAACGGTTGGGGCCGCGTGGTCAGTGCGCCGTTGCTTCGGACGTTGAACAACCAGACGGCGCTCGTTTCGCAGAACGTCACGACCTACCTCTTCCTGCCGATCGTCACGAACGGCCCCGGTGGTCAGACCACGTTCTACAACCCGACGCCTCTCACGATCCAGACGTTCTTGGTCGTCCGGCCGCGTATCAACAACGACAACTCGATCGCGATGACCCTGACGCCGCAGATCGCGAACATCACGGGCTTCTCGGTCGGTCCGGACGGCACGCAGTACCCGAACTTCACGAGCCAGCAGATCCAAGTGGCGACCATCGTGAAGAACGGCGAGACGATCGCTCTGGCCGGGTTCACGACGAAGAACGACAGCTACACCGTGAAGAAGATCCCGGTGCTGTCCGACCTGCCGATCATCGGCCAACTGTTCCGGGGCCGCAACGATGCCAAGAGTTCGAGCGAGCTCGTGGTCTTCGTGACCCCGAACATCGTCCAAGAAGACGAACTCGGTCTGCAACCGTAAGACCGAGCGGAAAAAACCAGTATCCTCCGGCGACGGACGGGAGCGATCCCTTCCGTCGCTTCGTTTTCTATGGCTCTCGTGATCTTGGTCGGTATGATGGGTAGCGGGAAGAGTACGGTCGGCATGAAGCTGGCCGGATCGCTCGACGTCCCGTTCCTCGATACGGACGTCTTGCTCGAGCGGCGGCTCGGACGCCCGATCCGTCAATGGTTCCAGATCTATGGCGAGACCGCCTTCCGCGAACACGAGCACTTGGTCCTTGCCGAGATGACCGAGGAAGAAGGCGTCTTAGCGACGGGGGGCGGGATCGTCCTCCGTGAAGACAACTGGGCCGAAATGCACCGTTTGGGCGTCGTCGTCTTCCTCGACGTCCTGCCTGAAGTCCTCAAAGAGCGGTTAAGGACGACCAAGCGCAAGCGGCCCTTGCTCGAACATGCCGACTGGGAAGAGCGGTTCGACTCTCTCCTCACCCAGCGCCGCGACCTGTACCTTCGAGCCGATTTCGTCGTGCCCTCAGGTGCGGAGGACCATGACGTCGTCGCGTCGCGCATCAAGGAGATGCTGCTGGGGGAATGACGGTCGAGACCTCCCGGGGCGAATATCCCATCCGCTTCGTCGACGTTGCGGAGGCATTCGCGGGTCTTCCGGTAGATGTCCGGACGGTCACGGATTCGAACCTGTCGAGGCTGTATCCGGACCTCCTCGACGGTCGCACCGTCCGTTCGGTGCTTGCCGGAGAGTCGAGCAAGTGCCTCGGGGAGTTCGGCCGTTGTACGTCCTGGCTCGCCGAGACCGGCGCCAACCGGCGGACGACGGTCGTCGCGTTCGGAGGTGGCGTGGTCGGAGACTTGGCCGGCTTCGTCGCCGCTGCATACATGAGGGGCGTAGACCTCGTGATGGTGCCCACCAGTTTGATGGCCATGGTCGACTCGTCGATCGGTGGCAAGGTCGCGATCGACCTTCCGGAAGGGAAGAACCTCGTCGGCGCCTTCTGGCCGCCAAGAGAAGTCCGGGTCGCGACGGGGTTCCTCAAGACCCTTCCGCACCGTGAGCTCCTTTGCGGGGCGGCAGAAGTCTGGAAGTACGGGCTGACCCTTGACGCCGGTCTGCTTGCCGAGCTCGAGACCCAGCCCCTGGGACTCGGGTCGGACCTGGACGGGATCGTCCGAAGGTGTTTGGAGCTGAAAGCGGAGGTCGTCCAAAACGACGAATTCGAGACGACGGGCCGCAGGGCCGTCTTGAACTTCGGCCACACGGTCGGACACGCGATCGAGGCGCTTCAGGAGTATCGCGGACTCAACCATGGCGAGGCTGTCGCCGTAGGGATGGTCGTGGAAGCGAGGCTCGGAGAGCGGATCGGCGTCACGGAGCCCGGAACGGCCGATCGGGCCCGCTTGGGCCTCGCGTTACAGGGGCTTCCGACCGTCGTTCCCGAGGGCCTTGCGGCCGAAGCGTTGGCCGACGCCATGCGCCGGGACAAGAAAGTCGAGGGGCAGGGCCTGACGTTCAGCCTCGTGGAAAGGCCAGGCGAGTGTAAACTTATCAGAGGCGTGGAAAGGTCGGCAGTCCTGGAAGCGTTGGCGATACGATGAAGGCTCTGCGAACGGCCGTCGGACTGGCGGCGGCGCTTCTGTCTGCGGGAGGCTATTTCGCGAGCCAGTGGTCTTATTTCTCGGGCAGTACGGCCCGCTACGTCGCGCAATTGGACGCCTCGCCTGTGCCGCTCGTCGCGCTCGTGGTCCTTGTCACGGCGGTGGCCCTGAGTTTCGTACCTGACCAGGAGCCTCGAACATGATCGGGGACCTCATCGCCGTCCGGTATGAAATCCAGCAAGAACTCGAAACGTCCCCTTTGTTCGCCAGCTATCGGGCGCTCGACCGTCAGTCCGGGAAGGAAGTCCGCCTCCGGATCCTGGAAGAGCCGTTCAATGCCGAACGGAAGTTCTCGATGGCCTTGAAGGACCATGCGGAGCAGCTCCAGCCGCTCGTGCACCCTTCGCTCGAGCGTGTTCTGGACGTCGTCGAGGACGAGGAACGGCTGATCCTGGTCAGCGAATACGTCCCGTCGTCCCCGATGGACGAGCGCGTGCGACGGCTGGCCTCGTTTTCGGTCCAATTGGCGGTCGGGACGGCGGTCAGCGTGTCCGAGGCCCTCATGGTGGTGCATCAGGCAGGCTTCGTCCACGGGGACATCAGCGGCCGTAACGTGCTCGTGACCCCCTCGGGGATGGTCAAACTGTCGATGTCCGGCTTTTGGACGACGTATCCGGCGAGCTCGAAGGCCGGGCTCGCGATGCTGCGCGGCATGGCGCCTTACCTGGCTCCGGAAGTCACTGCGGGCGGGATGCCGAGCCGTGCGTCCGACATCTATGCCGTGGGTGTCTTGATCTATCAGATGCTGGCGGGACGGTGTCCGTTTGGCGGAGACTCGACCGTCGCCATCGCGACGAAGCACGCGACCGCGCCTTATCCGTCGGTCCGGTCGATCAACCCTTCGGTGCCGCCTGCGCTCGACGAAGTCATTCGAAAGTGCATGGCTAAGTCTCCGAGCGAGCGATACGCCAGCGTGAACGACCTCCTGTCCGATCTGCGGTCGATCCAGGACGCACTTCGGTTCGGACGGCCGCTGACGTGGCCCCTTCGGGCCGGAGACGTCGAGGCGGCCCCGGTCGCTCCCGTCGTCCAGGAGCCTGCAGAGAGACCGAAACAGACTTTGAAAAAGCAAAGGGCGAAACCAGCGGATTCGGACGGCACACCGCGATGGCTCGTCGGCCTGGTGTACCTCTCGATCATCGGGACGTTGATCGGAGTGTTCGCCTACATCGGGTTCATCACGCACCGTCCCAAGCTCATCGACATGCCCAACATCCGCTTCAAGACACAAGCCGAGGCAGCGATGGTCTTGAACAAGCTCGGACTCCGCATGTCGGTCGAACGGAACGTCGCCAGCGACAAATACCCTTCGGGCGTCATCTTGGACCAAGACCCGGAGCCGGGTCGCCACAAGGTCAAAGAAAACGGCATCGTCCAGGTCGTCCTGAGCGCAGGCGGACGGTTCGTGGAGGTGCCGGACCTGCGCGGCATGACGATCGAGGAGGCTAGGAAAGTGTCGCAAGACATGGACCTCGACCTTTCCGAAACGATCGACCGGGTGCGCGACAAAGACCTCGCTGAGGGCCTGATCGTCTCGCAGAACCCTGAGGCCCGCAAGAAGATCGAGCGGGGTTCGAAACTCCGCGTCAAGGTCAGTAACGGGGACAAGTCCGTCGAAAACGGCACCACGTCCAGCGACCGGTACACGTACAAGCTGAAGGTGACGATGCCTCCGGGAGCGGCGGCGGTCCTTGTCCGGATCGATATGACGGACGACCGACAGACACGAACGATCCATGAAAAGAAGCACGAGCCGAGCGAGACGTTCGATATTCAGGCCGATGGTTTCGGCAAGGAAGTCACGTTCCGGGTGTTCTTCGACGGCGATCTGATCGACCAGGTTCAAAAGAAGGCGGACGAGGCCGACGCCTTGCCGGACGACCAGCCGGCCGACGACGGAAACGCCCGACAATGAACCCGAAGATCGCTCCCAGTATCTTGTCCTGCGACCCGTCCGATTTCCGGAGGCCGGTGAAGGAGATGATCGACGGAGGGGCGGACTGGATCCACTTCGACGTGATGGACGGCCAGTTCGTGCCGCCGATCACGTTCGGGGCGGGCCTGGTCCGTAGCCTGAGAGGCTTGGGCGGAACACCGTTCGAAGCCCACTTGATGACGGAGACCCCGGACCGGCACTTCGACGCCTTTATCGAAGCGGGTTGTCAGCGGGTCGTCTTCCACGTCGAAGCGACGCCGCACGCCCATCGACACGTGCAGCGACTGCGGCAGAGCGGTGTGCAAGCCGGCATCGCGTTGAATCCGGGGACGCCGTTCGAGACGGTCCTCCCTCTGTTGGGCGGGCTCGACGTGGTCTTGGTCATGACCGTGAACCCAGGTTGGGGAGGGCAGTCCTTGATCGAAAAGTGCATCGAGAAGGTCGCTCAAGTGCGGTTGGCCGATCCCGACGTCGAGATCGAGGTCGACGGTGGTGTCGAGCCTTTGACGATCGGACGACTGTGGGAGGCCGGAGCGACGACCTTCGTGACGGGCAGTTACTTGGTGTCCGGAGGCACGATCCGAGGCAACATCGAGGAGCTCAAGAACGCGTGCGTCTCAAAGTCCTGACGACCGGCTTTCTCGTCACAGGCATCGTCCTGATGCTGTGCTGGCCGATCGTCGTCGGGGCCAAACCTCCTGTCGACGCGGGCCGTCCCCGCTTGGTGCAGTGGGGGCGGCGGGCGATCCTGTACTTCGGCGTCACGGCAGGAGTCTGGGTCGGCACGGCGTTTTCGGCGCTCCTGCTCGCCCGGCAAACCCGGAAAGAGTTCCTTCTAAGCGAGAAGGCCAACCTCACCGGCCTCGTCGAAGGGGCTCTCCGTGACCATGAGCGGTGATCCGGCCGCATTCATGGGCCGGGCGGTCGAACTGGCCCGCGGCGGCTATCCGGCTCCGAACCCTCACGTCGGCTGCGTCCTGGTCAAAGACGGCCGCATCGTCGGGGAGGGCTTTCATCGTTTTGCCGGAGGTCCGCACGCCGAGATCGTCGCTTTGAACGAGGCGGGTCCGGCCGCGCGAGGCTCGACCGTCTACGTGACCCAGGAGCCTTGCTCCGGCCATGGGCGGACGCCGCCCTGTACCGAGGCTCTCTTGGCCGCTGGAGTGAAGCGGGTCGTTGCAGCGACCCTCGACCCCAATCCGGCGATGTCCGGCGGTCTGGAAGTCCTCAGGTCCAAAGGGGTGCAGACCGAGTCGGGCCTTCTGGCCGACGACGCAAGGGCGGCGAACGTCGTCTGGCTGACGGCCATGGAACGCAGGCGACCCTATGTCACGGTCAAAGCCGCGGTCACTCTGGACGGTTTCATGGCGCGATCGGACGGGACAAGCCGCTGGATCACGTGCGAGGCGTCCCGCAGGGCAGGTCGGTTGCTGCGAGCCGAAATGGGGGCGGTGCTCGTCGGGCGAGGGACCGTCCAGGCCGACGACCCTCTCCTTACCGTCCGGGAGCCTGAGGCGGTCAATGAGCCCGTGCGCGTCATCATCGACCCTCGGGCGGTCCTGACCGGAAAGGAGCGCGCCTTCCAACAGCCTGGTCAGACGGTCTGGTGCGTCGCTGGACAGCGGCAAGCCGACCCGAGGCAACTGCCGATGGACTTTGGCGACGGGTTCGAAGTGCGGTTGCTCGAGTCCCTCTTTACGATCGGTGTCAGAGGTGTGCTGATCGAGGGCGGTCCAGAAACGATCGGCCGGTTCGCGAGGGCGGGAGCCGTCGATCGGCTCATCACGTTCGTCGCCCCGACGGTCTTTGGTACCGGCGCTGCCTTTCCCTACGCCGCTTTTGGGACATGTGACCTAGTACTTTTACGTGCTTTCCAGTCTGAAACGGACGCTGCGCTCGAATTTGCTTGCGTTTGCACGTAAATCACTCTAAAATAAGGAGGTCTGGGGAACGTTCTGACACTGGCGGGTGTCATAGAATATAGACAAAGGTTTCTCTCCTCCCCCGAACCAAGCCCCGTCTCTCTTGCCCTCGAGAGCGGGGCACTTAATTTTGCGGGGTCAGTTTTCCAAGAACCAGCGATGAAGGCGGTCGTCGTCCGTCAGTTCGGGGTGGAACGACGTTCCGAGGAGGCGGCCTTGCCGCACTCCGACGATGTCCGACTTATAGGTTGCGACGGTCTCGACGCCCGGGCCTTGCCGGACGACGATCGGTGCCCGTATGAAGACGCCGGTGACAGACCCGTCGAGGAAAGTAACGGGGACGTCGTCTTCGAAGCTGTGGACTTGAGCGCCGAACACGTTCCTCTTCACGGTGACGTCGAGCACTTCGAGAAGGAGCTGCTCCCGTCCTTCGGTCTCCTTGGCCATGAGGATCATGCCCATACACGTGCCCCAAAGGGCGTGCCCCTCGGCGGCGTAGGTTTGGAGCGCGGACCTGAGGCCGAACCTCTCCATGAGCATTCCGACCGTCGTACTTTCGCCCCCTGGGATGACCACGTGATCCAGGCCCTGAAGGTCTTCTGGCGTCCTGATCTCCCGGACGGAGGTCGCTCCGGCCGAAAGGAGCGCCTTCGTGTGCCGGTCGAAGTCGCCTTGAACCGCGACGACTCCGGCTTCCACACCCATGGGACAAGTTTACAGGGCCCTTCGCGCCTGCGTCCGGGCCTGAGTAGACTCCGGGTTCATGGTCGAGACGATCGCCGTACCGTTTGACTTTTGCGGGCCCCATCACGGGAGTCGGCTCGGGTCGCTGGCGATGCAGCTCGAGGGGCTCGGCCCGAGCCTCGCACAGATCGGCGTCGAGAGCGTGCATACGGAGGTCCACACGTTGGACGGTCGCCTTCCGGGCCCTCGTGCGGAGTGCGACGACGAAGCCCTCCGCGTCTACGGTGCTACGCGCGACCACGTGGCGGCGACGATCCGCAAGGGGTCTGTCCCGTTGGTGATCGGCGGCGACCACAGCATTGCCATCGGTTCGGTGGCGGGTGCCTTGGACGTTTTCGGCGAACGCCTCGCCTTGTTGTGGATCGACGCCCATATGGACGTCAACACGCCCGATACGACGCCAAGCGGGAACCTGCACGGAATGTCGGTCGCGGCGTTGGCCAAGTTGCTACCAGTCCGATCGATCGGCGAGCCCACGCCTGAGACAAAGCCGTGGGAGCGATCCGTCTACGACCTCTGGCCGAAGCTCTTGGACGTCGTTCCCGGTAGCGGTCTGGCCCGTGACAAGGCCGCTTGGATCGGTCTTCGTGACGTCGACCCGGGAGAAGTCGCCAACTTGGCCAAGATGCCGGGATCGGCGACTTGGACCATGCAGGACGTGGACAGTATCGGGATCAAGGCGACGGTGGAGGCGCTGGACCGGTGGTTGACCGCTTCGTCTGCCGAGGCCCTTTGGGTCAGCTTCGACGTGGACGTCCTCGACCCGATCTATGCGCCCGGCACAGGAACGGCCGTCCGCGGCGGGTTGTCTTACCGGGAAGGACACTTCTTGGCGGAGTCCTTATGCCGCCTGCTAGGTCGGGACGACAGCCCCTATCGGTTGGCCGGATTGGACGTGGTCGAAGTCAATCCTCTTCGGGACAACAAGAACGAGACGGCCCGGATCGCGGTCGAATGGGTGCAGTCGCTCTTCGGGAAGACGATCTTGCACGGCGCCCATCCCGGTCGGACGGAAGCGACGGTTTGAGCGTGCCTATGGAGTCGCTGAAGCGGGTTTTGGAGCAAGAAGCGGCCGCCTTGACGGCGTTGGCCCGACATTTAGAGCCGGCTCACAGGCAGGCCGTCGACTGGATCCTCACGTGTACGGGCCGGGTCGTCTGCAGCGGTCTCGGGAAAAGCGGCCACATCGCAGCGAAATCGGCCGCGACCTTTGCTTCGACGGGGACCCCGTCGTTCTTCATGCATGCGGCTGAGGCTCTGCACGGCGACTTGGGGATGGTCACGGACGTCGACATCGTCCTGTTCTACACGTACAGCGGCGAAAGCAACGAGATCCAAAGGCTGATCCCGGCCGTCCGTGCGCAAGGTGCAAGGTCGATGGTCGTTTGCGGCCGACGGGGTTCGAGCGCGGCCCAGTCCGCCGACCTGTTCCTGGACGTCGAAGTCGACACGGAGGCGTGCCCGAACAACCTCGCCCCGACGACGTCGACGACGGTCATGCTCGCGTTTTCAGACGCCTTGGCCGTTGCCGTCATGGAAGAACGCGGCTTCAGCGCCGCAGACTTCGCACGGTTCCACCCTTCCGGAGCCCTGGGCCGCCGCCTGACGCTTCGAGTCGAGGACGTCATGCGGAGGGGGGAAGACCTGGCCCTGTCCAGCCCCACAGACAGTCTTCTCGACGTCATGAGGACGATCGCAAAGGCAGGAGCAGGCTGTACGTGCGTCGTCGGCGCGGACGGGCGCCTCTTGGGCCTGATCACGGAAGGCGACCTTCGCCGCCGGATCATTGCGAACGAGGGACGGGTCGAGGGGACCGCTGCGGAGATCATGACCGAGCGTCCGGGGACGATCGAGCCCGGGCTCATGGCGATCGAGGGTCTTGAGATGTTCCAGAACTTTGCGCGCCCGATCGGAGAGATGCCGGTCGTCGACCAAGGGAAGGTCGTCGGGCTCTTGATGCTGAAAGACCTTCTCAGGGCCGGAATCGTCTAGTCCTAAACGAACGCGGGGCACGACCCTCGTGAGTCGCGCCCCGCTTAGGGCCGGATGCGGTTACGGTCAGGCTTGATGCTCGTAGACCGCGATTCGGCGTCGAGCCGTCGGGCCCTCGAACTTGACTTGGCCGCCGATAAGGGCGTAAAGAGTGTGGTCGTTGCCCATGCCGACTCCGGGGCCAGGATAGAACTTCGTACCTCGTTGGCGGACAAGGATGCTGCCAGGCTTGACGACTTCGCCCCCGTACCGCTTGACGCCGAGGCGTTGAGAATTGCTGTCGCGACCGTTCTTGGTCGAGCCTTGACCTTTTTTATGTGCCATGTCTTACTTGCCTCCGACGACCTCAAGGACCTTGAGGTGGGTCTGCTTCTGCCTGTGGCCCCAGCGCTTGCGCACCTGCTTCTTAGGCTTATAGTTGAATGCGTTGATCTTCTTGGCCTTGCCTTGAAGGACGATCTCGGCTTTGACCTTGGCGCCCTTGACGAACGGGCTACCGACCGTCACGTTCGCCCCGTCGACCACCATCAGGACTTCTTCCAGGGTCACGGTCGTCCCCGGCTCGCCTTCGATCTTTTCGACGATCAGGGTCTCGTCCTTGGCGGCTTTCAACTGCTTGCCGCCCGTCTTGACTATCGCGTACATCGTTCCTCCGTCCGTGCCCTTAGGCGTGCCGAGCCCGACACGGGCTAGCGGCGAACCGTCATTATGGCACGCCGCTGCGGTGTCCGGCAAGTTCCGGGCCTAGTCCGGGCCAGAAGGGACCGGATCGGCCGTATCGGGTCGCTTCCGCCTGCGGGACATCGCCTGCGACATGTCGTCGAAGATCGTGTACGAGCAGGGGATGACGAGCAGGGTCAGGAACGTCGACAGCATGACGCCTCCGATGATCGTGATGCCGATCGTCTCACGGAACTCCGAGCCTCGACCGATGGCGAGGGCGACCGGGAGCATGCCGAAAATGAGGGCGAGCGTGGTCATCATGATCGGCCGGAGTCGGGTCTGTCCGGAGTCGCAAAGGGCCTTATGACGGTCTTCGCCCCTCTCTCTCAAAGTGTTCGTGTAGTCGACGAGCAAGATCGCGTTCTTGCCGACGATGCCGACGAGGGCGATGATCCCGACGAAGCCGACGATGTTCAGCGGCTTGTCGGTCAAGACCAACGCGAGGATGGCCCCGACCATGGCCTGAGGCTGGGCGAGCTGGATGATGAACGGGTACAGCAGGTTGTTGTACAGGGAGGCGAGGACCATGAAGACCAGCACGATGCCGAGTCCGAAGGCGGTGAAAAGGTAGACCATTTCCCGGGACTGGGCATCGGCCTGGCCAAGCGGTTTGTACTGGACCCCTTCCGGAATCAGCTTCTCGCCGTTCATCCACTTGTCGATGTCGGATTGGACCGTTCCAGCGGCGTAGCCGGGGAGTAGGTCGGCGATGACCGTGATCTCTTCTTGCCTGTCGCGCCGGTCGATTTTGTCCGCGGCCTGGCCCATTTCCAGGTTCGCGACTTCGGAAAGGTAGACGGGCTGGCCTTCTTTGAACGAGACGGGCACGGTCGCGAGGACGTCCGGGTCGTCGCGGTCCTTTCTGTCCATCATCACGCGCATGTCGTATTCGCGCCCGTTGACGCGGAACTTGGACTGGATGTCGCCTTCGTACATGACGCGGAGGGCGGCACCGACGTCGGCGGTCGTCAGTCCGACGTCGCCGAGGCGGGCCCGGTCCGGTCGCGCCACGAGTTCGGGCTTACCGGGTTTGGACGACATGTCCGGAGAGATGACGCCCTTGACGGCCCCTTCGGCGAGGCCTTTGCGGATCTTGTTGGCGGTCGCCAACAAGAGGGCGTGATCGTCGCCACGGAACGACATTTGGATCGCGGCGCCGAATCCTTGGTTGGCCCCTGAGCTCACGGTGACGTTCGCGCCGGGCTGCTTGCCGATCATCTGGAGGATATCGGCCGCCACGGCGGTATCGCTGACCGTCCTCAAGTGTTCCTTGTGCTTGACCCAGAACGCTAAGCGGTCGGTGATCGACTCTTTGTCGTAGAGGGTGACGGCGATCGAGGCGTAGTTGGTGCCTTGTTGCGCCGCGCCGAAACCACCGCCCCGGCGACCGACGCGCGACAGGACGTATTTGGCTTCCGGGTGCTTGGCCACGGTCTTCTCAAGGTTCGCGACCGTCTTCTCGGTCTCGTCCAAACTCGCTCCGGGCGGGAGGTCGATCGTCAGGTTGACCTGGGCCGAATCGGTCGGAGGGATGAAGACGAACTTGAAGAGGGCGTCGCCTTTCCACGAGTGATACGCGAACCCGCCGATGGCGGCGACGACGAACACTCCACCGAACAGCAAGCCATGAAGGAACATGGCCGGCTTGGTATGGCCCCGGAACGCGTTGACCACGAACACGATGACCGTGATCACCATGGCGACGCCGAAGAAGGGGATACCCGCCATCACCGCTTTTGGCATGTCGGGCTGGTTCCCGCCCCCGATGAACATGAAGACGGCGAAGAGGGCGACCCATCCCATGGCGAACGTGTGCCAACGATGGCGGAGGCTCCATTCGAGCACCCTTCGGTAGCCGAGCGAAAAAGCGTGGAACCGGTCCTCGAACCAGTGGGCGAACCTCCCTTTCGGGTGCTCCCAGTCCTCGCCCTTCTTGTACCAGCGTGAGGCGAGCATCGGCGTCACGGTAAAGGAGACGAACAGGGACGCGAGGACCGCTGTGGCGAAACCGAGTCCGAGCGGTTTGAAGAACTGGCCGACGATGCCGCCCGCAAAGGCGATCGGGAGCCAGACGACGACGTCGACCAGTGTAATGGCGATCGCGGCGAGCCCGATCTCGGCCCGGCCGTTGACGGCAGCTTCGACCGGGTCTTCTCCGAGCGTGAGGTGGCGGTAAATGTTCTCGATGACGACGATGGCGTCGTCGACAAGGACGCCGACGGCCAACGACAACGCCAACATCGACATGTTGTTGATCGTGAACCCGGCGATGGAGTAGACAAGGAACGTGACGAAGATGCAAGTCGGGATCGCGATCGCGACGATCATCGTCCCGCGGAAGTTGTGCAGGAACAGCCACACGACGCCCATGACCAGGAAGATCCCGAAGATGAGGGAGAAGTTAAGGTCGAACAACGACTCGGAAATCTGTTCGGACTGGTCTTCTGTGACTTCGAAGTCGACGCCGTAGCTCTTCTGCAGGGTGTCAAGGAGGCTGGACCCTTCCGGCTTTCGGATGGCGTCGGAAATCTGGACGGCGTTGCCCGCCTTGGCCTTGGCGATGGAGATCGTGACGGCGTCGGATCCGTTCAGGCGGCTGTACGACCGTCGTTCGGCGTTCGTGTCCAGGATCGTGGCGATGTCGCGAAGGCGGACACTTTTATTGAGACCGTCGCCTTTATTGTCGCTGAAGGTCAGCCACATGTCACCGATCTCGGAGACGGTTTTGAACTCCCCCTTGACGCGGACGGCGTATTCTTCCCGGTCGGTCACGACACGCCCGCTCGGGATGTTCAGCCCTGCCGCGACGACCGCCCGTTGGACGTCGGTGATGCCAAGTTTGTAGCTGAGAAGCGCGTCCTTGCGGACGCGGATCTGGATCTCCCGTTGGTCACCGCCGCTGACTTCGACCTGAGCGACGCCGTCGATGCGGGCAAAGCGGTCTTTCAGCGTGTTCTCGGCGAGGTCGCGGATCTGCCGGTTGGACAACGACTGACTGCGCAGGCTCAACGTGACGACAGGCGAACTCGAAGTGTCGAACTTTTGGACGATCGGCTTTTCGGCGTCGCGGGGAAGCTGGCCTAAGACGCCGTCCACTTTCGACCGGACGTCGTTCAACGCTTCGTTCTCGTTCGTGCCGATGTTCAGGAGGACGATGACGGTCGAGACGCCTTCCTGGGACGTGCTCGTGACCTCACGGGCGTTGGCGACGCTCGAGACCGACTCTTCGATCGGTCGCGAAATGAGTTCGTTGATCTCTTCCGGACCGGCTCCAGGATAAACGGTCGTGACGGTGATCGTCCCGAAGCTGACGTCCGGGTTCAGCTCCTTACGAAGGCTTTGGAACGCGCCCGTACCGAGGATCAGGGCGGCCACCATCACCATGAAGATGAAGATGGGCCTCGTGATGGCGACCTGCGTCAACCCCATGCGTCAGGCTCCTTTCTTCCCGGACTCGATCCGGACCTTTGCTCCGTCGACGAGGGTCGTCTGCCCCGATATGACGACTTTGTCGCCCGGCGAGACGCCCGTGACCTCGGTCACCGGACCGCTTTCCAGCCCTGTTTTCACGTCGACGCGCTTCGCCGCATCGCCGACCACCGTGAACAGGTACGTGTTCTCTCCGTCGCGGATGATCGATTCGTGGGGGACGACGGTCACGCCCGTCCGACGTCCGAGATCGATCGTCCCTTTAGCGAACATCCCAGGTTTGACCTTGTCCAGCGATTCGAGCAGGGTGACCCGGACGCTGAAGAGCCGCCCTTGGCCACTGGCGACGGGGTCGACGGCGATGACGCTACCCCTCAAGACGGCCCCTCGCAAGGCGTCGACTTTGAGCGAGACTTCGGAACCGGGGGCGATCAGCGCGATCTTGGACTCCGGGACGTCGGCGACGAAATAAAGCCCGGACCGGCCTACGATCGTGGCGATCGAAGCCCCCGGAGCGACGAAGGTGCCGGCCTGCACAGGCTTGCCGGAGACCCTTCCGGTGAACGGAGACCGGATAGTGGCGTCGCTCAACGCCTTTTGTGCGAGGCTGACCAGCTCGAGCGCAGAGTTCAGGTTCGCGCGGGCGCCTTCGACCCGTTGCGAGAAGACGATGTCGTTCCCTTTGTCCGCTTGGGCCAGCCGGACGGACTCTTCAGCGGCCCGGACCTCGTTCAGCGCGGCCTGCAAGTCCTCGGGCCTTGTCGCCGATTGCGTGATGCTCAGACTCTGGAGTGCGCCCTCATAGGCCGCCATCGCGTTCGCGTAGCGGTTTTCGGCCGCTTCGACTTCGGTCTTGGCGACCGCTCCTTCGGCGAAGAGACGTTGTTGGCGGTCGAGGTTGGCTTTGGCCGTATCGAGGTCGGACTTGGTCCGCTTGACGGTCCATTCGGCTTGAGTCCGCTCTTCGCTCCTGGCCCCGTTCCGCGCCTTCTGATATTGGGCGCGGGCCTGGGCAAGGCGCGCTTGTGCGGCGCGGACGCTGGCCGACGATTTGGTCGGCCCGGTCCTGGCGTCGCTCTGGGCTTGTTGAAGCGCGGCGCGGGCGGCATCGGCTTGAGACCGTGCTTGCCGGAGCCTGGTCATCAGGTCTTGCGTCTCCTGCTGGGCGATGGCTTGACCCGCCTGGACACTGTCACCGTCGCGCACGTAGACCGTGACGAGCCGTCCGGCCACGGCCGGGCCGACGGAGGATTCTTGGCTCGCCGTAAAGCTGCCCGTGACCTGAAGGGTCTCGGTCAAATCGGCGGTCCTTGCCGACGCGACGTCCACGGCCTGCGTCCGGTCGGCGAGCAGGTCTTGTGTCTTCTTGGCCTGCGACTGGGCGGCCCGGTCGACGCAACCGGCCGCGCAAACGGCCGCCAACAGAATGGGTGTCCAGAGTTTCATGTGCCTTCCACTGCGTTCAAGTCGTCCCTTCCGACCGCTTTCTGCAAAGCGGCGTAGGCGTTCAGGTAACCGTATTTCGCCGTCTGGACGTTGCCTCGTGCGGCGGTCAGATCGGCTTGGGCTTGAATGACGTCGATGAGGATCCCGGCGCCCTCGTTGTACCGAATCTCCGCAAGGCGCAAAGCCTCGGTCGCGAGCCGTTCGCTGTCGACGGCCACGTCATAGGCTTGCTTCGCGGTGTCCGCTTGGGTATGGGCGGAACGGACTTCCAGGGCGATCGAAAGTAAGAGCTGCTCGAACTGGATCTTGGCGATGTCCCGGTCGCTGAGCGCTTGTTCGACGATGTGCCGGGTGCGGCCGGAGTCGAAGATCGGGAACGAGATCACGGCGGAGCTGGTCGTGCCGTTGTCCCTCGAGCCGGCGGGCGGGTCCAAGTTCCGGGAGTGGGTCGCCTGGAGGACGAGTTGCGGCTTGTTGCCCGCCTCCTGGGCGTAGGCGGCTTCGGTCAACGCCGTCACGATATATCCGCTTTGGCGCACTTCGTCCCGGTTCTTGACGGCCAAAACGACGAGTCCGGTGAGATCGGAGGGCAGTGCGGGCAAGCTGTCGACGGGGACGGGTTCGAACTCGGTCTCGATCGGTCGGGAAAGGGAGCTGTTGAGCGACTGTTTCGACGTCTTGACGTTGCCCTGAGCCTGGACGACCGCTTGTTCGGACTTCCGAAGCTCGTTCTCGAAACGGAGCACGTCGAACCGAGGCACGGCTCCGTTTTCGAACCGTACCCGTGCCTTGTCGAGGCGCTCCTTCGACGCGCGGACCGCGTCGTTCTGGACTTCGACGAGGGCTTTGGAAAGGAGCACGTCGTCATAGGACCGGCGGACCTTCAGTTTGAGGGCGTTGGCCTCTGCGCCGAGCCCGGCTTCGGCAGCCATCCGGTTGAACTCCGCCGCTCTCAGCGCCCTGCGGATCGTGCCCGAAACGTCGATCGTTTCGGACACCGAAACACTCGCGGTCTTGGAGTCGAACGATCCGGACCCCCCCGACCCTCCGGTCGAGAACGACGAGCCGTCGATGCGCGTGTAGTTGCCTTGAAGGGTGATGTTGGGGCCAAAGGCGCCTCTTGCCTGGCTTTCTTGTTGCCGGCTCTTCCGGACCTGGACTTCAGAAATGCGAAGGCTGAACGCCCGCTCCATGGCGATCCGTATAGCTTCGTCCTTGGTCAGCACGTCTTGCGACCCGACCAGGGCGAACGGGACCGTCCAAAGCCCGATCACTCTTCACCTGCCATCTGCTTCACTTTCTCCAATGTCTGCTGGAACTCGTCGACGAACCCGCTGAACGCTTCGAGCTTGGTCATCACGAGTCCCTCGTATACGGGGTGGCGAAGGATCAGGATCTTATCCCCTGGCTTTATGCCCAGTTGTCCCCGGGCTTCTGCCGGGATCACGATCTGTCCGCGTTCACCGACGGTGACAGCACCGTAAAAACACTTGTCGACGTCCAATCGGCCACCTCCACAAATCTGCATGACGATTCATGTAAATCATACGAAACGCATGAAAGGGGAGAATCATACGCCGCGTACTTTGAGGACTTTAGACCAAAAAAGGGCCCGAACCCCGTGGTTCCGGCCCTTTGACTGCACGGTTTCGTGCTGTTATTCGCCTCGAGGCGGACGCGGAGCGCGCGGTTCGTCCGTCAGGTCCGTCACGACGAACGGCAAGAGGGCCATTTCCCGGGCCCGCTTGATGGCCCTGGCGATCATGCGCTGCTGTTTGGCGGTGTTCCCGGTCTGGCGGCTAGAAAGGATCTTGCCGCGGTCCGTCAGGAAGCGCCGGAGGACGGCGACGTCCTTGTAGTCGACGTAGTCGATCTTGTTCGTGGTCAGAAAGCTGACTTTGCGCTTCCGAGCCTTCTTGGCCTTACCGTCACCACGACCGTCGTCTGCAGCGACTTTTTCGGCCATCGGGTCGAAGGCCTGCGATTCTTCTTTGACGTCTTCGCTCATTGGTCTGATCGGGCCCTCCTCGGGCCTGGCGAAGCGCGATTATAGCACCCGTCGGTCGCTCACGGCATTCCCACCATGGCAATTCGTCCGGAAATGAGACTACCGGGCCCGAGCCCGGTAGCAGTACATGACCGCTGTCGGTCTGGGGATGGAAGACCACCGTTGGAAGGCGCCCAACCTTCCTCCAACAGAAAAGCTGGATCGCCCATCCAGTCCCATACGCACCCCTCCAGCCCAGGGCCGGCCTCCCGCCGGCCCCTTTTCTGCGTCAGGGGGACGAACCGAGGAACTCGTCCCAGAACGTGTCCGCGGCCAGCTTCAGCCGGATGTAGTCCGACCGGTACGACTGGAAGTTGGAGCCTTCCGAGAAGTCGATCGACACACCGTGGCTGTTCGCTGACTGGGCGTTGTGGCCTTCCCAGACCGTCGCGTCGTCGACCGCGGCCTGGACGTTGGACGCCGCCGCCTTGACGGCGGTCGGCACTCCGGCGTCGGAGATCAAGAGCCGGCAGACGTCGTAGAGGTCCCGGTAGTACCGCGTCGCGGTCGGACTGTACGATTGGGCGTCGTCCCGGACTTTCGGCAAGACCGTCCCCAGGACGGCCCTGTCGTCGAACAGGCGGTGGCCCAGGTCGTCCAAGGCCGAGGCGAGGGCCGGTAGCTTGGTGACGTCCAAGACGCTTTGCGTGATCTTTCGGCTCGCGTACGGCGGGTATCCCAGCATCCCGTCCACAAAGCCCTTCGTCAGGGCGGACGTCGCGGCGTCCGGAGTCGCCCGGAAGCCGGCGAACACGGAGTCGTACGGATATCCTTCTGCGGGCGGGCTCTCCTCGCTGCCCACGATGAAGTCGGCATGGCCGCGCGCCTCATAGGCCACTTCCAGCATCTGCATGAGGCTCGCGTCCCACGCGATGACGTCGAAACGTTCTCCGGACAAGGCTTGGTCGAGCTGCCACGTGTCGATCCTTGTCCCGTACTGGTCGTCATAACTGACCCCTCGTGTCTGACCGTCGCCGGGTCTTCGTTTCCAGCCGTTCCCGTGGTTCCAGATCACGAGCACGTACCGGTCGGCGGGGTAGTTCTTCTTGCCCCATTTGACGAAGTCGAGCAGGGTTCCAGGCGAGCCCATGTCCAAGGCTTGACCCTGGCCGTCGACCAAGCCGTCTTGGACGAGTTCGCTGCCGACCATGTTCGTGTTCGTGTCGTGCTTGACGAGGTACCGACGGACGCCGTCGAACGTTGAACCCGGGTCGAAGTCCTTGGACTGCTTCCACTGGACGACGAACCTCAGGTCCGCGGGCCTGTCGGCCACGGCTTCCATCTGGTTCACATTGAAATCGCTGGCAGGGAAGAGGTCGTTCGCCGCGTTCATGTAAACGAGCACCGTCCATTTGCTCCGGCTCGGATTGAATGCGGTGACGGTGACGTTGGCGGCTCCGGCCAAAGACCCGTTCAAGACGGCCCGGACGCTCCCTTGGCCCGCGTTGGTCGCCGTGAACAGCCCGTTCGGGGCGACGGTCCCGATCCCGCCGGTGACCGAATAGGCGATTCCCCCGACGCTATGAAAGGCGGGAACTCCGTTCGAAGCGAGAGTCTCGGCCAGGAAACGGCGGGTCGACTGCTGTTGGACGGTGACCGTCGTCGGTTGGACGACGACTCTGGCGACGGGAGACGCGGCCGTGGTTCGTACGTTGACGGTCGAACCTCCGACGGCCGCACAGAGGTCGGCGACGGTGCTGGTCTCGCCGATCTTGGAGCCCGTCGCGTTCGGGCCGTCGTACAAGGCCGCCCGAATTTCGTAGATGCCGGCGGGGACGTTCGAAATGTTGATTTCCGACCCGCTCAGCTTGTTGAGCGACGCCGACCGCAGCAGGGCACCTGAAGCGTCCAGGACTTGGACGACTTGAGAGGCGTTGGGGTGCGTGGCGTCCCACGTCGTCGAATAGGCGACCGATCCTGGGGACACGCCCGGGCAGGAATCGCCGAAGACCCGTCCGGCCTGGGAACCGCCTCCGCCTCCTCCACCGCAACCCCACAGGGCCAAGACGAACACCAACGAGGAAGTCCAACGCACGGGTGTTAGACGTGAAAAGTCGCCAAGTTGCTTGCTTTCAGAGGTCTTTTTGTTCCGGTTTCGAGCCGAAAATAGCATAGGATTGACTCCGCACCGACCCAACGACCTGGAACAGGCCCTCGAGCGGCTTGGACTTCGTCCGGAGGGATCCGTCCGGTCAGGGACCGGCGGATTTCCGGGGCGTCTGAAGCTGTCTGACGGGTCAACGTGCACGGTCGGGTTCGTCGAACCTCCGATGCTGTCCTTTTTGGACGTCAAGCGTGTAGGCCTTGCGACCATTTCGGCCGACAGTCAGGCGGCCCAGAAGTGGGGACTGGCCGCCACGTGCCCGCACCTCCAAGGAGACCCGTTGGCCGACCCGCGGATGTCCAACCTGCTGCGGAACGCTTTCGCGGGGGCGACGGGATCGCTGCACCTTGAGGGTTACCGGTATTTCGTCGGGCCTGTCCCCGAACGTCCGGGACACGCCATGGTGCTCGTCCTCGATGCCAAAGAGGAAGCGGAAGCGAAGCGACTGGCCCAGGTCAGTGGACGAATGGCCGATGCTTTGAAGTCGATCGGCAAGGTTCTGACCACCCATCAAACGCTCCAGCCGCTGGCCGTCGCGGCGGCCCATGCGATCGCGGCCTCGACCGAGATGGCCGCAGTGCTTTTGTGGGCCAGGCCGTCCGAAGACGGGGCCATGGAACTCGTGGCCAGTGTCGGCGCCAACCGGGTCGGAACGACTTCGGTCGCCAAGATCGACGTCGAGCACGGTATGAGTTGCGCGGCCGAGATCTGTGCGGCCCGGCGCGAGCCCCTTTTCGTCCCGGACGTCCATGACAACCCGATGACGGCGGGCCTCGAAGCCCGATTCTGCCACTTGCCGCCGGGCGGTCTGATGGTTTTGCCATTGACCATCGGACACCGATTGATCGGTCTTCTCGAACTCGTGTCCCGGGAGGGCGACGTCAACTTTGCGAAGTCGGAAGACCTGTTCAAGACCGTGGCCGAACACTTGGCGCTGGCATTGAGCTCTGCTTTGATGTTCGAGCACGTCGAGAGGCAGGCGTCGTTCGACCCCTTGACCGGGATCGCCAACCATCGGGCGATGCAGGAGTTCTTGCACCGTCGGATCCTGGAAGCCCAGCGTTCCCGTTCGACGATCGGAGTGATCATGTTGGACGTCGACCATTTCCGTCTCTTCAACGAGACGGAAGGTCACGACGCCGGTGACAAGGTCCTCAAGATGGTGGCCAACGCCTTGAACCGTTGCGTCCGGCCCTATGATCTGGCGGCCCGGTACGGCGGGGAAGAGTTCACCGTGATCATGCCGGGAGCGAACGCGGAAGTGGCGACGGCCGTCGCGGAGCGCGTCCGCCAGGAGATCCAGCGGATCGACTTCATCTCGGCTTCGGGGGAGCGCCGCCAGGTCACGGCCAGCTTCGGATGCGCGATCTATCCGGACAACGCGGCCGACTCGGCTTCGATCCTGAAGGCGGCCGATTCGGCGCTCTACGAAGCGAAGGCCAGGAGCCGTAACGCGACCGTCCTCTATGGCGGTACGTTCGTGCAGAAGCGGTCGACCGACGGCCCGACGGTGGTCGACGACGCCCGCGAAGCCGTCCCGATCGCGTTCCGTGAGCAGTGCGAGGCGTTCCTCGACCGTTGCCGGCCCTACATCGGCCACGCGGTGTCCCAACTCGGCTTGCCCGCGTCCCAGTCGCACACTTTGCAGGCGGCAGCGCTGTTGTGGCCGTATTGGGCGACACCGGACGGCGCGGCCGGACTGTCCAGGGCAGGCGGCGGTCTTGTCGCGGTCGCGTCGGTCTTGAAGTGGATCGATGAACGCTACGACGGTCGGGGCAAAGACGGGGTGCAGGGCGCTTCGATCCCTGTGCTGACCCGGATCCTTTCCGTGATCCGCGCGCTTGTGTCGCACGATCACAAGGCGTCGGGCGACGACGAGGGACGTTACGACCCGATGATCCTGGCCGTCCTTTCAGAAGCGGACCTTGCGGCCTGACCTTGGGGTCAGACGTGCCGTTCGATCAGGGCTTTGATCTGGTCTTTCGGATAGGCTCCGACAAGGTGGTCGACCATCTGGCCCCCTTTGAAGACCAGTAAGGCGGGAATGCTGGTGACGCCGTATTTCATCGCGACGTCGCCCTCTTCGTCCACGTTGACCTTGAAGACTTTGGCTTTCCCGGTCATTTCCGAAGCGATCTCTTCGACCGACGGCCCGATCGCGATGCACGGGCGGCACCAGGTCGCCCAGAAGTCCACGAGGACCGGGAGTTCGGACTGAAGCACTTCTTTTTCGAAATCGGCTGTGGACACGGCGAGGTTCGATCCCATAATTCCTCTAAGGCCGAGACTTCGGCCGAGGGTTCCAGGTATACCTCGCCCCAGGACGTACGGACGGGCGGTGTAACAAACCGACCGTGTTCCACCGTCTCATACGGCGGGAAACCTTCTCTTGAGGAAACAACTTTGAACAGGACGCTCAAGTTCATGACGATCGCGGCAGGCGTGGCCACCGTTTTTGCGTTGGCGACGGCCCAATCGACGCCTCAGGCGCACCGAGGCACCGCCGAGACGACCCTTCTCGGCATTTCGCTTTACGACACGGGCACGAAGGTCGTGACCCGGTACGGTAACCCGGACGAGATCCAGCCGTTGACGTTGGGTTCGGGCGCCGCCGGCGGATCTCCGGCTTCGGGCGGCGGCCGCGGAGGCCCCTCTTCCACGGCTCCTGCGGGCGGCGGTGGAGCCGGTGGTGCGGCGCAGAGCGCCATGATGATCGGCGATCCGTTCGACTCGGGCCGGTTCAACCAGTTGGGCATCGCCCCGGGCGACGAACCGGCGGCCCGTGGCGGCGGCGGTGGCGGCGGCGGGACCCTGGGCAAAGGCCCGGGCGGCGGAGGCCCGAGCGCGGCCGGCGCCAGTGGTGGCCCGGCGGGAGCGACACAGGGCAGCGGCGCGATGGTCCAGTACACGCGTTGGGTCTACAACCGCAACAACAGCAGGTACGCCTTTGTCCTCGACAAGTTCAACCGCGTCGTCCAAATCGAAGCCGTGGGCCTTTATGACGGCAGGGTCCGCACGAAGCGAGGGGCCGCCTTCGGTTCGACGTTCCAGTCGATCATCAAGAAGTACAACGCTCCGGACGGTTATGAGATCAGCGGTGACACCATCGTCATGCGGTACCTCACCCGGGACCGGGTCGCGTTCAAGCTTCAGAGGGTCAAAGCCGGTAAGCCGCAAGTCGTGACGGGCATCGTCGTCGCGGCAGGCAAGTGACACAGTAAGATAGGTAGCGTGGCCGACGAGCGAGAACTGATCCGCTCACGCATCGACATCGTCGAACTCGTCGGCCAACGCGTCAGCCTCAAGAAGGCCGGAAAAGACTGGAAGGGTCTCTGTCCGTTTCACGACGACAGGAACCCTTCTTTGCATGTCAGCCGCGACAAAGGCCTCTATAAGTGCTATTCGTGCGGCGAGGGCGGGGACGTCTACAAGTGGGTCATGCAGACCGAACACGTCGACTTTCCCGAGGCGCTCAGGATCTTGGCGAAGCTCGCCGGCGTCGAACTGACGAGGCACGAGAAGAAGGACCGCACCCTTGCCGAAGCCCAGGAAGCGGTCATGGCCGAGGCCCAGGCGTTCTTCAAAGACCAGCTCGAGAAGTCTTCCTCCGCCCAAGACTACTGTCGTCAGCGGGGTCTGGACCCTGCGACGGTCGAAGCTTGGGGACTGGGCTACGGGCCGGACGTGACGGGCGCACTGGCGATCGCGTTACAACGCAAGGGGCACCGATTGAACTTGGCCGAGGAGCTCTTTCTGGTCAAGAGCGACGGGCACGGCGCATTCGACGACCGGTTCAAGGGACGCCTCATGTTCCCGATACGTGACGAACGAGGGAGGCTCGTCGCGTTCGGGGGGCGGATCATCGGAGACGGCCAGCCGAAGTACATCAATAGCGGCGACACCCCCTTGTACAGCAAGTCGCGCGTGCTTTACGGACTGGACAAAGCCAAGGAGTCGATGGCCAAGAGTCGCCAAGCGGTCCTTGTCGAGGGCTATCTCGATGTGATCGCCTGTCACCGGTCCGGCGTAACGAGCGCAGTGGCGAGCCTTGGTACGGCTCTGGCCGACGAGCACGTCCGACTCTTGCGGCGTTGGTGCGACGAAGTCGTGGTCCTGTACGACAGCGACGCAGCCGGGCTTAAAGCGGCCGAGCGGGCATGTGCGCTCCTGACCGAGGGAGGGCTCAAGGCCCGGGTCTCCGTCGTTTCGGCGGGGAAGGATCCGGACACACTGCTCCGCGACCAAGGCGCGGCGGCGGTCCGTAAACTTGTAGAGAAGCCGATGACGGCCCTGGAGTACCTCCTGGCCCAACTCGAAGCGAGGCACCCGGCGACGGGGGAGGCGTTCTGGGACGAAGCGGCCGGGATCCTGGCGCAAGGAAAGCGCCATCAGGAGGTCGTGGGTCTCGTGGACATGCTCGTTCCCAAGTATCCGTTCACGAAAGACCGGACGCTCGCCCGGCTGAACATCGAGCGGTCGATCCGGGCGGCGAGGGTTCGGAACCGCAATGCGGCGACCCCGGCACGGGCTTCGGTCTCTTCATCCGTCAGAGAGCGGATGGTCGGCTCGGAGGCCACGGTCATCAAAGCCGTTTTGCGCCAGGAGCTGAGGAACCAAGCGGTGGACGCGTGTCGCGAGCCCGACCTGTTCGTCACGGCGGCAGGCACGAGATTGGCGCAAGCGGTCGTCGAGGAACTGGGCGGCGCCGTTCCGGCAGGGCCCGTCAGTTCGTGGCTCCCGAACGTCCGGTCCGACGAACTCAGGGACGCGTTATGGGGGCTTGAGGCCGAGGTGTTGCCGAACCGCGATCTCCAACGGGTGGAACAAGAGTCGTTCGAGGCGGCCGTGGTGCGCCTTCGGACGCAACGGGAAGACCGCAAGCGACACGGACTTCAGGTGGACCTGTCCGACAAGGACGCGGTGTTGGAACTCCAGCGTCGCCTCAGGTCGGCGAAGGGAGCGGACACGATCGCCCCTCCCGACTAGTCCTCGAGGGTTTCCCAGGGCCAGGCGTCAGGGCCTACGATGGCGAACGGCTCGCAGAGGACGGGCCGAGCCCATTCGCTCTCTTCGAAGAGGCACCCCCGCGCGGTCCTGACTTCAGCACCCAGTTCACGGAGCACGACGATGCTCGCGGCGGCGTCGTACAGCTTGCATTTGGTCGACGTCATCGCCCGAAGTCCACCGGCCGCCATGAACATGGCCTCGATGACGAAGGCCCCGAGGTGACGGCGTTTTCCTGGCAGGAAGGAGAACGCCTCTTGGTTGTCGTCGGCGTGGCCCAGCAGTTCGTGACGTGCGATCGGGCCCGACTTGACGGCGGCCAAGGGTTCGCCGTTCTTCGTCGCGCCGGCTCCGAGGGCCGCAGCGAACGTCCATCCCAGGTCGGGCAGGTCGACGACGCCGAGTTCGAGCCGGTTCTGGCGGTACAAGGCGACGGAAACGCCCCAAAGCGGTTGGCCAAAGACGTAGTTGGAGGTTCCGTCGATGGGGTCGATCAGCCACCAACCCGGTTCGGCGGGCTCTTCGAACCCCATTTCTTCGCCCCAGGTCGTGGCTCCAGGCACGAGGGGCGCGAGTTGCTCACGCAACCGGGTTTCAACAAGGGTATCGGCGTCGGAGACGAGCGAACCGTCCTGTTTGAGCCGGACTTCCATCGTGTCCCGAAGGGACCGGGCCAACTTGCCGGCCTCCTGGACGATGGGCACAGTCAGGTTCAAGAGGTCGGACGTCACAGGTTCAAGTATGCGTCGGCCCCGTCGATCTGGGCCGGACGGGGGTCCCAAGTCTTGATGATCGCGGCCGTTTCGGCCATAATAGGAACAAGAGCGGGCGGGAATAGCTCAGTGGTAGAGCATCTCGTTGCCAACGAGAGGGTCGAGAGTTCGAATCTCTTTTCCCGCTCCAAAGTTTGAGGCCAGGGGCCGGAGGTGAAGTGCCTCCGGCCCCTGTGCTCGTATTTGTACGGGGTTGCAGTCGAACTTTGCACAAATCCGAACACTTTTTGTCCTCACATCGTCAGGCACCGCAACCCGCGGGCAAGCGAACCTGAGACCCCTTGCGCCCCATCTAGCGACGACGCTGAGGATTCTGGCCGCTGGTGCTTTCCGATCGTTCCAAGTGGCCACTTAAGAGCTCGTGCCCGTTTTTCTGACATGTGACTTATACTGAATCCGAGCTCCGGGAACGGAGCTAGGAGAGACCATGAAAACCTATCTTTCGATCGCCTGCCTTTTCCTGGTGGCGGGCGCGAACGCACAGTTCTCCACCGGCTTCGAAGCTGGTGAAGGATATTCGGGCAGTACGTCCGGCGTCGACGTCACGGGCCAGCAGGGGTGGTACATCCCTGTGACGGGTTCTGCGCCTGGCTTCGTCTACGTCGCGGCCGGAAACGCGCTCAGCGTTCCGCTGAACCCGTTCGGCGGCGACCAGTTTCTCGCGAACAAGGCTGACACGACGTACACGAGCCAGATCGTGTCCCGGTCACAACACGACACCACCTTCACGGGCGGCAAGTGGTCTGTGACGTATGACTTCTGTCCTCTGTTCAACGGCACGCCGCCGTCGACCGACAATCTCGGAAGCTTCTCGTTGCAGCCTTCGACGACGGCGAACTACTTCCAAACGCTCTATCACTGGCCGGACTTCAACAACCCGACCGTGTTCACGTTCGACTACGGCGTAGCCCCTGCAGGGGGCGTGAGCGGCGGCTTTACCACGTTCTTCAGCGCCGGCGCCGCATGGCAGAACTTGCCGACGAACCACTGGTACCGCTGTAGCACCACGTGGGACTTTGCGACCAACCAGGTGACGGAAGTCTCGATCCAAGACTTGACGACGGGCGGCGCAAAGACGACGTTCAATCCGACCGACTGGTACCTCTCGGGCGGTGCGAACAACGTGTTGGCGCAACCGCAAGCGACAGCCGTCCGCTTCTTTGCGGGCGGTAGCACGAACGGCAACGTAGTGTGCTACGACAATCTCAACGTGGGGCCCGCTTCGACGTCTGAAACGCTCGCTCCGGTGAACGGCGCCGTGAACATCGGCAAGTCCAATACTGGCGGTTTCGGCGACACCGCTGCCGTCGACGGCGTGTCCTGGCGCGTCTGCAAGTTCGTCGTGACTTCGGCGACATCGCCGATCGTCCGGGTCCGGTTCGACTACACCACGACCAAGACGGCCCCGACCGCGATCGACTGGGCCGTGACGGCCAAGATGGTCCACAGCGGGACCTTCAAGATCCAGCTCCTGTTGAGCCACGACC